>CAYOAD010000184.1:0-7922 GCA_964401845.1 uncultured Rhodospirillaceae bacterium | reverse complement strand
GTGGATGCGTTTGGTCAGTTCGCGGTGGCCGGGAATGAACTTGTCGTCCGAAAGCCGCAGCAGAGGGCCGGATTTCGAGCCATGGACGGCACAGGCCTCCACCACGATCAGGCCAACCCCACCGCGGGCGAAGCGCACGTAGCGTTCGGTTACCGCCTCGTTCACGAAGCCGTCTTCACCCGACAAACGCGTCACCATCGCCGGGACGAGCACCCGATTGGGGATGGTGATGGTGTTGACGTCGAGCGGTTCGAGTAGCCTCATGTTCCGTGACCTACGGCGTTTCCTTCATCACCTGGCTGGCGATGACGATTTTTTGGATCTCCGTCGTGCCTTCGTAAATGCGCAGCGCCCTGATTTCGCGGTAGAGGCGCTCCACCGCTGTGCCGCGCAACACGCCGGTGCCGCCGAATAGCTGGACCGCTTCATCGATAACCTTCTGGGCCGCTTCGGTGGCGTACATTTTGGCCATGGCGGCTTCCCGCGTGACGCGGTCGGCAACGCAGTCCTTTGTCCAGGCGGCGCGGTAGATCAGCAGGGCGGCGGCGTCGATCTCGGTCGCCATGTCGGCCAGCTTGCCCTGAGTGAACTGATAATCGGCGATGGGCCGGCCGAAGGCTTCACGCGACTTGACCCGCGCCAAGGCTTCATCGAGGGCGCGACGGGCCAGGCCGAGAGCGGCTGCGCCGACGGTGGACCGGAAGATGTCGAGCGTCGACATGGCGACCTTGAAGCCGTCGCCGATCTCGCCCAGCATCTGGCTTGCCGGCACACGGCAATCGGTAAAGGTCACCGTGCCCAGCGGATGGGGGGCGATGACTTCCAGGTGCTCCGTCACCTCAACGCCGGGCGTGTCGGTATCGACGACGAAGGCGGTCAGGCCGCGGGCGCCGTCGTCCGAGGTTCGGGCGAAGACGACGTACTGGTCGGCGAGGCCGGCGTTGGAAATGAAGGTTTTTTCACCGTTGATGACGAAATCGCCGCCCTCCTGATCTGCCGTAGTTATAAGCGCGCCGGCATCAGAACCCGCACCGGGCTCCGTCAATGCGAAGGCCGCGACTCGTTCACCGGCGCGTACGGCGGGCAGGTAGCGGCCTTTGATTTCGTCCCCGCCGAACAGCGAGATCGATCCCGTGCCCAGCCCCTGCATGGCGAAGGCGAAATCGGCCAGACCCGAGGTGCGCGCCAAGATCTCGCGACAGAGACAAAGCGAACGCACGTCGAGCTTCTCGTGGACCCCGCCGTATTCGGCAGGGACCACGAATTTGAGCCACTCGTCTTCCGCCAGCATGTGAACGAACTTCCGCGACAGGCCGAAGACGTCGTCCTCGTCATCTTCGAAAGGTGCGATTTCCCTCGCCGTCCAGGCACTCAGTTCCTCGGCCAGGCGGCGATGGCCGTCATCAAAGAACGGCCAGTTCAGAAAGCTCGTATCGGCCACGTCAGTTCCCTTCGAAGACAGGTTTCTCCTTGGCCACGAAGGCGTTGTAAGCCCGCGTGAAATCCTCGGTCTGCATGCAGATGGCCTGGGCTTGCGCTTCTGCTTCGATGCTTTCATCGACACCCATGTTCCATTCCTGGTGCAGCATCTTTTTGGTCATGCCATTGGCGAAAGTGGGGCCGTTGGCAATGCGGCCGGCCGTCTTCTGGGCTTCGGCCAGCAGTTCGTCTGCGCTGCAGATGCGGTTGTAGAAACCCCAGCGCTCGGCTTCCTCGGCCTTAAGGGCGCGGCCGGAATACAACAGGTCGGACGCCCGTCCCTGGCCAATGATGCGCGGCAACATGTTGCAGGCGCCCATGTCGCAGCCCGCCAGGCCGACGCGGTTGAAGAGGAAGGCCACGGAGGATTCCGGCGTGCCGTAGCGCAGGTCGGACGCCATCGCCAGGATCGCACCGGCGCCGGCGCAGACACCGTCGATTGCGGCGATGACGGGTTGCGGACAAGCCCTCATGGCCTTGACCACGTCGCCGGTCATGCGGGTGAAGCGCATCAGGTCGATCATGTTCATCTTGACCAGGGGGCCGATAATTTCGTGGACGTCGCCGCCGGAGCAGAAGTTGCCGCCGGCGCCGGTGATGACAATGGCGTGGACGTCATCGGCATACTGCAGTTCGCGGAAGGTATCCCGCATTTCGCCGTAGCTCTCGAAAGTCAGCGGGTTCTTGCGTTCCGGCCTGTTCAACGTGAGCGTGGCCACCCCGTCGGCGACCTCCCAACCAAAATGCTCCGGCGTAAAGTCGGCGCCGTTTACTGATTTCATTCTTCGTCTCCATTTTGCAAAGATTGTTTGAGGGATTTCTTGAAACGACCCAAGAGGTCGTAGAGTTCGGTTTTCTCCTGACGCTCCAAGCCGGCCATCAGGTCTACGACCCAGGATTCGTGAGCGGGCGCCATGCGCTCGAAGACCGCGCGGCCTTCGTCGGTCAGACGAACCAATTGCGTCCGCCGGTCATCCGGAGCCGGTGAGCGGGTAACAAGTTTCTCCTGCACCAGCCGATCGATCAGGCCGGTGATATTCCCGTTCGAGACCATCAGGTGGCGTGACAATTGTCCCATGGTCATGCCGTCGGGGGCGCGGTCGAGCTGCGCCAACACATCGAAGCGGGGCAGGGTGGTTTCGAATTCCTGACGCAATCCGGAGCGCACATGTTGTTCGATCAGCGTCGAGCAGGTCAGCAGGCGCAACCAGACGCGGAGTTCGGGCTTGTCGTCGGATTGGACAGAGGATTCGAGATCCCCGCCCGAGGTGGAATCAACCGTATCGGTCATGACATAACCTCACCGCCGTCGACCATGATGGATTGGCCGTTGATGGAACCCGAGCTCGGCAGCGCCAGCCAGCCGACCGCCTGGGCGACTTCTTCGGGCTGCACGAGGCGCGCTTGCGGATTGAATTTCGCCAGCTCCGCATAGGCTTCGTCTCTGTCGCGGCCTGTTTTCTCGACCATGGTTTCGATCGTCCGCGCCGCAATGTCGGTTTCCGTAAAGCCCGGGCAGACGGCGTTGACGGTGACGCCGGACGGGGCGATCTCCAGCGCCAGCGCCCGCGTCATGCCGATGACCCCGTGTTTGGAGGCGCAATAGGGCGCCACGTAGGCGTAGCCTTTGTGACCGGCGGTCGAGGCGACATTGATAATACGGCCGGAGCGTTTCTCCAGCATGCCGGGGAGCACCGCCTGGGTGCAGAGATAGGGGCCCGTGAGATTGACCTCCAGCATTGCCCGCCAGGCTTCCGGCGTGATGCGGGGGAAGGGCGCGCTGGTTGCGGCGCCGGCGTTGTTGACCAGGATATCGACGGGTCCGCCGGCATCCTCGGCCGCCTTCGCGAAGATATGGGCGATTTCATCGCCGTCGGTGACGTCCATGACGTAAGCCCGGACATCGCCACCGTGGCGGCTGCCGACCGCTTCCATCTGCTCGCTTAAGGCTCCCTCGTCCCGGCCGGTAAGGGACAGCATTGCCCCCAAGCGGCCAAGTTCCATGGCGATCGCCGCACCGATGCCGCGGGAGGCGCCGGTGACGAAGGCATGCTGGCCTTGCAAGGGGTTGACCAACGGACTGGCTGATATTTCGTCGGTGTTATCAACACCCGGCATCAATTGGCTCCCGGCGGTTTTGAATATCTACTTGGGAATATATTTTAAGCTTAAAATAAATAACAGGCTGCGGGCAAGGATTAACTTTCGTTTGCGGCCTGACCACGACTGTAAATAGGATGAGAATGGGCGCCGAACAGGGGGCGTATCGCCGCCGAAACATGCTATAAAGGGGGTCTTTCCGCGACCTTCTCGGAGGCTCCGTCGATGACCATCGCCGTCCTGCACCCCAACGCCAAGCGCAACGCGGCCACCCACTCGCCCATCACGGCGGAGCGGCTCAAAGCGTTGCTGGATGCCCAGAAACAGGCTTACCGGGAGGCTGGCGCACCCACTGCCGAGCAACGTCGCTCCAACCTGCAGAAATTGTTGCGTGCGGTGCTGGCTAACCAGGACCGGATCGCCGACGCCATATCGCAGGACTTTGGGCATCGCTCGGACGTCGAGACACGCATGGCGGAAATCTTCACGACGGTGGAATCCATCCGTCACGCCAGGCGCAATGTAAAAGGCTGGATGAAGCCCGAACGCCATGCCGTCAATCTGGCGTTCCTGCCGGCGCGGGCCAAGGTGCTAAAACAACCGCTCGGCACGGTCGGCGTCATCAGCCCTTGGAATTATCCCTTCTATTTGGCCATCGATCCCCTGGTCGGAGCGCTGGCCGCCGGTAACCGGGTGATGATCAAGCCATCCGAGTTCACGCCCAAGACGTCAACGCTGCTGGCCGAAATGATCGAAGGATTGTTTGAGCCGGAAGAAGTCGTCGTGGTGCAGGGCGGCCAGGAAGTGGGCGAGCAGTTCTCCCGCTTGCCGTTCGACCACCTGCTGTTCACCGGCGCGACCAAGATCGGGCATCACGTCATGCGGGCGGCGGCGGAGAATTTGACGCCTGTGACGCTGGAACTGGGGGGGAAATCACCGGCCATCGTCGCGCCGGGCTATGCCATGGACCGGGCCGCCGGCAGCATCGTCGCCGGTAAGATGTTGAACGCGGGACAAACCTGCATTGCGCCGGATTATGTTCTGGTGCCTGAATCCAATCTTGATTCCTTCGTCGCCCATGCCCGGCAGAAGATGGCGGGCATGTACCCCAACCTCGCGGCCAATCCCGATTACACCAGTGTCATGGGGGACCGTAACTATGCCCGGCTTCGGGCGCATCTGGACGATGCCGCTGAAAAGGGCGCTCAGGTCGTCACCATCAATCCGGCCGGCGAGGGATTTGAAAACTCGGCGGGCAAAATGGCGCCGACACTGGTGCTGCAGCCCACCGATGGCATGACGGTCATGCAGGAGGAGATCTTCGGACCCATTCTGCCGGTTCTGACCTATCGGGATCTCGGCGAAGCCATTGATTACGTCAACGACCACGACAGGCCACTGGCTCTCTATTACTTCGATACCGATAGCCGCCGCATCAACCGTGTCCTGAAGGAAACCGTATCCGGCGGCGTGACGGTTAACGACACGCTCTTCCACATCGCCCAGGACAACCTGCCCTTCGGCGGCGTCGGCGCCAGCGGCATGGGCCATTATCACGGTCGGGACGGCTTCGAAACCTTCACCAAGCGCAAGAGCGTCTTTTATCAAAGCCGCCTGAACGGCGCCGGCTTGCTCCGCCCGCCCTATGGCCGCCTCGTGCGGACGCTGCTGAAGACACTGATCGGCGGGCGATGACAGAACGTTCCGTCTGCTGAAGCAGCATGAGCGCAAAGCGATCTTTGTCCGCTGAGGCGGGCCGGGAGGCGTTCGGCCTTGCCGACCTGCTGCGCATCGCCGATTTCCGTCGGGCCTGGTTGATCGGCATCGCGTCGGGCATTGTCCGCTGGCTGGAACTCTTGGCATTCGGTATCTACGTTTTCGACCAGACCGGGTCCGCCTTCCTCGTTGCAACCTTCACGTTGTTGCGTTTGCTGCCGTTCTCCCTGTTCGGCATCGTAACGGGAGCACTGGTCGATCGGCTCGGGCAGCGAATGGTATTGCGCCTGTCGCTGACGGCCATGGTGGCGGTATCGGGTGTGTTGGCCATTCTCTCCTTTCGCGGTGAACTGGAACTTTGGCACCTCGCGCTGGGAACCATCCTCAGCGGTATGTACTGGACGACCGATTTTTCCGCCCGGCGCAATCTACTCGGCCAGATCGCCGGTCCCGATCACTTGTCCAGAGCCTTGTCCTTCGACGCCGCAAGCAACACCCTCACCCGTGCCGTCGGGCCCATCGTCGGGGGGGTTCTCATCGCCGTGCTGGGATTTGGCGGCATATTATTTCTGTCCGTCTCCCTCTATTTCGTCGCGCTGGTCCTGGCGCTGCGATTTTCCTTGGGTGAGGGAGGGGCAGAGACGGAAAAACGCGGTTTATTGCGCGGCATTTCAGAGGCTTTCGTCTTTGCCGTCAGGTGGCGCAAGCTTGTCGCAGCATTCGCCATCACGATCATATTCAACCTGTTCGGCTTCCCCTTTACGGCGCTGATTCCCGTTATCGGTAAACAGACTTTGGGATTAACGCCCGATGCCGTGGGCCTGATCGCGGCCCTGGAGGGTAGCGGCGCCATCATTGGTTCGTTGCTGGTAAGCCGGGCCCGCACCGAAGGGCAGATTTGGGGCCGCTATATGGGTGGTGTCCTGATTTGCATGGCAGGCGTTGTCGTTCTCGGGTTTGCAGGGGATGTACCGATGGCGGCATTGGGTATCGGTGTTGCCGGAATAGGCGCGGGCCTGTTCGCCGCATCCCAGGTTACTCTGGTCTATCGGCTCTCGCCGCCTGAACAACGAAGCCGTATGCTCGGGCTGTTGACGATTTGCATCGGCACCGCCCCAATCGGTTTCGCTTACCTCGGCGCCCTTGCCGATCTATTCGGCAGCGGGCCCGCCCTGCTTATCATGACGGCCCTGGGATTTGTTTCCATGTTGTTGTTTTGGCTGTATTTTCCGGTTGCCGAATATCTCAGGAGCAAATGACCAGGTGGGAAACACGGGATGAAAACCGTCTACAGCGACGCGCATGAAAAACACTACCCGAAGCGGTTTATTGTTCGTGGCGCGTTGGCGGAAAATCCGGAAAAGCCGGAACGGGCCGAGCGCTTCCTGGCGGCCATGACCGCGGCGGGGCACGAAATCGTTCCGCCGGACGATCACGGCATGGGGCCGATCGGCGCCATCCACTCGACCGATTACCTCACCTTCCTGCGGCAAGGCCTGGCGGCGTGGCGGGCGCTGCCTAATTCCGGCGATGAGATGATCCCCAATGTCCACACCAACCGGTTTCAGACGCGGAGACCAGGCCACATTACGGGTCAGGCCGGCTATCACATGGCGGATACGGCCTGTCCCATCGGTGAAGGCACCTGGGAGGCGGCCTACGCGGCCGCGCAATCGGCTCTGACGGCCGCCGATATCGTGTTGAACGGTGAGCGAAGTGCTTACGCGCTGTGCCGTCCGCCCGGCCACCACGCGTTCGCGGACATGGCCGGAGGGTTTTGCTTCATCAACAATGTGGCGGTCGCTGCGCAGCACATGATCGACAATTTCCGGGCGGCGGGGAAATCCGGCCGCGTTGCGGTCCTGGATGTCGACGTTCACCACGGCAACGGAACGCAGTACATCTTTTACCGGCGCAACGATGTCCATTTCGTTTCGATCCACGCCGACCCGGACGTTTTCTATCCCTTCTTCTGCGGCTACGCGGATGAACGGGGAGAAGGGCCGGGGCGCGGTTACAACCTCAATATCCCGATGTCCGCCGGCGCCGGCGACGACGAATATCTGGCGGCTTTGGCGCCCGGTCTGGAGGCGATCGAAACATTTGCGCCGGACGTCCTGCTTGTCTCCCTCGGTCTAGACGCCCAGTCGAACGATCCATTGGCCTTCCTCGACATCTCCGTGGAAGGTTTTCGGCGGATCGGCGGCGCTGTCGCAGGGCTGGCTCTACCCACCGTGCTTGTCCAGGAGGGCGGTTACCTGTGTGACGATCTTGGGGAAAACCTGACGGCCTTCATCGACGGTATTGAAGGTGTCAGGGGCTAGGCGCCGCCGGCCGCGCCCCGCCTAGTTTCGCCTTGGATTTAACCGAGGGATTTCATTGACCGAGCGGTCCGTACGCGGGAATACATTTGGTCAAGACGTTCCAGGGAAACGTTGACAGTTTCACCGGCAAAGCGTCAAAATATTTCCGGGGAAGGCGCATAGATTCCAAAATTTTTCAGTAGCTGTTTGTCGAGGAACGAACGCCTGCCGAAGTCGTCGGTGAGTGGTTGATATTGATTCACCTCAAGCTGCAACGGGGAACGGTTTGCAGCCGAATAAGTCTGAAAGACACATCAGATGCCG
>CAYOAD010000183.1:0-7924 GCA_964401845.1 uncultured Rhodospirillaceae bacterium | reverse complement strand
GATGATGCGGACCTCCAGGCCGTTCAACGCCTGCAATCGCGTCTGCAGGGCCTCAAGTGCTGCGTCGGCCGCTGCCCGCCTGTCCTGGATGTTCTGGCTGGGCGAGCGGTCGACGATGACGGCGGCAACATCCTTGAGCGGCTCGCGGCGTTCCTCGATGAGTGACGGGTTGGCCAGGGCGATGATGCCCGCCCCGATGGCGATGGTTCTAAGGCCGCTGCCTGACACCCGGCGGACCCAGCCGTAGCCCAGCAACAGTACGGCCACCGCGCTCATCAAGGCGATTAGCGCCCAGGGCAGCAGCGGCGTGAAGGTGATGTCGGCGACCGTCATTGCCCCAGCCTTTCCAGCAAAGCGGGAACATGCACCTGATCGGCCTTGTAGTTGCCGGTCAGGGCGTACATCACGGCGTTGACGCCGAAGCGGTAGGCCATTTCGCGCTGCCGCTCTCCGCCCGGCACGACGGCCGACAGCGGGCGGCCTTCTTCATCCATCGCCCAGGCGGCGGCCCAGTCGTTGGCGCCGATCATCAGGCCCGAGACGCCGTCGTTGATGCCGCCGCCGTGACGCTCCACCCAGACCCTGCCGCCAGCCCAGCGGCCGGGAAAGGCCTGCATCAAATAGAAGGCACGGGTGAGGATGTGCTTGGGCGGCACCGGCGTCAGCGGCGGAATGTCGAGACGGCCCAGTAGACGCCGCAGGCGCAGACCTTCCGGTGTTCCGGATCCTGTCGTGGCGCTGATGGCGGCGGCCTGCTGATCGCGGGTATCGAACAGGATGGTGCCGCCGCTTTTCATGAAGCCGTCGATCTTGGCCAGCGCACTTTCCGACAGTGCCGGCATGGAGGGCGTGATGGGCCAGTAGAGCAGCGGGAAAAATACGATATCGTCGATTTCGAGTTCGATTCCCAGCGGTTCGGCCGCCTCGACCGAGGTGCGGGCGCTGAGGATGCGGGTAAGGCCCGAAAGTCCCGCCTGGCTGATCCTGTCGATTTGGGAATCACCGGTCAAAACGTAGGCCAGACGGGTTTCCAGCGAGGCCGCCAGGGCAAACTCGTCGTCGGTGGTCTGCGCCACGGCCTGAGGCCAAGGCTGACAGACCATCAATGCTGCGAGCAGGCCGCCCACCATGCGCCGGCGCAAGCGCGGCGTGAGGCCACTCAGCAAGCCCCTGAGATGGAGACTGGCGGTGAGCTCGATCAGGGCAAGTATAACGGCGGCGGCCAGCAACGCGGGTTTAAGGTCAACCTCCTCGCCGGAGGTGAAGCCGAGGCGCCGCACGCCTTGCGGCAGCGCCCCCAGCGGTTTCATGGCATCGACGGCTGGTCCCAGGTTCAGAGCCCGCCGGTTGTCCGGCGCGCCATAATAGCCCGGCGGTAAACCGGGTCCGGGCGCCGTTTCGTCCACCAGGGGCCGGACCGATGCCGGCGGATCGCCGAGACGGCCGAAACCGTCCAGTGTGGCGAGCGCCGGCAGGGCAGTCTGGTTACCGCCGCTGGCCGTCGGCGCCACGCCATGGGCCAGTTCAACGACGCGCTTCAGCATGTCGACAAAGAGGCCGGAAAGCGGCAGGTTCGACCATTCGGTGTTGGCGCTGGTATGGACCAAAACAACCCATCCCTTGCCGCGTTTCTGCGCCGTGACGATCGGCGTCCCGTCGGCCAGCCGCGCCCAGGTGCGCTCGGTGAGCGTGAGATCGGGTTGGGCCAGTACCTGGCGATGGACCCGGACATCGGCAGGAACGGTCAGCCCGTGGAACGGGCTCGTTTCTTCGAACGGGGCGAGTGAGGCGGGCTTGCTCCAGGTCAACGCGCCGCCGAGATTGCGACCGCCCTTGCGCAGCCTGACCGGCGTCAGGTCGTCCGCCACTTCGGCCATGCGCGGTCCGGCGAAGCGCAACAACACGCCGCCGCCGTCGATCCAGGCTTGAAGTTTGGCCTTGTCGGGGCCGACGATGCGGCCGACGTCCGCCATCATGATGACTGCCAGGGGGCGGGCCAGGAGACCGCGAATTTCACCCCGGCGCAGCTCGGTGGTCGGATTGAGAGCGCGTTCGATGTAGTAGAGCGGCGCCAGGAGCGGTTGTTCGTCCTCCAGCACCGTCCCGGAGATCAATCCCACCGGGCGTTGCCGCCAGCGTTCGTCGATCAGCACGGCCGCCGCCGCCGAGGCCTCTCCTTCGATCTCCAGGCGGGCCAGTTGGTTGCGCGTTTCGGTGGGCAGCTGGAGCACGGCCCGGGTCTCGAATTCGGCGGCCTTGAAGCGCAGCTTTTGACGCGCCACGACGCGGTTGTCTCCGGTGGTCGCCAGAACCCAATTGTCGACCTCCGCTCCGTCGGACGCCCGGCGGGCGACGAGAACCAGATCGGGTCCGGGCTCATCGCCCAGTTTCAGGCTCAGCTGCGCCGGTGCATCCGATCCGCCAATCACGTCTACCGGACCGATCTTCTGAAGCGCGTCGGCGAAATCGTACGCCTCGACGCCTGTTGCGGCGAGGCCGTCACTGATCCAAAAAACGTCAGCCGGTCCGTCGACCTCGACGCCTTCGAGAGCGGCCAGGGCCGCCGCCCGGTCAACCGGCCAGGGCTTGGGTTCGAGTGCGCGGACCAAACTCAGGGCGTCGACGGCCGGCATGATGTCGGTCAACAAAGGCGGCGCGGTTGCACTCGCGTAAGCGGTGGTGAGGATACGTACCGGACGATTGGCGCGCTCGGCTTCGGTCAACAGGCCTTCCAGCGCGGTCTGGCGGTCCGACCAGCCGGGTCCGGCGGCCCAGCCGTCGTCGATCACCACGATCACGGGACCGCCGCTGGGATTCAGGCGGACACCGGGATTGAGCAGCGGTTGGGCCAGCGCGATCAGGACGAGGGCAGCGATCATCAGGCGCAGCAGTAAAAGCCACCAGGGCGTGCGGGCCGGTGTTTCCTCTTCGGTCTCGAGCTCCGCCAACAAGCGCACGGCCGGGAACACCACCTGCTTGGGCGGCGGCGGCGTCACCCGCAAGAGCCACCAGAGGATGGGAAGACCCAGCAACGGCGCCAGAAACCAGGGCGATACGAAGGCGAAGGAGGAAATACCGAACATCACGTCAACCCGCCTGGCTGCGGGTTTGTTGATGGCGCTCCGCCAGCGCCAGATACAGCGCAAGCAAGGCCGCCTCCGGCGCATGATCGGTGGCGTGCGTCAATGACATCCAGCCAAGTTGCCGGGCCAGCGTCGCCAGGGCATCACGCCGCGCCGCGATTTTCGTGCGGTACGGTTGGCGCAGGCGGTCGGCCCGGCCGGCCGTGAAATCCGCTTCGCCCTCCAGGCCTTCGAAACGCACATGGCCTGTGAACGGCGGATCCAGTTCGATGGGATCCAGCACCTGCATCAGCGTTCCCGTAACGCCGTCGGCGGCAAGACCGCGCATATGCGCCTCGATCTCGGCGAAGGGCGTTAGAAAATCGCTGATCAGCAGGATGTCGGCGGCTCTGGGCAGACGCACACGGGGCGGCAGACTCCCGGCTTCCGCCGATGGCCTCGTCTCTAGTTCCGCCGCCACCCGGTTAAGTGTGGCGCGGCCGGTCGCCGGGGGGAAATCCGATCCCATCAGTCCGACGTATTCACCGCCCTGAACCAGCAACACGGACGTTGCCAGGGCAAGAATGGCGGCACGGTCGTGTTTGGTCGGCAGTGCGGGGTCGCTGGTGTAGAACATCGACGGCGAGGCGTCGCACCAGATCCAGACGGACTGGGCGGCTTCCCATTCGTGTTCGCGGACGAAAACGCGGTCGGACTTGGCTGATTGGCGCCAGTCGATGTCGCTGGCCTGATCGCCGATCTGGTATTGCCGGAACTGCCAGAAAGTTTCGCCGGTGCCGACGCGGCGGCGGCCGTGAACGCCCTGGGCGACGGTGGAGGCGACGCGTTCGGCCGCCACCATCAACGGCGGCAGGGTGGCCGCCAGGTGTTCCGCGCGGTGGCGTTGGGATGACCCTTGCCTGGCCATGGCGGAATTATCCTTAGCCGAGCCTGGCGATGAGGCTGTCGATTACGGTTTCGATCGTGACGCCGTCGGCCCGGGCGGCGAAATTGAGCGCCATGCGGTGGCGCAGGGCGGGGCCGGCGAGGGCGGCAACGTCGTCGATCGAGGGCGAGAGACGGCCGTCCAGCAGGGCGCGCGCCCGCGCCGCCAGGATCAAGGCCTGACTGGCCCGCGGTCCGGGACCCCAGGCGACGTGCGCGCGGACGCTTTCCAGGTCCGTTTCCTCGGGCCGTCCGGCCCGCACCAGGTCGAGGATGGCCGCCACGACGCTTTCGCCGACCGGCAGACGCCGGACCGCGCGTTGCGCTGCCATCAGTTCGTCGGCGCTGAGGACCTCGCGGGCATCCGCCTCATCGACGCCGGTGGTCGCCAGCAGCATCTGTCGTTCGGCGTCGAGGTCGGGATAGCCGACATCGATCTGCAGCAGAAAACGGTCGAGCTGGGCTTCCGGCAGAGGATAGGTACCCTCCTGCTCCAACGGATTTTGCGTCGCCAGGACGTGGAAGGGCTTGGGCAGCATGTGGCGCTGGCCCCCGACGGAGACGTGTTTCTCCTGCATGGCCTGCAGCAGTGCCGATTGGGTGCGCGGGCTGGCCCGGTTAATCTCGTCTGCCATCAGCAGCTGGCAAAAAACCGGACCTGGGATGAAGCGGAAGGAGCGCTGCCCGCTGTCGCTTTCCTCCAGAACCTCCGAGCCGATAATGTCGGCCGGCATCAGATCGGGCGTGAACTGAACGCGTTTTTCCGACAGTCCCAGCACCGTGCCGAGGGTTTCGACCAGCCGGGTCTTTGCCAGACCCGGTACGCCGATCAGCAGGGCGTGCCCGCCAGCCAGCAGGGTGATCAGCGTTTCCTCGACGACCTCGCGTTGGCCGAAGATGATGTCGCCGACGGCTTCTCGCACTACGCCGAGGCGTTGGCCGAGCTCTTCGATTTCTGCCAGCAAGGCCTCGTCCGGGGGACTGTCCAGGTCGGAAACGGGGGTCTCGGTTTTGGCGCTGTCGGCCGGGTCGGTTATACTCAAGGGACATACTCCATTTGATCTGGTAACCGGTGATTTCCTATGACCTCATCCCACTCGGGCGACGGCGGCGCGGCGGAACCGGCCGATGAGGCGGCCGGGGACCTCGACAAGCTTGCCGACGGCATCGGCAGGGCGAATGGCGATCAACGAACCGGTCCAATATTAAACCCCCACATCGACCTGCGAATCGCTCGCGATGGCTCTTGGTTTTACCATGGCTCCCCCATTGGCCGCAAACCGCTGGTGCGCTTGTTTTCGACGGTTTTGCGGCGTGAGGAGGACGGTGAATATTACCTCGTGACGCCGGTCGAAAAGGCCCGCGTTCAGGTCGACGATGCCCCGTTCACCGCGGTAGCCTTGACGGTAGAGGGGGCGGGCGAGAACCAGCGCCTTACCTTCCGCACAAATTTGGACGATGAAGTCACGGCGGATACCGGCCATCCCATCCGCCTATCAATAAATAGTGAAACCGGGGAGCCGACACCCTATGTATTGGTGCGGGACAACCTGGAAGCCTTGATCTCGCGGGCCGTTTATTACGACCTCGTCGACCTCGGCGTTGGCCGGATCGGGACGGATGACCGCATTTTGGGGGTATGGAGCGGCGGCAGCTTTTTCGAACTCGGCCGTCTGGACGATGATGAGACCTGATGCGTGAGCAGATTATAGAACGGTTGGGCGACAGCTTCGCCGGCAGCGGAGGCAGTGACTTCGACCTCAATCCCGACGTCCGTCCGCACGTCTGGCTCGACGGCCGAGACCTCGTCGACGAAAACCTCAAGCCGGCCTCCGTGCTGTTGCCCATCGTCGACCGCGAGGGCGACATGACCGTGCTGCTGACCCAGCGCACCGACCACCTCAACCATCATCCCGGCCAGATCAGTTTCCCCGGTGGCCGGGTGGAGCCCGAGGACGACAACGCCATTGAAACGGCCCTGCGCGAGACCCACGAGGAGATCGGCGTCTCGCCCGACCAGATCGAAGTGGTGGGCTGCCTCGATCCCTACCGCACCGGCACGGGCTTTATCATCACCCCGGTGGTCGGCTTCGTCGATCCGGCCTTCACGCTCGAAATCGATGAATTCGAAGTCGCAGAGGTCTTCGAAGTGCCTCTGTCGTTCGTGTTCGATCCGGCCAATCACGAGCGCCACAGCCGGGAGTTCCGTGGTCAGGAACGCCATTTCCACGTGCTCCCCTACGAGGACCGGTATATCTGGGGCGCCACTGCCGGCATGCTGGTCGGCTTCTATGCCCGCGTGACCGGGGAGAGGGCCGGATAGATGCTGTTCAAGATCATCAAGTTCGCGCTGGTTTTCGGCCTGCCTTTTGTGCTTTACGCCATCTGGGCCTTCATGGCCCGACGCCGGGCCGCCGCCGGTGATCCGCCGCTGCAGGAAACCCCGTGGATCTGGCTCAGCATCATCGGACTGGTCCTGGCCATCCTCGCTTTGTTCGTGACGGGCGTCGTTCCCGGCAATCCGACCGACGCCACCTACACCTCGCCGCGTCTGGTGAACGGCGTCATCGTTCCCGCCGAAGCGACGCCGACCAAATAGACAGCCAATCGCCATGGAGCCCGCCGGGCAGCTCGACCCTCAACCCTGGATGCAGGCGGCCGAAACCGCCCGGGTGATGGCGGCCCTGGAAGCCGGCAACGCTCCGGCGCGCTTTGTCGGCGGCTGCGTGCGCGACGCCCTGTCGGGCCGGCCGGTCAAGGATGTCGATATCGCTACCGCTTTGCCGCCCGAACGCGTAATCGAATTACTTGAGGCGGCCGGGATCAAAGCCGTGCCCACCGGTTTCGAGCACGGTACCGTGACGGCGGTCACCGGCGGCAGGGGCTTTGAGGTCACCACGCTGCGCCATGATGTGGAGACGTTCGGCCGTCACGCCAGGGTGGCCTTTACCGATGATTGGGCGGCGGACGCCCAGCGCCGCGATTTCACCTTCAACGCCATCTTCTGCGATCCCGACGGCACCCTATATGATCCCACAGGGGGTCTTG
This sequence comes from uncultured Rhodospirillaceae bacterium, assembly GCA_964401845.1. Classification (GTDB taxonomy): domain Bacteria; phylum Pseudomonadota; class Alphaproteobacteria; order UBA2966; family UBA2966; genus CAYFKJ01. The sequence goes on along the minus strand of CAYOAD010000183.1, from coordinate 869 downwards.
GCGATCTCAAAGCCGGACATGTCCGCTTCGTCGGCGATGCGGCGCTGCGCATCGAGGAAGATGTGCTGCGCATCCTCCGCTTCTTCCGCTTCCATGCCCACTACGGCAAGAGCAGGATTGATGACGACGGCCTGGCGGCCTGCGCCGCCCAGGCCGCCAAGCTGCCCACACTGTCGGCGGAACGGGTGTCGGCGGAACTTGTGAGGCTGCTGGCAGCACATGCGCCCGCCGAGACCCTGCGTTTGATGGCGGAAACCGGTGTTCTGGTCGAAATCCTGCCGGAGGCCGGCCAGCCCGACCGTCTGGAACGCCTCTGCGTCATCGAAGAGGAACGCGGCCTGACGGACCCGGTTCGCCGCTTGGCAGCCTTGCTTGAATTGGAGCCGGCGGGCGCCGAAGCGTTGGCCCGGCGTTTCAGGTTGCCCAACACGGCCGTCCAAAGGCTGAGGGCGATGGCCGGGCGCGACGTCACGCTGACGCCTGACATGACCGACAGCTCCTTGCGTCAAATCCTCTACCGGAAGGGCGCCGAGTACGTCGTCGACCGCATTCTGCTGGACTGGTCTTCCGAAGCGGGCTGTAACATGGCTGGGCTGCTTGAAATCGCGCAAGGTTGGCAGCCGCCGCAATTGCCGCTAAAGGGACGCGATGTCCTTGATTTAGGCATCGAAGCAGGACCGGCTGTGGGCGACCTCGTCGCGGCGGTCGAAAACTGGTGGGTTGAGGACGATTTTCAGGCAGACCGCGCTGCCTGTTTGGAGAAATTACGGCAATTGGCGGCCGAATAAGGTCCCGAGGCCCTCTAACCCGTTTACACGCCAAATCCCGCCTGATACATTCCGCCGCGTCGGTGGCCGGGTACCGGTATT
>CAYOAD010000182.1:0-7982 GCA_964401845.1 uncultured Rhodospirillaceae bacterium | reverse complement strand
AAATGGCCAAGAAGCTCGAGGAGCCGTTTTAGCGGCGCCCCGGGACCAGGTCCAGTATTAGGTTCAGGAGACGATAGATGCGTCACCGCAGAAGTGGGCGAAAGCTCAACCGCACCAGCTCTCACCGCAAGGCCATGTTCCGCAACATGGCAGCGGCGCTGGTCAAGCATGAACAGATCAAAACCACCTTGCCGAAGGCCAAGGAGCTACGTGGCGTGGTCGACAAGCTGATTACGCTCGGCAAGCGCGGCGGCCTTCATGCCCGCCGGCAGGTTTTGGCCGTCATTCCCGACGCCAAGCTCGTCGACAAGCTTTTCACGGTTCTGGCAGAGCGCTATGCCGACCGTCCAGGCGGCTACACCCGGGTGCTCAAGGCCGGTTACCGTTATGGCGACGCCTCACCCATGGCCGTTATCGAGTTGGTCGACCGCGATGTCGATGCCAAGGGGCAGGATTCCGGTCCGGTGCCCGGTGACGACGACGAAGAGTTGGCCGACGCCGCGGCATAAGTCTGAGGAATTGGCTTGAGCGCGAATTCGCGCTTGTCGGAGAGGGCAGCCGAATGGGCTGCCCTTTTCCGTTTGAGACGCTAGATTAAACCCACTTGAAAAGCGGAACGGGATAACGAATTCATGGTTTGGGCAGGTTCGCGTAGTTTCGGGGGACGGACGGCAGCCAAGCTTGCCGCAGCCTCCCTGTTTGCTGTGGCTCTGATATTGGGACTAGGCCTGCCGGCCCACGCCCAGAAAAGGGTGCTTCCACAAGACCAAAACCAGATCATGCTGTCCTACGCACCGCTTGTGCGCATGGTTAAGCCGGCCGTCGTCAATATCTATACCCGGACGGTGGTCAAGACGCGCTTCCGCTCGCCTTTTTTCGATGACCCGTTCTTCCGGCGGTTCTTTGGCGAGGGCTTCGGCCGGGGCGGCACGCGGGAACGCATACAGAATTCGCTCGGCTCCGGCGTCATCGTGAGGGCGGACGGTCTGGTGGTAACCAACCACCATGTTGTGAAGGGGGCGGATCAGATCATCGTGGCGCTTTCCGACCGGCGCGAGTTCGAGGCCAAGGTCATACTCAAGGACGAACGCACCGATCTTGCCGTCCTGCGCCTGCAAGCGGACCGGGAGAGTTTCGCTTTCCTCGAATTCATGGATTCTGACGACCTGGAGGTCGGCGATCTGGTGCTGGCCATCGGCAATCCGTTCGGCGTCGGGCAAACCGTCACCAGCGGTATCGTCTCGGCGCTCGCCCGCACCCAGGTCGGCGTGTCGGATTACAGCTTCTTTATCCAGACCGATGCCGCCATTAACCCCGGCAACTCCGGCGGGGCGTTGGTGACCATGGACGGACGCCTGGCAGGCGTTAACACGGCGATATTCTCCAAAACCGGCGGCTCCATCGGCATCGGCTTCGCCATTCCGGCCAGCATGGTGCGCGCCATCGTGGAAAGCGCGGCTCAGGGCGGGCGCATCGTCAGGCCCTGGCTGGGCGCTTCGGGCCAGGCCGTCACGCGCGACCTCGCGGCGGCCCATGGCCTCGACCGGCCGGGCGGCGTCCTGATCAACTCCATCTTCAAGGGCGGTCCGGCTGACGAAGCCGGCCTAAGGATCGGCGACGTCGTTACGCAGGTGGACGGCAGAGACATCTTCGACCCCCAGGGCTTGCAGTTCCGCGTTGTAACGAAGCCCGTTGGCGGCGTGGTAACCCTGACGATCCTGCGCAAGTCCAAACAGAGGTCGGTGTGGATCAGCCTTGTCAGGGCGCCGGAGGAGCCGCCGAGAAACCTCACGAAGCTACCGAGCAAACACATCCTGGCCGGGGCCACCATCGGAAACCTCTCGCCGGCTCTTGCCGAGGAACTGGGACTCGGCAACCTAATTCGGGGCGTCATCGTGCTGGAGCTCGCCGGCGGCAGCCGCGCGAGCCGGCTCCGGCTCCGTCCTGGCGATGTATTGCTAAAGATAAATGATATAGAAATCAAGAATGTATCAGATGCAGTTAATGTAATTAATGAGAAATCTGAGGAATGGCGGATTGCCATTCGACGGGGCGAACAGGTGCTCAACGTGGTGGTCCGTTGATGAGCAACCTGTTCGAAGCCGCCGGCCTTTCAGACGGCGCGCCGAGGCCGCTGGCCGACCGGCTGCGGCCGAAAAACCTGGGCGAGGTCGTTGGTCAGGATGGGCTCCTTGCCGAAGATGGGCCATTGGGCCGCATGGTGGCGGCGGGCCGCTTCGCCTCGCTGGTCTTCTGGGGCCCACCGGGCACGGGCAAGACGACCATCGCCCGATTGCTGGCGGATCACACCGGTATGTACTTCGAGCAATTGTCGGCCGTCTTTTCCGGCGTCGCCGATCTGCGCAAAGCCTTTGATGCGGCCAAGGCGCGGCGGGAACAGGGCCAGGGAACCTTGCTGTTCGTCGATGAAATCCACCGCTTTAACCGCTCGCAACAGGACGCCTTCCTGCCTTATGTCGAAGACGGCACGGTCATCCTGGTGGGCGCAACGACCGAAAACCCGTCCTTCGAACTGAATGCGGCGCTGTTGTCGCGCTGCCAGGTGCTCGTGCTCAATCGGTTGGATGACGCGGCGCTGGAGAAGCTATTGCAGCGCGCCGAGGCGGAGGAGGGGCACGGTCTGCCTCTCGACGAGGATGCCCGGGCGGCTTTGCGGGCGATGGCGGACGGCGATGGCCGCTTTGTCTACAATCTAGCGGAGGAACTGTTCGCATTGCCGGCGGATGAGGTGCTCGATACGGCCGCGCTGGCGGCAACCGTGCAACGCAGGGCGCCGGTCTACGACAAGGCCCAGGAAGGTCATTACAACCTCATTAGCGCCCTGCACAAGTCTCTGCGGGGTTCCGATACGGATGCGGCACTCTATTGGTTGGCGCGCATGCTGGCGGGCGGCGAGGAGCCGCTCTACATCCTGCGGCGGCTGGTGCGCTTCGCGGTGGAGGATATTGGCCTGGCCGACCCCCAAGCCCTCGTGCAGGCCAATGCCGCGCGCGAGGCTTACGAATTCCTGGGTTCGCCCGAGGGTGAACTTGCGGTTGCCCAGGCGGTCATCTATCTCGGCACGGCCCCCAAGTCGAATGCCGCCTATTCGGCGCTGAGCGGGGCCACGCGGGCGGCCCGCGAGACTGGCTCGCTGATGCCACCCATGCACATTCTCAACGCGCCGACGAACCTGATGAAGGATTTGGGCTACGGCAAGGGCTACGAATACGATCACGGCACGGCGGAGGGCTTTTCCGGCCAGAACTATTTTCCCGACGACATGCCACGCGCCAGCTTTTACCAACCGACCGAACGTGGTTTTGAGCGTGACGTGGCGAAGCGGCTGGCCTACTGGGCGAAATTGCGCCGCGATATGCAGGACGGGGGCGAAGAGGCGTGAAAATGTTGTTGGCAATTGCGGCGGGCGGCGCGATCGGCGCGCTGGGGCGGCATTTCGTTTCGGCTTACGTCATGCGGCTGGCCGGCGCCGGCTTTCCCTGGGGCACGGTGTCGGTCAACGTCATCGGATCGTTCATCATGGGCGCCCTGATTGAGGTGATGGCGCTGCGCTGGAACGTGAGCAATGAGCTGCGCGCCTTCATGACGGTCGGCTGCCTCGGCGCCTTTACGACGTTCTCGACCTTTTCGCTCGATTTTGCGACGCTGTTCGAACGGGGCGCCGGCGTGGCGGCGGTGGGCTATGTCGCCGTTTCGGTCGTCGCGTCCATTCTAGCGCTGTTCGGCGGTCTGGCGCTGATGCGGGTGGTGTTGTCGTGACAGGTGTCCAACTGGTCGAGGTCACCGGCGACGACGACGATATTCGCCTCGACCGCTGGTTCCGGCGCCACTATCCGGACCTGGGTCATGGCCGCCTGGAGAAATTGATCCGCAAAGGCCAGGTGCGCATTGACGGCGCCCGCGCCAAGGCATCGACGCGGCTTGCAGCCGGTCAGCACGTCCGGGTTCCACCCTTCGGCGAGCTGGGCGACAGGCCGAAAAAGAAGCCGGCGCGGCTCAAGCTCAGCAAGCAGGAAGAAGCGGACCTCCGGGCCCGCGTGATCTACCGCGACGACGATGTGCTGGCGATCAACAAACCGGCCGGGTTGGCCGTTCAGGGCGGCAGCGGAACAACCAAGCACCTCGATGCCATGCTCGACGCCCTGACGTTCGAGGCCAAGGAACGGCCACGCCTGGTGCACCGGCTGGACAAGGACACAAGCGGCGTATTGCTGCTGGGACGGAATGCGTCGGCGGCCGCCAAACTGGCGGAGGCGTTCCGCCGCAAAACCACGCGGAAGATCTACTGGGCGATGGTGGCCGGTGTCCCCCGGCCGCACGAGGGGAAGGTCGACGCCAGGATCGCCAAGCTGCCGGGCAAGGGCGGCGAACGCGTGCAGGTCGATGCCAAGGCCGGCAAGCCCGCCTTGACCTACTATGCCGTCGTCGAGGCGGCAGCCCAGCGTTGCGCCTGGGTGGGGCTGATGCCGGTAACGGGGCGGACCCACCAGCTTCGCGTTCACATGGCGGCAATCGGCCATCCCATCGTCGGCGACGGCAAGTACGGCGACGCGGAATTGGATGTCCCGGGATTGCCTGACGGGCTTCATCTTCACGCACGGGAAATCACCATCGCCGGGCCGAACAAACGGATTGTTCAGGCGGTTGCGCCGTTGCCCGAGCACATGGCGGAAACCTGGAAGCTGTTCGGCTTCAATGCCAACAACGACGGCGATCCGTTCGCCGAGTTGGAAATCTAGTCCCCGCCCCGACAAACCAGCCGGCGCAAATAAAGACCCCGACGGTCCTGGTGGCGGGACCGTCGGGGATGTCGGGATGCTCCAGGGGGGGGAGGAACATCCCTAGGTCGATCGAAGGGTAGGCAATCGAACTCACACCGGCCAACTTCGGCCTTCGCGCCCGGGGGACGGGTTATGCGAATGCCGCTGTTTTCCGGCGCGACGGAGACCCCGCTAGCGGCGTCGTCCGCAAGGACATAATTGATCATTTGGCGGGGAAAAATCGCGTGGCATATTGTCGCACTGATTTATCGAACAATATCAGTATTCAACCGGTTTCAGAGAGTCCCATGCATTTGGTTATATTCGACTGCGACGGCACTTTGGTGGATAGCCAGCACACCATCGTTGAGACAATGAAAAACGCCTTTTCGGTTTCAGGCTTGCCGGAACCGGAAGCCGAGGCAATCCGCCGCGTTGTCGGGCTTTCCTTATTGGAATGCATGGCGCGTCTGGCGCCGGACGAACCAAACACCCGACACCACGAACTGGTTGAAGGTTATCGTGCGGCGTACGCAGCGCAGCGCCGCCAGGCCGACAGGCGGGAGCCGCTATTTCCGGGTGTGCGGTCGGTGATCGAAGACCTCGAAGCCGGCGGCGCGCTTCTCGCGGTTGCCACCGGGAAATCCTTGGCGGGACTCAAACGGACCTTGGATGAACATGAGCTGCGGGGCAAGTTCATGTCGTTACAGACTGCCGATCTCAACCCCGGTAAGCCGCATCCCGGCATGATTGAGCGGGCCATCGAGGAGACCGGCGCGGATAGCGAAGCGACGGTCATGGTCGGTGATACGACTTTTGACATGGAGATGGCGGGCAATGCCGGCGCCTTGGCCATTGGCGTCTCTTGGGGGTACCATGGGGCGGAAGAATTAACGGAAGCGGGCGCCCACGCCGTTATCGACGCCTTCAAAGAACTTCCGGCACTTGTCGACGCGTTACTCGGGAGGAACTCATGAATATCCGCAACATCGCAATCGGCATTGTCGGCCTGATTGTCATCGTCATCGGTGGTGTATTTATCGCCATTTCCATGGTGGACGTAAACGCCTACCGCGGTGAGATTGCCGAAGCAGCAGAGCAGGCCACGGGCCGCAAGCTGGTAATCGCCGGAGAAGCGGACCTCAGCGTATCGCTGACGCCTTCAATCTCGGTATCGGATGTGACGTTTGCCAATGCGGCCTGGGGCTCCAGGCCGGAACTCGCCAAACTCAAAGATGTCTCCGTCGAAGTCGCGCTGATGCCCCTGATTTCCGGTGACATCCAGGTCAAACGACTGGTGCTGTCCGGCCTTGACGTGTTGCTCGAGACCAACGACAAGGGCGTGGGAAATTGGGTGTTCGAAGGCGCCGAGGCTGGTTCCGATGATGCCGGGTCGGGCGAAAGCGGCGATCTGCCCACGGTCAATCTGATCGTCCTTAACGACATCAACCTGACCTACCGGGACGGCCAGTCCGGGGCGACGACCGAAGTCGCCATCGCGCGCCTCGAGGGGCGGGCGGACAGCGCGTCTTCGCCGCTGGAGTTTTCCCTCGATGCGGCGTTCAACAGCCAGCCGATCAAAGCATCGGGACGCCTCGGGCCTCTGGCGGAAGTGGCCAATCCGGACGATCCCTGGCCGCTGAACGTTAAGCTATCGGCCGGCGGTGCGGAGATCGGTCTTGACGGCACCATAGCCAAACCCATGGCCGCCGATGGATTGGCGCTGAAATTTTCCGTCAGCGGCAAGGACCTAGCCACCCTCAAGGGACTGGCCGGGGCGGAATTGCCCAACATCGGCCCCTACAGCGTCGCCGGCAACCTCATCGGCAACCCAAACAATCTCGGGGTCAAAGGCCTCGCCGTGAAGATCGGCGGCAGCGATCTGGGCGGTGACGTTCAAGTTCGCATGGCGGGCGGTTCGCCGAGCATCGAAGCGAAGCTGAATTCATCGTTGCTCAATGTTGACGATTTCGGTCAGGGCGGCAAAGAAAGCGCAGCGCCGGCGAAAAAGGAGGCGGACGCCAAGGAAGGCGAGAAGCGCGTCTTCAGCGCCGACCCATTGCCCTTGGAGGGCTTGGCCGCGGTCAATGCCGACGTTTCGATCGCCGTGGCCAAACTGATGGCCAGCGGTCTGGTGCTGGAAGACATTGGACTGGGGGCAAAACTCAACGGCGGCAAGGCGGACCTGACGCTCGGCAAAGCCAAACTTTCCGGCGGCGGGCTTTCGGGCAAGGTCTCGGTCGACGGCCGCAAGGGCAAGTCTGGCATCGCCGCCAAGCTGAATGTCGCCAAAGTGGACATCGGACGGCTGCTCAAGGAAATGCAAATTACCGATCTGCTGGTGGCCAAACTTGACGCCGCCGTTGACGTCAAAGGAGCGGGCAATTCGGTGCGGGCCATCATGGCGGGCCTGAACGGGACGATGCAGGCGGCGTCCAACAACGGCAGCGTCGGCAGCAAATACATCGACCTTCTCGCCGCCGACCTGCTAACCAGCCTGGTGCCGGGCGGTCCCGACACCAATGACACCAAGTTCAAGTGCCTGGTGACGGCGTTCGACATCAAGAAGGGCATCGCTACCAATACGGCCTTGTTGTTCGAAACCGAAAAAATCGTCATCCAGGGCGGCGGCAAGATCAATTTGCAGGACGAAACCATCGATATGCAGATCAAGCCCAAGCCCAAGGACGCGAGCCTGTTGAGCCTGGCCGTGCCCATCGACATCGGAGGCACGCTGGCCGAACCGTCGGCCGGGCCCAACGCGGCGGCAGTCGCCGTCGGCGTCGTCGGCCTGGCGGCTTCGGCGGTCAACCCACTGGCCTTGCTGGTGCCACTGGTGAGTGGCGGCGCTGAGGACAAAAATCCCTGTCTCACAGCTTCGGCGGGCGGCGGCAAGGCAGCCGCTCCGGCTGCGGCCAAGAAACAACCCGCGCCTGCAAAGAAGAAGGAGGAGGGCGGTCTGGGCGGCGTGCTCAAGTCCATCCTGCCGGGCAGCGACTGACGCAGAGCGGCTAACAAGTGAAACGTTTCTATGAAACAGCCGGGGTGGAAGCCACCCCGGCGGGCCATGCCATTGTGCTCGATGGAAAAGCCGTCAAAACCCCATTGCGCGCCGATTTGTCCGTCCCGACAGCGGCGCTGGCCTACGCCATCGCCGCCGAGTGTCAGGCTCAGGAGGAAGAAATCGAGCCGGAATCGATG
>CAYOAD010000181.1:0-8006 GCA_964401845.1 uncultured Rhodospirillaceae bacterium | reverse complement strand
GAAATCTAGGTTTTCGGGTACGCGTAGCCGCGCGACTTCGGCGGCAGCTAATTGGTAAGCCCGCGAGGGCTGAGAGGAACGGTCGCTGCGGCGGCTGCGACCGGCGGCGGCAGTCGTATTTGTGGCAGGGGGGTCCGCCATGAATGCGACGCCGCCGCACTCTTTTTCAGAAGCGATGGTTAATTAAGTGCCGGAGCCGCCTTTCCAGCGTTGCGGCGGCAGGATATTGGTCCTAGTTTTCCAACTGGATTCGCGACCGGCGGATTTCAGGATATACTGGCCGGAAGATCGTAGTCTCCGGCCCGCCATTCACGGGAAGCTCAAGGGAACATGAGCGTTAGCGACAACCGCATCTACCCCAATGCCGGCATTCATGGCCGTATCGTCCACGAAATGGGCGGCGAAATCGGCTCGGGCGCGCTCAACCCTGGCGACCGTTTGCCGAACGACGCCGAGTTGACGGAACGGTTCGAGGCCAGCCGGACGGCGGTTCGCGAAGCCCTAAAGGTTCTATCGTCGAAGGGATTGATCGAAGCGCGTCAGCGCGCCGGCACGTTTGTCCGGCCGCGCGACGATTGGGATCTCCTGGATCCCGATGTGCTGTCGTGGCTAACGCCGGAAAATATCGGCGAACAGCTGGTCGACGACCTGATGGAAATGCGCGAGGTGATCGAGCCTGTCGCGGCGCGCTATGCCGCGGAAAGGGCGACGGAGGCGGATTTGGCGGCCATTGAGGACGCCTATGACCGGATGGAAAAAAGCGCCGATGACATCGACGGTTTCTACGAGGCAGACCACAGTTTTCACTTGTCGGTACTGGCCGCCTGCCATAACCAGTTCATCAGCCGGCTCAGCAGTGTCATCGGCACAATCCTGGCGCTGACCTTTCGCATACAGAGCCAGGCGGACGGGGTGCTCGAAATCGGTTTGCCGGCCCACCGTGAAGTGGCCGAACGCATTCGCGCCGGCGACAAGCGGGGCGCCGAAAAGGCCATGCGGGCCACCATCCTTCAGGGCCGCAAGAACCTGGATGACGTTTCCGGCCGGAGGCGGCGGCGCGGACGCCGATAACCTAATCCCCGGCATAACAGAAGGCGGATCGACGAGATGTCCAGAATTTGGGTAAGGCAAATGTTCGACACCATTGCCGACATTGGCCGGCAATACCTGCTGCCCTCCTCAGGCGGCGCGTCCGCGGCGGCGGCGGCGGAACTGTGCCGCGATTTGCTTTCCCACAAGGGCGAGGCGTCGGGTACCGCCTTGGCGCGGCAGGTGATCGACATTTACGCCGCCATGGAAGCCGACGAGCAGGTGGCCTTTCTCAAATTGCTGGCCAGGGATTTCGGACCCGATTCGCAGTCGATAACGACGGCCGCCCGCACATATGTGTCGCAGCCCAACGATCAAAACTACGCAAGATTGAGCGAGGCGGTCGAATCGCCCCGTCAGGAACTCATCCGCCGCCTCAATATGCCTCGCGGGGGAACCGCCGCCATCATCGACATGCGCGCCCGGCTGATCTCGGTGTTGCGTGAGCACCCTGAACTCGCGCCGGTCGATCAGGACCTCAAGCACCTGCTGGGATCCTGGTTCAACCGGGGTTTTCTCCAGTTTGAACGCATTGACTGGCGCACGCCGGCGGTGGTGCTCGAAAAACTGATCGCCTACGAAGCCGTGCATGCCATTCAGGGCTGGGACGATCTGCGCCGCCGGCTGGCCGACGACCGGCGCTGTTTCGCCTTCTTCCACCCGGCCCTGCCGGACGAACCGTTGATCTTCGTCGAGGTCGCCCTGGTCGCGGGGATGGCCGGCGAAATTGCTCCGCTGCTTGAAATTCAAGCCGGCGAAAATGAGGAAGGGCCGCCCGATACGGCGGTGTTTTATTCCATCAGCAATTGCCAGTCGGGCCTCGCGGGCATCTCGTTCGGCAATTTTCTCATCAAGCAGGTGGCCGATACGCTCTCCACGGAGCTTCCCCAAATCAAGACCTTCGCAACGCTCTCGCCCATCCCCGGGTTCCTGCGTTGGCTCACCCGAACCGATCCCAAAAATTTACCCGTCGATCTCGACGAGGAGGAACGCGCCGTCGTCACCGAACCCTTGTGGTGGGAAAACGAGCCGGCACGCCAGCACCTGAAGGACAAACTCGTCCGTCTGTGCGCCCACTACCTTCTGACGGCCAAGTCGGGAGAAGCGCCCGCCGACCCCGTTGCCCGCTTCCATCTTGGCAACGGCGCTTCGGTCGACCGGCTCAACTGGGCGGCGGACCAATCCCAAAAGGGCTTGTGCCAATCCGCGGGCATGATGGTCAATTACCTCTACGAACGTGACGACATCATCGCCAACCACGAGGCCTTTACCCGCGAAGGCCGGATTACCGCGTCTTCCGCCGTCCGGCGGTTGGCGGGTTAACGATTGCTGGCATATGGTCGCTGAAGTTCGGTATGCGGCGCATTCGGCAAAATCTATTAACCAAGTGTTGGCGATCGCATGATCCCCGTGACAGGCGATGGGCTAGGGGCGGATTTTGACAATGCCAGTCCCGATACCATCGCGACCACACTCAAAATTCCGGAGCCAGGTAAATTGAGATGACAAATTTCGTCCGCCGCTTCTGGCTTGCCGCCTTGGTTGTGCTCGCCGTCGGCGCGGGCACTGTGTCGGGCGCGATCCCGCAGGATCCCGCTTATCATTCGTTCGCCGATGCCCGCGCCTGCCTCGGAACCGCAAATTGTGCCAACGTCTGGTCGAATCTGCCGTTCATGCTTGTTGGACTATATGGTTTGGCGGAAATGGTTTGGGCTATCCGGCGAGGGCAATTTGCGGGCCCCTGGGATGCCGCGCCGTATTTTGTTTTCTTTCTGGCTGTGGCGGCTATTAGCGCTGGTTCCGCCTTCTACCACATCTCGCCTGATACCCATCGGCTGTATTGGGACAGATTGCCGATTGCGGTCGCTTTTGCAGCTCTGTTGGCTGGCTTCCTGCGTGACCGCTTGCCCCGGTTGGGCCGCCAATGGCTGATTCTGCCCGCGCTGGTGGCCTTGGGCGTCGCCAGTCTGCTTTACTGGGATTGGACCGAACAGATGGGTAGAGGCGACCTTCGGTTTTACGCCGCCGTGCAATTCGCACCGATGCTGGTGATCCCGCTGCTTTGTTTGCTCTACCCGCGAGGAAGTCACACGGATGGACGTTTCGTCATTCCCGTGGCTGGCTGCTACGGGCTGGCCAAGCTGCTTGAGCGCTTCGATTTGGAGATTTACGACGCCCTCGGCCAAACACTGAGCGGTCATACACTAAAACATCTGGCGGCGGCGCTTGCCGTCTACTTTGTCCTGGCGATGGTTCGGCGGGCAAATACTTCACCGCCAAACCCAACTCAATGAAGAAGAACATTTATCACCGCTAGACGATATACTGCGGACGCCGCAACCGGCCTGTTAAAGGAGATCCGAATGCCTGACCCGACTGCCGCGGCGCGGCGGCGAGTGAGCGAATTGCGCGAGCGCATCAGTTGCCTCGATGGCGCCGGACAGGATTTGATCCTGCGCGAAGCGCGCTCTCATATGGCGTGGACGGACCGTCCGGTCCCCGACGAAATGCTGCACGAACTTTATGATCTGACCAAAATGGGTCCGACCTCCAACAACGGCGGCCCCATGCGGCTCGTTTTCGTCAAGTCCGACGAAGCCAAGGAACGGCTCAAACCGGCGCTTATGGGCAGCAATATCGAGAAGGTCGAAACCGCGCCCGTGACCGTTATCGTTGCCTTCGACACCGAATGGTACAAGCACCTGCCCCGCCTGTTTCCCCACGATCCCGAGGCCGCACGTAAAATGATCGGCTATTTTGACCAGGACCCCGGCCTAGCCGAGCAAGACAGCTTCCGCAACAGTTCCCTGCAGGGCGGTTACCTCATGATTGCGGCCCGGGCGCTTGGTTTGGATGTCGGCGCCATATCAGGCTTTCACAACGACAAGGTCGACGAGGCGTTTTTCGCCGGCACCAGCCTAAAATCGAACTTTCTCTGCAATATCGGGTATGGTGATCTTTCGGGCGTTTTTCCGCGCAATCCGCGGTACGACTTCGATGAGGCATGTGAAATCATCTAGCTGCCTTGGCTGTGCAAATGGTATTTTCAAGTTCGGACATCTCATGGCCGCAATAGAATGGGATCAGAGCTACAGCGTCGGTGTGGCGGTACTGGACGGCCAGCACAAGGAATTGATCCGACTGATTAACGCGCTGGAAAATGACCAGGCGGTGGGTCCGGTACTCGATCGGCTGGCGGTCTATGTGCGCGAACATTTTTTTGCCGAGGAACGCCTGATGGAAATCGCCGATTACCCGGCTCTGGCGGATCACCGTGTCGAGCATCAAAAATTCAAGGACTGGCTGGCCGGCGCGCGGAGCGAATTTGAAAGAGGCGTACTTTCGCCCGGTGATATCGCCGGCACGACGCGTGATTATCTGACCAACTGGTTGTTGAACCATATCAAAATCGTGGACAAGGCCTACATGGGCCATGTCGAGTGAACCACCGGCGTCCGTCATGAACCACGACACGAACTCCGCGAATTCAACGGTGGAAGCGGTTAAACCGTCGGCCTCGGCTCGACTGGACGAGGTTCGCAACCTGCTCGAACGTCTGAATTTGACCGGCTTCATTATCCCTCAGGCTGACGAACATCAGGGCGAATACATTCCTGATTCGGCTCAGCGTCTGCGCTGGTTGACCGGATTTTCCGGCTCGGCGGGAACCGCGGTGATGTTGCGGCGTCAAACAGCGCTGTTCGTTGACGGTCGGTATACCCTGCAGGCCACCCGGCAATTTGAAGACAGTAACGTCGAGGTGCGGCATTTCCGCGAGCCGCCGCTGGGAAAATGGCTGGCAGAAAATACCTCGACCGACGACCGCATCGGTTTTGATCCACGCCTCCACGGCATCCAGCAGATCGAGGGTCTGCGAAAGGACCTGGCGAAGTCTGGCGCGGAACTCGTTCCCGTCGACGACAATCCCATCGACCGGGTGTGGCTGGACCGCCCCGTGGCGCCTGCTGCGCCCGTCAGCGGTCACGCCAGCCAATACACCGGACAGGGCGTTGACGAAAAACTGGACGAAATTGCCAGGGAAGTTGGTCAGGCGGGGGCCGATGCCGTCGTTATCAACCAAATGGATTCCGTCGCCTGGGCCTTCAACGTGCGGGGCGGCGACACCGCCAACACGCCGCTGACGATGAGCTATGGCGTGATCCACGGCGACGGTCACGCCGATTTTTATGTCGACACGAACAAACTCGAACCCGGTATCGAGGCGCATTTCGGCAACCGGATAAGTGCGGCGGAAATCACCGGCTTCGACGACGGCTTGGCGGTGCTGGGCGGTCGGGGCGCTACCGTCATGGTCGATCGGGCGACGGCCACGGAGCATATCCGCCTAGCGTTGGAGAACGCCGGCGCCAATGTGGTCTTTGCCCGCGATCCAGTGATGCTCCCGAGGGCGCGCAAAAATTCCACGGAACTGGACGGTGCGCGAGCGGCGCATGTCCGCGATGCCGTCGCCATGTGCCGTTTTCTGCGCTGGTTCGACGAAACCACGGCCGAGCGCACCATCGGCGAAATGGAGGCGGCTGACAAGATCGATGGACTGCGCGCCGAGAACGAGGATTTCCGGGGGCTCAGTTTCGATACCATCGCCGGCGCGGGGTCGAACGGCGCCATTGTCCATTACCGCGTCAGCCCGGCTACGGAAAACCAACTCGACGCGGGAACCTTGTTCCTGCTGGACAGCGGCGGACAATATCTCGACGGCACAACCGACATCACCCGGACGCTGCCGGTCGGCGACCCCAGCCTGGAGATGAAGCGCCACTTCACCTGGGTCCTGAAGGGCAACCTTGCCGTGGCGAGAGCGCATTTTCCGGCCAAGGCGACCGGCGCCCAGCTGGATACGCTGGCGCGGCAGGTGCTGTGGAACGAAGGACTGGACTATGATCACGGCACCGGTCACGGCGTCGGCTCCTACCTTGGCGTCCACGAAGGGCCGCAACGCATGGCGCCCGGCAGCACCACCACGCTCGAACCCGGCATGATCATCTCCAACGAACCCGGGCTTTACATCGCCGACACCTACGGCATCCGCATCGAAAACCTGCTGATCGTGAGGGAAAGCGAGCGCGGGAGCGCCGACAAGCCATTCCTGGCGTTCGAGACCCTCACTGTCGTACCGATCGACAGGCGCTTAATCGATGTCGACCTGCTGACAGCCGAGGAAATTAGTTGGCTGGACGATTATCACGCGCGTGTCCTGGAGGTGGTCGGTCCAAGACTGGAAGCCGAAGACCGCAAGTGGCTGGAGATGATGACCGCCCCACTGAAGTCCGCGAAATGAGGAACTGAACCATGAGCACCGCAGAAGACGCATCCGCCGACCCGGCGGTCCAACTCGACGCCGCGGACTGGGGCGAGTACGAAACCATCCGCACCGGCGAGGACTACATCGAAAGCCTGCGCGGGCGCGACATGGCGGTATACCTGTTCGGGGAACGCGTGGCCGAACCCGTCGACCACCCGATGATCCGCCCTTCCATGAACGCCATGGCCGAAACATATGATCTGGTGATCGAGGATCCCGAAGCGGCCTCGGCCCTATCGCCCTACACCGGCGACCGGGTCAACCGCTTCCTGCATATCGCCGAAAGCGCCGGCGATTTGGTCGCCAAGGGGCGCATGCAGCGCCGGCTGGGTCAACGTACCGGCACCTGCTTCCAACGCTGCGTCGGGCTTGACGCCATCAACTCGCTGCATTCCGTCACCTACGAGATCGACGCAGCACACGGTACCGATTACCACGCGCGCTTCCTCGCGTTTTTGGCCGCCGTACAGCGCAAGAACCAGGTAATCGGCGGCGCCATGACCGACGCTAAGGGCGACCGCAGCAAGGCGCCGCACGAGCAGGCCGACCCCGACGTCTATCTCCATGTTTCCGAGGTGCGCGAAGACGGCGTGGTGATCCGCGGCGCCAAATGCCACCAGACCGGTTGCGTCAATTCGCACTGGCTGATCGTCATGCCGACCATCCGGCTGGGCGAAAGTGACAGGGACTACGCCATCGTCGGCGCCGTGCCGGCGCACGCGGCGGGCATCACCTACGTCTATGGGCGCCAAGCCAACGACACGCGCAGCATGGAAGAGGGCGACATCGATAGCGGCAATGCCGAGTACGCCGGTCAGGAAGCGATGATCGTATTCGACGACGTCTTCATTCCGTTTGAGCGCGTCTTTATGAACGGTGAATACGAATTCGCCGCCGACCTAGTGGAGCGCTTCACGACCTACCACCGCTGCAGTTATATCTGCAAAACCGGCGTGGGCGACGTGCTGATCGGTGCGGCGGGCGAGATCGCCGACATGAACGGCGTGCCCAAAGCCTCGCACATCAAGGATAAACTGATCGAGATGGCGCATCTTAACGAGACCATCGCGGGTTCGGCTCTGGCCTCGGCCTACGAGGCCCGGCCCATGAAGTCAGGTGTCTGGCAGAACGACGATATGCACGCCAACGTCTGTAAACAGAACGTCACGCGTTTTCCCTATGAAATTGCGCGCCTGGCCCAGGACCTGGCGGGCGGGCTGATGGTCACCATGCCGTCGCAACAGGATCTCGAAAACGACGAGATTGGGCCGCTGATCCGCAAGTTCCTGATCGGCCGGGAGAACGCGCCGGTCGAGGACCGCATGCGCATCCTCAGGCTGATTGAAAACATGACGCTGGGCCGCAACGCGGTCGGTTACCTCACCGAATCCATGCACGGCGCCGGTTCACCCCAGGCCCAGCGCGTACAGATTGCCCGCGGCATGGACCTGGAAACCAAGAAAAAACAAGCTCGCCGGCTGGCGGGCATCAAGAATTAAGTGTTTCCGGGCCGGCAGGTAAGGTCGAATCGGCCTAGTCGAACAAGTCTCGCGCGATCCGAAATCCGATGTAGCTCAACCTAATTCCGCGAGGA
>CAYOAD010000180.1:0-8067 GCA_964401845.1 uncultured Rhodospirillaceae bacterium | reverse complement strand
GTTTGATCTGGACAACCGGCTCCTCGCACAAGTTCTTTCGCCAATCAACAGCGTCGCCGCCATCGTCGGCCTGGGATTCCTTACGGCCTGGGGTCTCAGCCGCCGGGTGTTCCGCAGCAATTGGTAATTGGGAGTAGCGACATATGGATCTCAATCTCAAGGGCAAGACCGTCCTGATCACCGGCGGGTCGAAGGGCATCGGCAAAGGCATTGCCGAAGCCATGGCGGCGGAAGGCTGCAACCTGCAACTTGTCGCCCGCACCCGGGACGAGTTGGAGGCGACGGCGGCGGCGATCCGGGACCAAGCGGGCGTCTCGGCGGATGTCTTCCCGAAGGACCTCAGCATCGGCGCCTCGGTCGGCGAACTGCTGGCCGAGGCGGGCGTGCCGGATATCCTGGTCAACTGCGCCGGGGCCATACCCGGCGGCAATCTCGAGGCCATCGATGAGGCGATCTGGCGCGAGGCCTGGGACCTCAAGGTGTTCGGCTACATCAACATGTGCCGCGCCTTCTACGACGCCATGAAAGCGCGCGGCCACGGCGTCATCGTCAACATCACCGGTCTTGCCGCCGACCGCACGGACGCCGACTACATCGCGGGCAGCGCAGGCAATTCAAGCCTCAACACCTTCACCCGCACGCTGGGCAGCCGCAGCCTGCGCGACGGCGTGCGCGTCGTGGCCGTCAGCCCCGGCGCGGTGGCGACCGAACGCATCGTCACCCTGATGCAGAGCCGCGCCGAGGCCGAATTCGGCGATGCCGAGCGCTGGCAGTCCTACCTCTCCAACCTCCCTCTCGAGCGCGCCGCGGCCGTCCACGAAATTGCCGATGTGGTCACCTTCGCCGCCTCCGACCGCGCCAGCTACCTCAGCGGTACAGTCGTCACCGTCGACGGCGGCCACGGCGCCAACATGGCGAGTTTCGGCTAGGGATTGGAAGACACACGAACCAGGAGCTTACGTTGACGGAAAACAATATTGCGCGATTACGAAATCTGGCGGTTGCGACATTGTCCGACGGTTGCGATCAGATCGCCGGGCGGCGGGGGTTTATGGATCACGACATAAAGGGCCGCGTAAACGCCAGGAAAATCGTCGGCACCGCCGTGACGGTCCTGGAAGTGCCGAGCACCGATCGCCATATGCCGGAGCTCGTATTCGATGTGATCGACGAAGCGCCGGCCGGCAGCGTGATCGCAATCGGCTGCGGCGGCGATGCCAACACCGCCGTGTGGGGTGAATTGATGAACGCGGGCGCCACCGTCCGGGGGCATGAGGCCGTGGTCCTGGACGGCGGCACCCGCGACGTGGAACTTATCCGCCGCGATACGGATTTTCCGGTTTATGCCCGTTCCGTGGTGGCGTCGAGTTCCATCGGCCGCCTGATGACCTTGGCCCGCGATGTCGCGGTCGAAGTCGGCGGCGTGGTCGTAAATCCCGGCGACTACATTGTCGGCGATGAAGACGGCGTCGTTGTCGTGCCCGCAGACCATGTCGAAGAAATCATCGCCTTTGCCGAAGCAGCGGAAGCAACGGAAGCCGAAATGGCCGTCTATATCTCCGAAGCCGGGTCGATGCGTGCCGCTATCAAGAAATTCGGACGGGCCTAGGGGAATAACTGCAACAGCCTGCCGCCGGGCGGGCGCTTAGAGCGCTTGCTCAACCATATCCAAATGGTCCTGGCCGAAGAACATTTCGTCGTGAACGAACATTGTGGGCACGCCGAAGACGCCTCTGTCGACGGCGGCTTCGGTGGCGGTGATGAGTTTGTCCTTGATGGGCTGTTCTTGGGTGCGGGTGAAGAGGGTTTCGGCGTCGAAGCCGGTAGCGGTCAGGGTTTCGGCGAGGACGGCGGGATCGGACATGTCGCGGGCCTCGGCCCACTGGGCGCGGAACATTGCGCTGGTGTAGTCGGCCAGGCGGCCGTCCTCATCCGCCACCACGGCGCCGCGCATCAGGCCGAGGGAGTTGAAGGGGGCGCCTGCGTGGAAATCGAGGGCGATGCCGTAGTGCCTTGCCGTGCGCGGCAGTTCGGTCTCCATCATGTAGGCCCGCTTGGACGGCACGTCGACGGGGCCCGCGTTGCCGCTCAGCTTGAAAACGCCGCCGACCAGCACGGGGCGCAGCGCGATCTCTGCACCGGTGCGTTCGGCCAGACCCGCCAGGCGTTCATGGGCGATGTAGGAGGGCGGGCTCGACAGGTCGTAGTAGAATTCCAGGGTTGCCGGCATGGTTGGCCTCAATTCTCTTTGTATTCCGTCGCGATCCGGAAGACATCCGCGAACATTTCCGGGGTCAGCCGCCGGGTGTTCACGTTGTAGCGGGAACAGTGGTAGCTGTCGGCCATCATCAATCCGTTGGGCAGCGCGTGTAAAGCGGCGTGGCCGAAGGGATAATCGGCCTTACGCAGGTCCAGCGTCGTCAGCACGGCGTCATGGGCGATGCGGCCCAGCGCCAGGATGACACGGAGCTCCGCCAAGGCTTCGATCTCGGCTGCGAGGAAAGGCCGGCAGGTCTTGGCTTCGGCCCCCGTCGGCTTGTTTTGCGGCGGCACGCAGCGCACGGCGTTGGTAATGCGGGCGCCGACCATTTCAAGCCCGTCGTCGGGCCGCTGGTCATAGACGCCGCGGGCCAAGCCGAAGTCGATCAATGCGGGATAGAGGAGATCACCGGCGCCGTCGCCGGTAAAGGGCCGGCCCGTACGGTTGGCGCCCTTGAGGCCCGGCGCCAGGCCGACGATCAGCAGCCAGGCGTCATCGGGACCGAAGGGCGGCACCGGCGCGTTGTGCCAGTCGGGGTGATCGGCGCGGTGACCGGCGAGGAAATCGGCCAGACGCGGACACAGCACGCAGTCCGGGCCGGGACCGGCCAGGGCGTCGGCCCGGGACAAAGTTCTGGTCATGGGGACGCCCTAAATCAGGCGACGGTCGTGATGGTTTCCGTATCCGGTAACTCAGCTTCCGCCGGTGTACCGTGCGATTCGGTCTGCAGGTTGGCGTCCGCCTGCTCACGGTCGTCGGCGACCGCCGTCGGCTCGGTGTGGTGATGGTGGTGATGGCGGGCGTTGCCTTCGCGGGCAATGGCGACCTGAATATCCGAAAGCTCGACAAAAACGTCCGCCTGGCGGCGCAACTCGTCGGCAATCATCGGCGGCTGGGAGCGCACGGTGCTAACCACCGTCACCCGCAGGCCCTGCATTTGCAGGCATTCCACCAGCCGGCGGAAATCGCCGTCGCCGGAAAACAGCACGATGTGATCGAGGTTCTTCGCCATCTCCAGGGCGTCGACCGCGATCTCGATATCCATGTTGCCCTTAATCTTGCGCCGGCCCATGGAATCGGTGAATTCCTTGGTCGGCTTGGTGACCATGGTGTAGCCGTTGTAATCGAGCCAGTCGACCAGCGGACGGATCGGCGAATACTCCTGATCCTCCAAAAGGGCGGTGTAATAAAGGGCGCGGATGACACGTGTATTGTTGCGGAATTCCTGCAGGAGTCGTTTATAGTCTATATCGAAACCGAGCGCGTGAGCGGCGGCATAGAGGTTCGATCCATCAATGAAAAGGGCGGTACGTTCGCCTTCATAAAATTCCATAATATCAAATCCTTATACGAAATTATTAAGGTGTATTATTAGTATAGAATTGATCGTGAAATGGTCTTTATTTGTCGTCTTTTATTGTTCTCATTTTAATCTAGGCCGATCCCCCGATGTCGCAAGGAACAAAATCACCAGGGCACAAACTTGTGATCGCGGACGACGCCGTGCTGGTGGCCCTGGGCGCCAACCTACCGTCGCGCTTCGGTCCGCCGCGCGAGACCCTGGAGGCGGCCTTGGCGGCGATGGCGGAACTTGGAATAAATGTGGTGTTGAGGTCGCCCTGGTACAAGACGGCGCCGGTGCCCGCCTCGAGCCAGGACTGGTTCGTCAACGGCGTCGCCGCCGTCCAATCGGACTTCGATCCCGTGGCGCTGCTGGCGGCGCTGCACCGCATTGAGGCCGGCTTCGGGCGCGTCCGCCGGGAAGCCAACGAAGCCCGAGTGCTCGACCTCGACCTGCTGGCCCACGGCAGGCTGATCCGCGGCGAAGCGCCGCCGCTGCTGCCGCACCCCCGCCTGCAGGACCGCGCGTTCGTCCTCCTGCCGCTGGCCGATATCGTCCCGGACTGGGTTCATCCGTTAACCGGCGACGGCGTGAACGTCCTGCTGTCGCGCCTGCCGGAAGGGCAAAAAGCGGAGCGATTGGCGGATTGACGCCGCATTTTTCTTGCTGCAGCGCAAAAAACTCTGATTTTGTTTAGTTATAAAGGACTTCCGTGCTTGCTTTGCCGCGCGGAGTTGCATATTTATGGCTCTGCAGCAGACCAGTTTTGGAGAACCAACGATGGCTCGCGTCACCGTCGAAGATTGTATTGTCAAGATTCCCAACCGTTTCGACCTCGTCATGTTGTCGGCCCAGCGGGCCCGGCAGGTATCGTCGGGCGCCGAAATCACTGTCGAGCGCGACAACGACAAGAACCCTGTCGTCGCCCTGCGCGAGATCGCGGACGAATCGGTGCCGGTCGAGGACCTCATTGAAGCGGTCGTCACCGGCTTCCAGAAGCACGTCGAGATCGACGAGCCGGAAGAGGACGATATGGCGTCTCTGATGAGCGCGCACGACTGGGCTAACGGCGAGGCCGAACCGGCCGAAGCGGCGCCCGCGCCGGAAGAAGGCCCGACGGTTGGTGAGGAAATTCCCGGAGCCAGTACGGAGGAAGCGTGAGGGCGCGCGACCGCAACATCGGTTACTGCCGCCAACGACGGCGACGCTGCTCGCCACCCTTTGCCTCATCGAAAGCGCGCGATGGTCTTTCCGCCGCGCGTTTTTTTGTGCCCGATGACGGCGGCTAGCCATGGTCCGGCAGTTCGAGCTTGTTGAGAACGTCTGTACCTACGATCCCAACGCGGACGAGGACCTGCTGAACCGCGCCTACGTCTTTTCCATGAAGGCGCACGGTACGCAGACCCGCGAATCGGGTGACGCCTATTTTACCCATCCGCTCGAGGTCGCCGGCATCCTCACCGACCTCAGGCTCGACGGCCACACCATCGTCACGGCGCTGTTGCACGACACCGTCGAGGATACCCTGGCGACCCTCGATGAAATCGAGGGCCAGTTCGGCGGCGAAATCGCCAAACTGGTCGACGGCGTGACCAAGCTCTCGCAGATCGAAATGACCGCGCCCAACGATTCGGCGAGGCAGGCGGAAAACTTCCGCAAGCTTGTGTTGGCGATGTCGAACGATATCCGGGTGCTGCTGGTGAAGCTGGCCGACCGGCTGCACAACATGCGCACCCTGCATTTCGTCAAGCGCGAGGAAAAACGCCGCCGCATCGCCGCGGAAACCATGGAGATATACGCGCCTTTGGCCGAACGCATCGGCATGCAGAACATCAAGGACGAACTTGAGGACCTGTCGTTCGCCCACCTCAATCCCGAAGCGCGCGAATCACTGACGGCGCGCCTCGCCTTCCTGCGCGAACGCGGCTCCGACATGGTCGACCGCATCACCGACGAACTCAGGAAAACGCTGGAAAAGGCGGGCGTGAAGGCCTGGCTCTCGGGCCGCGAAAAGCGGCCTTATTCCATGTGGCGCAAGATGGAGCGCAAGAACGTCACGTTCGAGCAGCTCTCCGACATCATGGCCTTCCGCATCGTCGTCGACGACATCGAACAGTGCTATCGGGCCCTGGGCGCGGTGCATGCGGAATACCGCATGGTTCCGGGACGCTTCAAGGACTACATCTCGACGCCGAAGCGAAACAACTACTCCTCGCTGCACACCTCGGTCATCGGGCCTGAACAGCAACGCATCGAAGTGCAGATCCGCACCAAGGAAATGCACGAGGTGGCCGAAATCGGCGTCGCCGCCCACTGGCTTTACAAGCAGAAGGAAGGTGGCAAAGGCACCGAGGACTACCGCTGGCTCAGGGAGCTGACGGAAATTCTGGAACACGCCTCAAACCCGGAGGAGTTTCTTGAGCACACCAAGCTTGAGATGTTCCAGGACCAGGTGTTCTGCTTCACGCCGAAGGGCGACCTGATCGCCCTGCCCAGGGGCGCGACACCGGTCGATTTCGCCTATGCCGTCCATTCCGGCGTCGGCGATACCTGCGTCGGCGCCCGCATCAACGGCCGCATGTCGCCCTTGCGCACCGAATTGCAGAACGGCGACCAGGTCGACATCCTGCGCTCCAAGGTGCCGTCGCCGTCGCCGACCTGGGAAAACTTCGTCGTTACGGGCAAGGCCCGCGCCGCCATCCGCCGTTTCGTGCGCAAGCAGGAACGCTCGCAGTACGCCGACCTGGGCCGCGCCATCCTGCAGAAAGCCTTTCGCGACCAGGGCCACGAGTTCACCGAAAAGGCCATCGAGGGCATCCTCAAGACGCTCCGTCACCGAAACTCCGAAGATCTCTATGCCATGGTGGGGCAGGGCGAACTCACCTCCCGGGAAGTCCTGGAGAAGGTCTTCCCCGGCCTCAAGGTCAAGCGCCGCGCCGGTGACCTGCTGCAACGCATGCGGCGGCGCTCCAAGCCGCGCAAGGGCGGCGACAACACGGTCCCCATCCGCGGCCTGATCCCCGGCATGGCGGTGCATTTCGCCGGCTGCTGCCATCCGCTGCCGGGTGACCGCATCGTCGGCATCGTGACCACGGGAAAGGGCGTCACCGTCCACACCATCGACTGCGACACGCTGGAACAGTTCGCCGATACGCCGGAGCGCTGGCTCGACGTCTCCTGGGACGTGGAAACGCGGAACCCCGAACTGCAGGTCGGGCGCATCCATGCCGTACTGGTCAACGCACCGGGCAGCCTGTCGACCATGACGGCGGTTATCGCGCGCAATTTCGGCAATATTTCGAACCTGAAAATCACCGACCGCTCGGCGGATTTCTTCGAAATGCTTGTCGACATCGAGGTAAGGGACGTAAAACATCTCACCAACATCATCGCAGCTCTCCGGGCGGACCCCGCAATCAGTTCCGTGGACCGCGCCAAACACTAAGTCAATCCGCATACGCAACACCTTGGAGAACTCCCCAAAATGAACCAGGACGAAGTGCTCGGCCACTTCCGTGAAACCGGCGCCTTGCTTGAAGGCCATTTCCTCTTGTCGTCGGGCCTGCACAGCCCGATATATCTGCAGTGCGCCAAGGTACTGATGCACCCCGAGCGGGCCGCCCAATTGTGCCGTGCGCTGGCCGCGAAGGTGAGGGCAGCGGTGGGCGAGGGCGTTATCGACATTGTCGTATCGCCGGCCATGGGCGGCGTTGTCGTGGGTTACGAAATGGGCCGCCAGTTGGGCGTTCCCGCCATCTTCACCGAGCGAGTGGAGGGCGAGTTCGCCCTGCGCCGTGGTTTTGAACTGGCGGCGGGCGCCCGCGTCCTGATGGCGGAGGATATCGTCACCACCGGCAAGTCGTCGCGCGAATGCATCGCGGCCATCGCCGCGGCCGGCGGCGAAACCGTGGCGGCAAGCTGCCTGATCGACCGCTCCGACGGCGAGGTTGATCTGGGCGTGCCATTGGTGGCATTAACCGGCCTGAAAGTGCCGAGTTATCCGGCGGACGAACTGCCGCCGGAGTTGGCTGGTACCGAGGCGGTAAAACCGGGCAGCCGCGGCCTCAAGTGAACGACAGGCGTACGGAGTAGGATTACGGTGTTTCAACGCCGCAAGAAATTAACGCTGGGCCAGAAGGCCATGGGCTTCGTCAGGCCGCATATCGGCTGGAAGCGGGCGACGGTCTACACCAAGCACCGCCTGGCCCGCCTGCCGGGTACGCCTTATTCCATTGCTGCCGGGTTCGCCTGCGGCGCCGCCATGTCGTTTACGCCGTTCGTCGGCTTCCACTTCGTGCTCTCGGCCATCATGGCGCTGATGATACGGGCCAACATCCTGGCCTCGGCTATCGGTACGGCGGTGGGCAATCCCTGGACATTTCCCTTTATCTGGTGGCTGGTCTATACAACAGGGGCCTGGCTGATGGGGGTTGAGGGCGGCGGCGCGTTGCCGGAAACCCTCACC
>CAYOAD010000179.1:0-8176 GCA_964401845.1 uncultured Rhodospirillaceae bacterium | reverse complement strand
AACCAGTGGAGCCGTCGCCTGAAAAAATGTGCGAAAGATTCTGGACACTACCAAGGAGAAACATTGGCGTGCTTGAATGCACGCAATGTTTGCTCGAAATATCAAGGTCGGTTGTGAAGCTGATGATTTTAATTTTTACGCCACGAACACTTTTTAAGAGTGAATATTTGTGAGTTGGAGAATGTGGTGAACGATTTGAAGTTCGTAAGAGTAACGACCAGCGATGGACAATGAACAGTACAACGTATTGCTGATCGGCGCGTCTGGCGCGGATTCCCTCCATATCGGGCGATCCGCGGAAGCCGGCGGAGTAGAGCTGGTTATCGAAAACACCGGTTCGCTTGACGATATTGGCGATTTACTGCGCTCACGCCGATGGGACCTCGTGGCGTTGGACGACGAATTGCCCAATTCTCGACGGGGTGTTGCGTTCAAGACCGTCGCCGCCGAGGTCAGCGGCCTGGACGGAGAAATACCGCTCGTCGTGGTGTCTGAATGCGATGACGCCGAGCGGGCAATTGATTGTGTCCGCAATGGCGCCGCCGACTATCTGGTAAAACCGGGATTCGATAAATTGCTGCCCATTATGAAGCGTGCCCGGCGAAGTACCGAACTCTCCGCTGAATTGGCGGATGCAAAGGCAAGCTTGGCGTTGTCCGAGGCCCGCCGGGTTAATTTTCTCGAACACCTGCCGGTGGGAGTTGTCGCCCACCGCAAGGGGCGCATCCTCTCCGCCAACCAGGAGAGTTTGCGGATTTTGGGCGCCACCCGGGTGGAGCAGGTTATCGGCGAAACAATGTTCCAGTTTATGCCGCCCGATTTTGTCGACGACAAAGCGCGGGCCTGGCGCGATACGGTGGTCAAACATGAAATGGCGCCGGCGGAAAACTGGTGGGTCAAGGGCTTGGATGGCGAGCGGCGTCTGATCGAGGCGGCCAGCATGCCGAGTGCTCCGGGCGATCCCGAGCGGGCCCTCATGGTGGCGCGCGAAGTCACGGAACGCCGGGAACTCGAAAGCGTGTCACAGCGGCTTGGCCGCATACTGGATGCTTCATCAAACGAAATATATGTCTTCGACGCCCAGGAATTCCACATCATTCAGGCCAATCAAGGGGCCCGGTCGAACATCGGCGGAGGTGGCGAACTGGACACCATGGCGGCGTGGGAGTTGTACGCCGATTACGATGAAGACGGGTTCCGCGAGTTGGTCGCTCCATTGATCGCAGGCCACGCCCACACCTTGTCGATGGAGACGCGACAGCGGCGGGTCGACGGTACGCTCTATTCGGCGGCCGTGAAGTTGCAACTGTTCAGAACCGAAAATCCGCCGGTACTGGTGTCGATCGTCGAGGACGTAAGCGAGCGTCGGCTGGATCAACAGCGGGTCCGCAACAGCGAGAAATATCTGACTGCGGTGGTCGACAGCGTGTCAGACGCCGTCATCGCGGTGGACGTGTGCGGGACGATTGAAAGTTTCAGCCGTGGCGCCGAGGACATGTTCGCCTATCCTGCCGATAGGGTCGTGGGCGGCGAAGCGTCCATCCTCTTCCCCAATTCGTGGAAAATGCTCTCCGACCGCATGCAGGCAGTCATGTTGACGGCGGATGAGGCGGACCAGCCCTTCCGTTTTCAGTCGGAAATCGAGGGACGCAAAGCGGATGGCCAGTCCTTTCCGGCCCATATATCGGTCAACGAAATACAGTCGGTCGATCGTCAGGTGTATTCGCTTGTCATCCGGGACATCACGGAAATCAAGCGGGCCGAGGAGGAACAGGCGCGTTTTCTCGAAAGGCATGGCGAGTCTCAGAAACTCGAAGCCATCGGCACGCTGGCCGGCGGCATTGCGCACGATTTCAACAACATATTGGCCGCAATCATGGGCTTTGCCCATTCGGCCCTGCTTGATCTAGAGGACGGCAGCGACACGGCGCAGGATATCGAGCGCGTCATTAAGTCTGCCGAGCGAGGCGCCAACCTGACATCGAAAATCCTGGATTTCAATCGGCGTGATGTCGTCGATCACGTCGAGATCAACCTGGCGGAGGTCGTCGCCAGCGGCGCCGAAATGTCACGCGCGGTAATCCCGGCGATCGTTCAATTCGACCAGCGCGTCGATGCCGAAAATCCCATGATCTTGGGGGATTCGACGCAATGGCAGCAGGTCATCCTGAACCTGTGCCTGAACGCCTCCCAGGCGATGGGAGAGGAGGGCGGCACCATCAGCATCCAGCTGAGCCGTCGCCAAGTGGGACAAGGCGTTGCGCAGTCAATGGCGGACCTGGAACCCGGCGCGTATCTGGAACTTCGTGTTGCGGATGACGGCGAGGGGATGAGTGAGAAGGTCCGCCAACGGGCGTTCGAGCCGTTTTTTACTTCCAAACCACCAGGCAAGGGCACGGGGCTCGGCCTGGCCGTCGTTTAACCCATTCAACGGGCGGACCTGTAATACGCGACTGGTGGAACCGCTACTACCTCTCGCGCCGGCGCCGCGGTCTCGGACCAATGAGCCATCTGATCATGCTCGCACCGGCAAACTTCGGCTCTGCGCTCGGCCAGTTGGGGAAGCAGCGCATCGGTCGATTGAAAAGCTGGTTCGCCGGTGTTGAGCCGGGCGAGGGTGTTTTGGAATGGCTGGAATTGGGCAGCCCAGAAGCCTGGGATTTGAACAAAAGTTGGGCGGGTCGTAGTGGTATGACATTCGGCCGGCGTCCGGTTTACCCGTTCGTTCTCACCGGGCAATCCATTGATCACGCCGTCTATGACCACGTAAACGCCTACACTGGCGAACTCGGTAGTGATGGCGTTGTCAGGGTGGCTGCGGCCAATCTGAATGCGACCTATGTCAAACTGGTCCAACAATCACCGGTGGAAGGCAGGCCCAGGAGTCCTCTGGAAATCGAGACTATCCGTCAGACACCTAAGACCGCCTTTCGCGTATTGCCCCAACTGGCACATTCGGGATCGACCATGGGCATCCTGCGCAGCGTCAGAAATGACGAAACGCCACATCCGACGGTATCTGCCGTTCTCCGATGCCTGAAGATCCGTACGCAAAAGCAATACGAGGAACTGTGTACGGCGTTTGCCGAAGAAACCGCGCAAATTCAACACGACGAAATGCTCGAAAAACGGAGCCGATTTCTTCTGGCTGACAACGTGAGAATTCGTGATCCCTACAGTATGGCGATATTCCGATTAAGTGACGACCACGGGAATGCCATAAACGACTACGATCTGATTCTCACGGGAGGCAGGACTTCAAGTCCGAATCATCTGCCATCCGGTTTCATCCGCGACACCCAAAGGAATTCGGTAAATCCAAACCTGTTAACCCTCTACCTTAATCACGGGATTCTGTCAGGTACCGAAATCCCGAATTTTCGGAAGGGAAAGAAGCGGCAATCCGACCTGATTGGGCTGGAGATTCACGCCCGTCCGGACCGCGGATTTGTTCACTTCGACCCGGCTTATTTCCATTCGGTCGTCGGACGTTTGGGGGCGGTATTACAACCAAACCAAACCGTTATGGTTGATGTTGAATTGAAACGGGTTGTACATGAAGGTACGTTCCAAATGACGCGCAATACGGAACCGGCGTCCTTCAAGGGTGTGAGGCCGGGCAGGAAAATCTAATCGTTTTGGATCGCCTTGGGGCTCGGCGCACGCACGGACGCAGCGTCAAGCGCCGCCGCCAGGGCGTACCAGGCGGGCTTGCGTTTAAAATCCACATCATAAGGCAGGCCCCGCACCGGATCGCCGTCGGGGCGGGGGAAATGGCGGGTCAGCCAGGAATGGCGGTCGGTAATGCCCCAGGTAACCACCGCCTTGGTGGCGGGCCGGGCTAGAACGGTTTCGAGAAAGCGGGCGTAGGCGTCGGCTACCAGGCGGTCGCGCTTGGCGATGCCGCCCCTGATCGATGTGTCCCTGGCATCCAATTCGGTCACCTGGATCGTCAGGCCGAGATCGGCAACTTCATCGCAGAAGCGGCCCAAACTGTGCATGTCCATGGCGCCGTCAACGCCAGGATCGAGATGTCCCTGGATGCCGACGGCGTGCACCGGGACGTCCTTTTTCAGCAAATTCTCCAACAGACGCAGCGTTGCATCGCGGCGCCGGCGGCCAACCTCCCAGCCCCACTCTTGGCCGTAGTCATTGAAGACAAGGCGAGCATGGGGATCCGCCTCGGCGGCGGTGTGGAAAGCGAGTTCGAGATAAGCGGGACCGAGCGCCTGCAGAAAAAGGGAATTCCGCAGTCCGTCGGGGCGACCATCGTCGGGTTCGATGGCCTCGTTGACCACGTCCCAGCTGTGCATGCGGCCTCGATAGCGTTCACCGACGGCGCGGATGTGGCCGGCCAGCAGCCGGGCGGGATCTTCCCCATCGTCCCGAAATGCGCTGGGCAGCCAACCAGGCACCATGCGGTGCCAGAGAAAAGTATGACCGCGTATCGCCATGCCATGGGTTTCGGCAAAGCGCGCGACGGTGTCGGCGCCGCGGAACCTCATGGTATGGCGAATGCGTTCGAGCGGGCCCCATTTAAGCGCGTTCCCGGCCACCACCATACCGGCGTCACGGATCAGGATGGCGCGGTAAGCAGGATTTCGCAGAAGCCGAGGTGCGACCTCGGCGCCGAAAACAAGACCCTTCCGAGCCGCGCGGTCCTTCAGCGCGGCTTCGCCGACGACGGCGGGGTCGCGAGCAGCGACCGGGGCGCAGCCCGCCAGGGCCAGGCCGCCGGCGCCCGAGAGAAACCGCCGCCGCGAGATGGCCGGGATCGGGGACATGGCGCCAGTTTAATGACTATTACCGAGAAGTGCAGACCCAATTGGAGGTGCTAAGCCGATTGCACACCCTCATGTTTCCGGCGACAATCCATCGCTTGAGCGGCCTTTTTGTTGCCATCGCCACCCGTCCCACAGGAGCTCCCCTTGACCGACCTAGTGCTAAGCGAAATCAACGACAGCATTCATGTCGTCCGCCTGAACCGGCCCGACAAGAAGAACGCGCTGACCCAGGAAATGTATGCCGTGATGGCGGATGCGGTGTGCGGGGCCGACGACAACCCGGATGTCCGTGTTGTCGTCTTTACCGGTTGCGAAGACGCCTTCACCTCGGGCAACGACCTCAAGGATTTCCTCAATGCACCGGCCACCGGTGCGGACAGCCCGGTGACGCGCTTCCTGCGCGGGTTGGGCGCCACCAGTACGCCGATCGTCGCCGCCGTCAACGGCATGGCGGTGGGCATCGGCACCACCATGCTGCTGCACTGCGATTTCGTCTATGCCGCAGAGAACGCCCGCTTCCATTTGCCCTTCATCAATCTGGCGCTGGTACCGGAGGCCGCATCGAGCCTTCTGCTTCCCCGTGTGGCGGGCTACCGCAAGGCGGCCGAACTGCTTCTTCTGGGCGAACCTTTCGACGCCGCGACGGGGGTCGAGGCTGGTCTCGTGACGGGCATCGTCGCGAACGACGCGCTGATGGAGACGGCGATGGCGACGGCGGCCAAGCTGGCCGCCAAACCGCCCGCGGCCCTGCGCCAGACAAAAGCCCTGATGCGCACCGACCACGCGGACATCGAAGCGGCCATGACGGCGGAGCTCAACCTTTTCGGCCCTTGCCTGACGTCCCCGGAGGCCAAGGAAGCGATGACGGCGTTTTTCGAAAAACGCGCGCCTGACTTCTCCAAGTTCAGCTAGAGTGGCGGCGATATGGCCCAGGTCATCGACTACTACCTGTCGCTGCAATCACCGTGGACGTATCTCGGACACGACCGGTTCGCGGCCACCGCTGCAAAATACGACGCCACGGTCAACTGCAAGCCCGTAGATTTCGGCGCCATATTCCCGATCTCCGGCGGCCTGCCCCTGGGAAAACGCGCGCCGCAACGCCAAGCATATAGACTGCTTGAGTTGGAGCGGTGGAAGCGGCACCTGGACATGGATTTGAACCTGGAGCCGAAATTCTTTCCCGTGGCCGAGTTGCCGGCGGCCCTGCTGGTCATGGCGGCGGTGTTGCGCAGAGAGGACGCTTTGGCTTTGGCGGGCGCGATCCTCCGGGGCGTCTGGGTGGGCGAACGGAACATCGCGGAAGAAGAAACATTGGCCGATATCGCCGGGAGCTGCGGCATCGATGGCGCTGGTTTGCTCCAGGAGTCCAAGAGCGACGCCGTCAAGGAGCACTACGACGCCCACACCCGCGAAGCCATCGAACGGGGTGTCTTCGGGGCGCCGAGCTACGTGCTCCGGGACGAACTCTTCTGGGGGCAGGATCGGCTCGATTTTCTAGATACGGCGCTCGCCGGCGGCAACGGTTGACGACAACGTAGGTGGTCGCGCAAGTGGACCAGATCCTTCATCATCTGATCGAGGCGTTGCCCGACGCGGTTTTTCTGGTCGATAACAAACGCGTGTTGATGGCGGCGAACGAAGCGGCGCGGGGGGCGTTCGGCGCCGAGATCGTGGGCCGCGACTTGGCGCTGGCGGTCCGTCATCCCGATGTGCTGGCGGCCGTCGAACGGATCACGGACGGCGGCACGGCCACCGACGGAGAAATCAGCCACGGCGGCGCCGTGACAACGACCTACAAATTCAGCGTCAGTGACTTTCCGGCCGGACCGGATCAGGCGTTCGCCATTGTCGTTCTACGTGACGTCAGCGCCGCCAAGGCCGGGGAACAGATGCGGGCGGATTTTGTCGCAAACGTTAGCCACGAGTTGCGCTCGCCCCTGGTGTCTCTGGTGGGGTTTATCGAAACGCTCAAGGGGCCGGCGCGCGACGATGCGGACGCGCGCACCCGTTTCCTCGATATCATGCAGGAGGAAGCCGGTCGAATGTCGCGCCTGGTAGATGACCTTCTGTCGCTGTCGCGGGTGGAGGCGAACGAGCATGTTCAGCCCGGCAACGCCGTCAACATGTCCGCCGTTCTGCGGGCCGTTTCATCGGCCTTGGCCAGCCGCGCCGGCGAACGGAATGTCCGCATCGACCTTGCGGTGGAAGATAATTTGCCGCCGGTTGCCGGAGATGAAGACCAGTTGGTGGAGGTTTTCAACAATCTGGTCGACAACGCCGTCAAGTACGGCCCCCGGGAGTCAACGGTTTCCGTACGAGCCGCAACGGTTGAACGTATTCCCGACATCGGCGGTCCGGGCATTTCCGTTTCCGTCCATAACGCGGGCGAGGGCATCGCTTCCGTGCACCTGCCGAGATTGACCGAGCGGTTTTACCGGGCGGACAAAAGCCGGTCGCGCGAGATGGGCGGTACGGGCTTGGGACTGGCCATCGTCAAACATATTGTCAACCGTCATCGCGGCCGCCTCACCATCGAAAGCCGGCCCGCCGAAGGCGCGACCTTCAAGGTCTACCTGCCTGCCGGCGGTTTAGGCACTTCGGCGTTGTCATAAAAGCGTCATGTCCCTGTCATAGAACCGTTGTCGTTGACTGCTAGTTTCGGCGCCGTGAGTGACTCGCACTCGTCAGCGTCGTGCATAGGAGAAACGACAATCATGAAGACCAGATATTTCACGGCGGCCTTGGCTGCCTCCCTATTGATCGCCGGAGCCGCAGAGGCTCGCGATCAAATTCGTATCGTCGGTTCCTCGACCGTGTTTCCGTTCGCCACCGCGGTGGCCGAAACCTTCGGCAAGACCACGTCTTTCAAAACGCCCGTGGTCGAAAGCACGGGTTCGGGCGGCGGGCTCAAGCTTTTTTGCGCCGGCAAGGGCGACCAACATCCCGACATCGCCAACGCCTCGCGCCGCATAAAGAAGTCGGAGGTTGAAAAATGCGCCGGGAACGGCGTCGGCAACGTCGTTGAGGTCAAGGTCGGGTACGACGGCATTGTGATGGCCAACGACAAATCGGCGCCAAGTTTTGCCCTGACACGCCGCGACGTGTTCCTGGCGCTGGCGCACCAGGTTCCCGCCGGCGAAGGCACGCTGATCGACAACCCCTACAGGACCTGGAAGGACGTCAATGCGGGCCTTCCCGACGTCAAGATCGAAGTCATGGGGCCGCCGCCGACTTCCGGGACGCGCGACGCCTTCGCCGAGTTGGCGCTCGAGGGCGGTTGCAAGACTTTTCCCTGGGTCAAGGCGATGAAGAAGAAAGACAAGAAAGCTTACAAAACGCTTTGCCACACCATCCGCGAGGATGGCGCCTACATCGAAGCCGGGGAAAAC
>CAYOAD010000178.1:0-8207 GCA_964401845.1 uncultured Rhodospirillaceae bacterium | reverse complement strand
CGCCTCACCCATCGTCGGCCTGATCAAACCTGGCGATATCCCGCCGACGGGCGGCCTCTACCTGCTGGACGTCATTCCCGACGGCGAGGTGAAATTCGGCTTCCCCAATATTAACGACAATGCTGAAATCGCCGAGCTGATGGCTTGCGGGGCACACATCAATATCTTTACCACCGGCCGAGGGTCAGTGGTCGGCTCGGCTATTTCCCCAGTGATCAAGGTTTGCGGCAATCCCGATACCTTTCGGCGCATGTCCGGAGACATGGACGTCGACAGCGGCCGCATCCTTGAGGGGAAGGCGAGCCTCGACGATGTCGGCAAGGAAATCAGAGATCTCGTGATGGCGGTCGCCGACGGGCAGCGCACCTGTTCCGAGGCGCTGGGTCACCGCGAATTTATTCTGGGCTACAAAAGCTTCGAGCCAATTGGTCCGGAATGTCTGCCGGCCAGCGCCGCCTGAATTTCCTCGATCAGGCGCCGTGAACCCAGGGGGCCACCGAGCCGAGATGATCCTCGACAGACTTGACGCCGTCGACGCCGTTCGCCAGCACCATCAGCGCTTGGCGTTCTTCGTCTGATTCGACCCAGCCCCAAAGCTCGACGGCGGCGTCGGTGACGATGACGTTCAGCGCGCCGTGGCTTACCCATCCTTCCTTTTCGATGGCGGCCAGGATGCTTTCGCGGATCGTTCGGTCGTCGCTGGATGGGGCGGCGGGGCCTTCCGACTTGCGGGCGGCCAGACCGTGCAGCAGGTTGGCCCGGCTGACGATACCGACCAGCTTACCCTCGCGCAGCACAGGTACGCGTTTGATGCGGTTTTTCTCCAGGATCTCGGCGATCTCACCGACGTTGGTTTCCTCACCGACCGTTATAATGTCGGAGGTCATGACTTCCGAGGCGGTCTTGCCGTGGGTCTTGGTGAATTCGCGGGCGTCTTCCTGACCGCCGGCAAAAAGCCTAAGCCAGATCGGGCGATGGCGTTCGGTTTCATTTTCGGGCCGGCGCCACAAATCGCCCTCGCTGACAATGCCGATGACGTTGTCGTTCCCGTCCACCACGGGTACGGCGCTGATGTTCTTTTGAATGAGCGTTCTGGCAATCTCGTCGACCGCCATGTCGGCGGCCACGGTGATTACGTTCGTCGTCATGATATCGCTGGCCCGCATTTTTCGATCCTCGATTGTTTTTTTGCCTACAGTTGAATTTTGGTTGTCGAGCCCCGACTAATCAAGCCGCGTGGGCTGCGGCATAGTGTCGTAGCGTCGGCAGATATTAATGACGCGGACGCTATAGCGTAGCCAAAGCAGGCAGAAAACCAAGAGCGCGTACTTGTCGATGTCGTGCAGCTCTGCGTGCAAGCCGTCGAATATGAAATTGAGGGCGGCGGCAATCGGGGCCGTCAGGCAAAGCCAGCCGGCGCGCACGTCCTTTCGCCGCCATAGCCATATGGCGCCACCGACAATGACGGCGCAATAGAAGGCTATGGCGCTGAATTGAAATTCGCCGGTCTGGTTCCAGGCCGAGGCCGAGATCAGTTCCATCATGACGAACACGACGCCGAGAAAAGCGGCATAGATCATGATTTCATTATCGGCCTGCTTCCTGGTCAGGCGCGCAACGCTCTTGAAATAGGGCGTCTTATCCTCGTCCCAGATGTATTTCTTGACGAAGTCGTGCAGGTTCATGGCTGAGCCCTGATTGGGGCGGCATTCTCACCACCCCAAATGAAATTTTATTCGTAGGCTTTCGCTTCTTCCGCGAGATCGACCTTAAGCTTCTTCCCGCCAACGTCTTCGGGCCACTCCAAGGTCATCAGATCGAAACGGAGATCCTTGGGGCCGAAAAGCACCATGTAACATTGGATCCACACCGCGAAACCCGAGAACAGGGCGGTGAGCAGTCCGAAACACAGAACCGACTTAATGATCCAGCGATGAGAGAGACCAACCAATGACGCCGAAATTTCGTTGACCACGTATGAGTCATGAGCGTACTTGGCCGAAAAATAAACGATGACGGCGGTGTAAGGGATCATGCAAAACGTGACGCCGATAAATTCGATCCAAGCCTGGGTGCGAAGCTGCAGGTGCTCGCGAACCAGGTCGACCCGGACATGGCGGTTGTGGACGTAACCGTAACCGAGAACGAGAGCGAACAGAGCCGTATGGAAGTGCCACTCCAGTTCCTGAAGGAATGTTGAGGAAAACCATTGACTAACGTGTTCCACCAGAAAGACCTGAATCCAAATCAGTTTGCGGGTGAAAACATCCCACATGGTGAACAGCACCAACGGTATGACGAAGAAGGAGCCCCAGCGACCGATGAAGTCGACGACGTTGCGTATTCTCGTCATGATGCGCAGAGAGATCGGCATCGCGGCGTAATCGGTAATTACGTTAGAAGACATATCCGGGTCCTTCCTCAATCATAAACCGAACGTGGTAGCCATAGCGCTATTTCCGGCTGCCACATGACCAACAACAGAACCGAAGCCTGCAGGAACACAAAGGGGATGATGCCCTTGTATATACTGATGGTTCGCACTTCGGGCGGTGCAATACCCTTGAGATAGAAAAGAGCGAAACCGAAGGGTGGTGTCAAGAACGACGTTTGCAGGTTAATCGCCACCAGCACGGTGAACCAGAAGATCATTTCCTCCTGGGCGACGTGATCGCCAAAGTTCAGGTCGGCGACCATCGGTGCGAACACCGGCAGAATAATCAGGGTGATTTCGATCCAATCCAGGAAGAAGCCCAGGATGAAGACGATGCCCATGATGAGGAACAACAGACCCCAAGCATCCAGGCCGGCTTCGAGGATCAGCTCCTCCACCACGTCATCACCGCCGAGCGAGCGGAACACGTAAGCAAAGGCCGTGGCGCAAATGATGATGAAGAAAATCATGGCCACGGTAAGGCCGGCCGAGTGGCTCACGCCCTTGACGATATCCCATTTCAGCCGGCCTTTGAGCCAGCCGAGCAACATGGCGCCGAACGCGCCGACCGCGCCGGCCTCGCTGGGCGTCGCAAAACCGAACAGGATGGAACCCTTGATGAAGGCGATCAGGAACACCGGCGGGAAAAAGCTCTTCAACAGCAGCGGCGGCAATTCCCTGGGCGGCACATACAGTAATTCGGGCGGCAGCGGCGGCGCCAGGACCGGCTTCGCCTTGGAGATGATCAGGATGTAAGTGAGGTAGCAGGCCGCCAACACAAGTCCCGGCGCCAGGGCGGCCATGAACAACGTGCCGACAGAGACCGACAAAAGGTCGGCCATGAGGATCAACATGATACTGGGCGGGATTAAGATTCCTAACGTTCCCGATGCCGCTATCGTTCCCGTCGCCAGCGCGTGACTGTAGTTCTGACGCAGCATCGTCGGCAGAGCCAGCGCGGTCATCATGGTGACCGAGGCGCCGATGATACCGGTCATGGCGGCCAGGATGGTCCCCATAACGGTCACTGCCATCGCCAAACCACCCGGCACCCGGCGCAACAGCACCTGGCAGCAATAAAGCATATCGTTGGCGACACCGCTTCGTTCCA
This sequence comes from uncultured Rhodospirillaceae bacterium, assembly GCA_964401845.1. Classification (GTDB taxonomy): domain Bacteria; phylum Pseudomonadota; class Alphaproteobacteria; order UBA2966; family UBA2966; genus CAYFKJ01. The sequence goes on along the minus strand of CAYOAD010000178.1, from coordinate 4,662 downwards.
TCATGACGCCCATAAAGACGAATGTTGGAAGCGCCACGAGCACCAGGTTCTCCGCCGCCCCGCCCCAAATTCTGGGCAGGAAATTGAAAAATTCGATAAGCGAAAAGACGCCCATGGTATAGCCGATCAGGCCATAGGCGATGGCGATGCCGCCCAGCAGGAAGGCCACCGGATAGCCTGTGAACAGAAGTAATGCCAATGTCGCGAACATGAACACGGGCAGAAAGTCGGTGAAGAGGTCTATGAACATGTGATCGCCTTCAAACCTTCAATTGGGGTACTACCGCCGACGCAAAATGACCGGGCCGCGCAGAGGGTACGCGTCACGGGAATAAGATTGATTAACGAATGAAATGGAGGAATTGGCGGGGAACATAGTTCAGGCGCCAACATAAATCAATGTTGCGCCGCTTGTTGTATTCCGCGCGGTGGGTGCCGGAGCCCAGATCACGGACTCCGGCTTATCCCTACGCATCGGAATTGTTCTTCCGATCCTGTGGCAACCTACTTGATGTATGCGCGGTTGCCCCATACTGCAAACTTCTTACGGAATGCGGTGTAGCTTTCGTATGTGCGCTTGAAAAGCGGGTCCTTGGCGACTTCTTCCGCCACCACGGCTTCCCAACCGGCCTTGAACTTGGCCATAAATTCAGGCGACCAGTCGTGAAGGGTCACGCCCTTTTCCTGCATCCAAGCCATGGCGTCGGACTGAATGGCGTCCGAGCGAACCAGCGACCAGGCGATGGTGGCGTCGCAAGCCGTTTTGACGATAGATTTGTGCCAATCGGAAAGACCATCCCACTTGGCTTTGTTCATCAGCAATTCACCAACCGACGATTGCTGGTGCCAGCCCGGGAAGTAGTTGTGCTTGGCAATCTGATAGAAACCGAGGTTCTTATCAATCGAAGGCATGGAGAACTCGGTCGCCTGGATGACGCCGCGTTCCAGAGCCGGATAGATGTCCGCAGCCGACAGTAGCTGGGTCGCCGCGCCGAGCTTGGTCATGACCTTGGCGCCCAGACCGAAGAAGCGCATTTTCAGGCCCTTCAACTGTGAGACGTCCGTGATCGGCTCTTTAAACCAGCCTGAGGTTTCCGGTGCGATGATAAAGCAGTGGAAGCCCTTGAGACCGTTCTTGTCATAGACTTCGTTGTAGATGTCATCGCCGCCGCCGTACCACATCCAGCTCAGGATTTCACTAGCGCCGGGACCGAAAGGCACGGCCGTGAAGAACGACATGGCGGGGATTTTGCCAACGTGATAACCGGCAGTGCCCCAAACGGCGTCCACCGAACCGGCCTTGGCCGCATCAAAACCTTCGAGTGACGGGATCAGCGCGCCGGGTTCATAGAACTTGAACTCCAAGTCGCCATTCGAAAGCGTCTTCACGAGACTTTCAAAATGTTTGCCGGATTCACCAAGGATCGACAGCTTGCTGCCGAAGGTGCTTTGCATCTTCATGCGCACCTTGGCGTCGGCCGCGCCGCCTACGGCAAGCGCCGTGAGGCCGACAAGACCCGCCGCCGCGGTGGTCTTAAGAATCTTGGATAAACGCATATTTAGTCCTCCCACTAGGGTAAAGCCTACTTGTTTTTACGACGACCGACTCCCATCGTTCCGCCGCTCTTGGACCGGTATGACCGCTTGAACATGTTCAAAACGCCCACCCGAACTTCACTTTTTACGCCGAACATCTTACACACCCGAACGTAAGACGCAAAAATATATTCATCATACAAATGAAAAAAATTACTTGCGTCCAAGTCGCAATTTCGTCAGTTCAGCCGCCGCGACATCCTGCCGAACGGTACCCTTCTTCGCCAACCGCTTGGCAACCGCGTCGATTTCCGGACCTTTGGCGCCGGCCATCATGGCAATGTTCTGGGCATGCAGCGCCATGTGCCCCTTTTGCACTCCGACCGTCGCCAGGGCTTTCAGGGCCGAGAAGTTCTGCAAAAGACCGACCGCCGCGACGATCCGCTGCAGGTCTTCCGCCCCTTCGATGCCCATGATCGAAAGGCAGGCCTGCGCCGTCGGATGGGCCTTGGTGGCGCCGCCGACGATGCCCAAGGCCAACGGCAGTTCCAGGACGCCGTTCAAATGTCCGGCTTCATCGACTTCCCAGCGCGTCAGCGGCCCGTACCAGCCATCCCGTGCGGCATAGGCGTGGGCGCCGGCCTCGATGGCGCGGGTGTCGTTGCCAGTCGCCAGGGTAACGGCCGAGATGCCGTTCATGATGCCCTTGTTATGGGTCGTGGCGCGGTAGGGATCGGCATCGGCGAAATGATAGGCCTCGATCATACCGTCCCGCACTTTGGCGCCGCCAATCGTTCTGGATTTCCACACCCCCCGGGCGCGGGCCAGACGCCTGTCGGCCAAATTCGAAAGGATGCGCAATCGCGTCGTGCCCCCGGTCCACTCGGCGATGTGAGGGGCCAGCGTCTCGGCCATGCTGTTGACCGCGTTGGCGCCCATCGCATCACGGGTATCGACGATAATGTGAGTGATGACCATGGGTCCGCTGCGCGTTTCGATCACGCGGACTTCCAAATCGTGGAAGCCGCCGCCGAATTCAACCAGCAAGGGATCCGTGGCGTTGCAGATTTCCGCAATGTCCGTTTTGCGCTCCAAGATGCGCAGACGGGCGGTCTCCGGCGCCGCCACGCCGACCAGTTGAATCTGGGCGATCATCAGCGGACCCGAAGTCGAGGTGACGATACCACCGGTGTCACGGCACTGGCGGGCGGCGTTGCAGACGGCGGCGATTACGGAGGATTCCTCGGTCGCCATGGGAACCATGACATCGCGGCCGTCGACGATCATGTTCGTGGCGACGCCGACGGGGATGTTCATGGTGCCGATCACGTTCTCGACCAGGCGGCCCGCGATCTCTTCATCCAAATTGCCGGTATCGTTGAATATCTCCCGCTCGGCTTTGCTCATTTTGGCGAATTTGGCGACCTCGGCCAGACGCTTTTTACGGCTCAGCGCCTGAAAGCCCGGCATGCGGGATGACGGTTTAGTCTTCCGTGCCTTGGATTTTTTTTGGGATTTGGTCATGTTGTTCCTTCGGCTCGCGGCGGACGGTTTTTGCTCAGCGCGGCAATGACGCCAGTCGCAATCAGCAATTGGCCCAGATAGTAGGTCGGCCAGATGAAGTAGCCCACGCCGTCGATGGGGATCAGGAATTTGTCGATGGCGATAGCCGAATCCGACATGATGAACAGTACCGCCCCGATCACCACCCAGGGTTTTGAGAGGTTAGCGAACACGCTGGTGACACCCATGATTGTGATCGCGGTGGCATAGACAAGGACGGGCAGGGTGTGACTCCCGAGCGACGGAAAAAGCCAGCCCCCGAGTATAAATCCGTAGAGAACCATCAAGACCGCAATGGCGTTGGCGCCCTGGGACCGGACCAGCGGCCGCGGCATGACACGAATGAATACCGCGATGTACAGAAGATGTGCGACCAAGAAAGAGCCGAGCCCCTGAACGAACAGGCCGACGCGATCAAGGCCGAGAAAGACGTCGCCGGCGCTCGAGGCCAGCAACCCCAGAGCCAGGAGCATGCCATTGGGGCCGAGCGATCGGCGCCAGGCGATTACCGCCAGCAGGAAGACGGCAGCGCCCTTGACGGCCACTACGCCCGGGTAGGGATCGAGCGGGATCGACAGGAAATAGGCGAGGGCAAAGCCCGCGCTGGCGCCCAACAAGGTTCGGTCGAGCGTTGCCATTTCGAACCCCGCGTCGGGTTGGGAAGTATTACTCATCAAACATGCTCACGTTCAGCCGACAGTCGGGGCGCAGCATAGCGCCGAGAATTGTTGGCCGCCATTCTTGATCGTGGCTGATGCTCCGTGACAGGATAGCCCAATAACAAAGAGGGAGCGGGGATCCCCGGCGGCATTTTGACGACAGCCGACGATACAGCAAACAACGATAGCGCTTGGTTGCGTTCAGCAGCGGCGGGCGGCGGTCTCGAGGTCGAGGCCGGCGGACGCTGGGACCTCAAGGGTGCGGTGCGTCTGCAACAGGATCTCGACGGCTTGTCGGCGAACCGCGGGTCGGCCCTTCGCCTGGATGCTTCAGCCATAGACGGCATCGACAGCACCGGCGCCTGGATGATCTACCGCACGCTCAAGCGATTGGGCGAAGAGGGTGTGGAGGCGGAAGTTGTCGGCGCCACCGCGGCCGTGGCGGAAATGCTCGATCAGATGGCGGCGAACGACAAGCCGCACCCCGCACCCCTACCGCCCGGCAACGCCTTCATCGCCATGGTGCGCCACGTGGGCGAGACCACCGAGGAAATCGTGCTCGAGATCGTCGACGGGATTGGCTTCCTCGGCCAGGTCATGCAGACACTGATCGTCACGCTGCTCCGGCCGTCACAGTTGCGCTTCACGCCGCTGGTTTACCATATGGAGCGCGTCGGCCTGAACGCGTTACCCATCGTCGGCCTGATCTCCTTCCTGATCGGTATCGTCTTGGCCTATCAGGGAGCGACCCAGCTGCAGCGTTTCGGCGCGGAAGTTTTCGTGGTCGACTTGATCGGTGTCTCGGTGTTGCGCGAAATCGGTATCCTATTGACTGCCATCGTCGTGGCCGGCCGTTCCGGCAGCGCCTTCACGGCGCAGATCGGCTCGATGAAGGTGCATGAAG
>CAYOAD010000177.1:0-8210 GCA_964401845.1 uncultured Rhodospirillaceae bacterium | reverse complement strand
ATGAATGGCGCCTGTGATTCATCTTACCTATTTATTTGGCGGCAATCACCATGATTTCAACCAAAAACTCCGGCAAGGCAAGCCTGCTTTCGACACAAGCCCGCACCGGTGGATTGGCGGTATCCACCCAGGCGTCCCAAACCGAGTTCATTTCATTGAAGGTTGAGATGTCCGAAAGCCAAATATTTGCCGTTAGCATTTTCGACTTATCCGTGCCTGCTTCCGCCAGCAAGCCTTCGATCTTGGCCAGGATCTGCGCCGTTTGGCCTGCGACGTCGGCGCTGGGATCGTCCGCCACCTGGCCTGCGGTGTAGACCGTATCGCCATGAACAACCGTCTGGCTCATGCGCGGTCCGGGATTAATACGCGTAATCGACATCTCCGTGTCCCCTCAAATAAAAAATTGTTTGCTGAAGAATACTAGCCGATTGTCCCGCCGCCCGCGAGACCGGCATAATTCAGGCTTGGCGTTTCGAATCCTCGGCGTCGCCACCTGATCCCGACGTCACCCTGACAGGTGGCGGGCGGCCGTTGAAATCGCTGTAGAGTTCCGCGTAGACACGCTGGAAGACCGCCAGTTCCACCCGTTTGCCTTCCTCTGAATCACGCCAGTTCGGCAGGTTCTTTTCCTTGAGGAATTCCGCCACCCCCTGGCCCGCCCCGTAACAAGTGTGGGAACGGCACTCCAGGTAGCCCTCCTGTTCCAGTGTGTCCCACTTGGTGCATTCGAAGTTCTCCCCCAGGTTCTTGCAGGGCTCGCCGGCGGGTTTGTCGTGGTGGACCCATTTGAACGCCAGAGCGACACAGCACAAGGCGTGACAGTTCTTGCAATCCGGCACGAATTCACCGATTTCAAGTACCGCCGTGCCCGGCTTAGGGGGCGGAACCCGGCACTGCGGGCAAGCGGCATTATCCTGATCGAACAGTTTTCCGCAATTTTGGCAGTGGGCGATTGTCGACATCAACGCAACGGCTAATTTGATCAAACAACAAGCTGGGTTCGTGCCAAGGTATTATCAAATAGTTTTTCGACCGCAACTCCGCAAGCAAATTCCGCCGCAATTTTCTGGCCAACGACGTGAACGTATTTATTGCGATTTCAGGTCGATTGAAATTAGGCTCCGTCTGAGATGCGAATTCGAATTGGAGGACGGGAACATGCGGGACATTATCGACCTGGAACGATATCCCATCGACCGGCTGCAAAGCCCCGAAGGCGAGAAACTGATCTCGGACTGCCGCCGGGAACTGGCCGAAAGCGGCATGTTCAATCTCGAAGGCTTTCTGCAACGGGCGGCGCTAAGCCAATGCATCTCGGACGTGGCCCCGGTATTCGAGCAATCCGCTTTTGTGCACCGGCGCAGCCACAACATCTACTTCGAACCATCCATACCTGAACTTCCGGCCGGCCATCCGGCGTTGCGTCAGTTCGAGACCGTCAACCATACGGTTTGCGCCGACCAAATTCCTCGGAGCCTGCTTTGCCGCATCTACGAGTGGCCGGCGCTGGCCGATTTCCTCGCCGCCGCGATGGACAAACCCAAGCTCCACGTGATGGCCGATCCCCTGGCCCGCGCCAACGTCATGAGCTATAGCGAAGGCGAGGCGTTGAACTGGCATTTCGACCGCTCCGAGTTCACCACCACCCTATTGCTGCAATCGCCGCAAGAGGGCGGCGAATTCCAGTACCGCCGGGACCTGCGCAGCGAAACCGATCCCAACCACGCCGGCGTTGGTCGCCTGCTGGCGGGCAAGGATGAACAGTTGCGCACGCTGCCCCTCAAACCTGGTACGTTGAACGTCTTCAGAGGCAAGTACAGCGCCCACCGCGTCACGCCGGTCGCCGGTCCCGTACACCGCATAATTGCCGTGTTCTCCTATTACGAGGAGCCCGGCAAACTATTCAGCGCAGAGGAGCGACTGGGTTTCTACGGCCGGTCCGAGCCACTGGAAGCGGCGTCTTGACGTCTACCGGCGCGCCCGCAAGCGTTGACGTCGCCGCCCTGAGGGCCGAACGTCTCGGGCGCCTGCGTCAGTTCATGGCGGTCGAAGATGTGGCTGCCGCGGTGTTCTTTGATCCCATCAACATCCGCTACGCCACCGACGTCAGCAACATGCAGGTCTGGAGCCTGCACAATCCGGTGCGCTACAGCTTCGTTTCAACCTCAGGGCCGGTCGTGCATTTCGAGTTCGCCAGTTGCAACCATCTGGCCGAGGGTTTCGACCTGATCGACGAAGTCCGCCCCGCCGTCAACTGGTGCTACATGATGTCTGGACAGGATGCCGGGGAAGCGGTGCAGACCTGGGCGGCGGAGATCGCCGATCTGGTGTCCCGTCACGGCGGCGGCAACCGCCGCGTGGCGGTGGACCGGCTTGACCTGGCCGGGTTTTTGGCGCTCAAGCAAATGGGGTTGGAAGCCCTGGACGGCCATACCCTGGCGGAAAAGGCGCGGACCATCAAAACGCCGCAAGAACTGAACGCCATGCGGGCCTCGATCGCGGCCTGCGAACAGTCCTGCCTCATCATGGGAGACGCCATGAAACCGGGCATGACGGAGCAGGAGCTCTGGTCGGTCCTGCACCAGCAGAACATTGCTCTGGGCGGCGAGTGGATCGAAACGCGCCTGCTGACCTCCGGCCCCCGAACCAATCCCTGGTACAACGAATGTTCCGACCGGGTGATCGAGGGCGGCGATTTGGTGGCCTTCGATACGGAGCTGCTCGGGAGTTATGGCTATTGCTGCGACCTCTCACGTACCTGGCGGATGGGCGATGGTGCACCAAGCGACGAACAACGCCGCACCTATGCCCACGCCCACGACCACCTCGAGAAGATCAAGCGCACCGTCCGTCCCGGCTTGGAGACCAAAGATCTCGCCGCAGAAATCGGCAACCGGCCCAATGCCTGGCACGTCTACAGCTGCCTGCTGCACGGCGTCGGCATGTGCGACGAATACCCCACGGCGATGTGGTACGACCAGCTGGGCCACTACAACGCGGTCATCGAACCCGGCATGACGCTCTGCCTCGAGGCCTATTCAGGTCCGGTCGACGGCCGTGAAGGCGTTAAGCTGGAAGACCAGGTGCTGGTGACAGACGATGGCATCGAGGTGCTGAGCACCCTGCCTTTTGAGGAAGACTGGCTTTGAGCCGCTCCCCCGGCAGCTAGAAAGTCGGGGCCACCCCGAATAAAAATTCGTGCGCCCACAAAACACCGCCGAACATGGCGAGGCCGACGACGACGGCGATGGCGTCATGCTTGGCGTTGGCCGTGTCGTAGTTGGGAAACTTGCCGCGCCGGGTGGATGAGATTATCGAGAACATCGAATAAAGAGCGAAGGATCCGAACAGGTAGAGCGATGCCCGGTCGCCGTTGTTGAGCAAGTGAACCAGCGCCCAAAGCAGGACGCCGATGATCATGGGGTGTTTGATCTTCTTTCGGATGTGGCCCTTCATTTCGGCGGCGACGAACAGGACGAAGACAACCGGCATGACGGTGAGGGCCAAATGGCTGGCCCAGACCGGCGTGGGCCAAAGCTCATGATAGTCGACACGCGTGTAGCCCCAACCGATGAGGATCAGCCCGGCGAGGGAGATGAGGGAGTAGACGCCCTTGTAGGGGTTCGGACCCAAGCGGCGGACCAGGCTCTCCCGCGCTCCCGGAATCGACGGCACCAGGTGAAGGCCAAAAAACAGCACGATGCCTAACCAGATCATTCAGTATTCCTTATGTTGTTTGTCCGCCTAATCCGCGTCCTCGACGAATTCGAAATTCCGCCGTTTTTCCGCCGGCAGCGCTTCGAGGAAAGCGCGCGCCTCGGCCGCCGTCATCGCTTCAACATTGCCGTCATCGTGCTGAACGACGACGCCGCTTCGGTGCAGCGATTTGATGCGCCGGTCCCGCTCTTCCCGTTCGGGGTGGCAGACCAGCGCGCAGTTGCCGCAGGTGGTCGTCAAATCACGGCTCTTGAAGCCGAATGTGATGGGCTGTTTGTTGGTCACGCCGGGTGGCGACGGCCGGCGGTTGAAAGGCGGGATGGCCCGACGGTAGGCGGCCTTCAGTTCCGTGTCGTCCTTGGGTATGGGAAACCGGCCCGGCGACCAGGTCGACCAGCGGCCGTTGGGGTGCAGGCCGTTGTAGCCGGCGCAGACGTAGGTGCAGCGGGCATAGTCGCGGCGTTCGGTATAAGTGAAATCGCGTCCGCCCATCGTGACGGTGACTTTTTCCTTTTCCCCGTAACGGAAGAAGCCGGACGGGCACGAAGCGTTGCAGGCGTGACATTCGTCGCAGTAATTATCGTCCTCCGCCAACGCTTCGTCGGCGGCGAACGGCACGTCGGTCACGGTCGTGGCGAAAACCACGTTGGGGCCGTGTTCGGGCGTCAGCACATTGCCGGAAAAGCCAAACCAACCGAGGCCGCAGCGCACCGCCAGGTAGCGGTGTGAAAGGTCGGGCATCTGTTCGACGTATTTTCTGCCGTCACCCTGCCGGTATACGGAATTCGCCATTACCGCGACGGCGTCGGCGCCAAACTCGGTTAGATAGCTCGCGATCTGGGCGGCAATGCCGCTGGCGATGGTGTTTGTCAGGTTCTGGTCGCGCTGGTGGCCGTGCCGGTCGCGTTTGGCCAGGAAATTGCGGATGTGATCCTGATCCAGCGGGACGGCGAAGGTAATCGCCGTGCGGGCGTTCTCGATTACGTAATCGAGCTGAGTTGAGGGCGGCCCGCCAGCCAGCGAGCTGAGATCGTTGATGCCCACCGAACTGGCGCCGTATTGCAGCGCCAGGTCCTTGATCTGCGGCGTCATCGCGGCAATGGAAACCTCCCCGGCCGCCCCGCGCATCATGCCATCGGCATATTTGTCATCCATATCGAAAGGCCTCTCTCCGGCGCTGCTCGCCATTCTCCGAATTCAAGGCAATGCTACCCAGCCCGCCGCCATGAAGATAGACATATTTCCCAAGAAGGGTTGCATCCAAAAGGGGGATCAAATCAAGAAACCCGACGACCGCCATGTGCGGATCTTATCCAGATGAATTCAATCAGACGAGATGGACCAGTCGGCTCTCAGGCCGGATTCGAATCTCACAGGACTTGGTCAAGAAAATCCTTGATGATTCTGCCCGTCTCCGGATCATCCGCCACGTTATGACCGGCATTCACATGCCGGGCCAATGAATTTTTCCACGACGATCCGATGGGACACAGGCGATTGTCGCCGGGGGTCGCGAAGTCGCGTTTGCCAACCAGGTTGAGCAAGGGACCTTCGCCCGTGAGGCCGCCGCCGACGCAGCCCCAACCCAGGACGACCCGGGCTTTAAACTCCGAACCGCTGTATCTGCCGGCGATCACGCCGCCTTCACTGAACCCGGCGAGAACAAGACGTGATTGGTCTATCCATGGAATTTTCTTGAATTCGGATAAGGCATGGGCGATTTCCGCAAACCGGAGATGTTGTATCTGGCGCGTGGCGCCACAGGCCTTCCAACGGTTGGGGCGGGCAAAACTGTCGGGCATGAATGTCACGTATCCAAGGTTCGTGAAAAGCTCCATGACATGATATTGGCGTTGATTGATGCCGCCGCAGCCGTGCAAAAAAAGGACGACTGGGAGTAAACCGCTTGTCCCGTTCGGCTGGGGCGCAAGACAATCCTCTCTTGCATCCTCAAAGCCGATCATCCTAAGCGAACATTTTCCGCCGCTGCCCGGTATATGGACGAAGCCTCTATCCCACGTCAGCTTGTCGGACTCTCCCGTTGTCGCTTGACAGGCGGCGAGCACAAACGCTGTTCCAAACAAAACTGCAGCCAGGCGAGAAGCAATATTCCGAGGACACGGATCAGGCTTGTGGGGATACACTTCTATTGCCCTCCCAAGTTCGACCACACCTAGGATGCTATTGCGACTTGCAGACCGCAAGCGAACACTGCCCGGCGCAACCTTGGCGCCAGGCTAAACTGGGACGACCACGCCCGTGTCCGCCTTCCCCTTTAAGTCGCGTTGGCCGTTGTGGTCTGGTTCGTCTCAACTTTGTCGGCGAGTTCCTTCAGATTGGCGTCGATAATCTTGCCCATCATCAGTTTCATCATCGTCTGACCCAGCAGCCATCCGAACGGGCCGTATTTAACGCGATACTCGAATGACCATCTCACCGTCGAATGCCCGCTGTCCACCGGCTCGACGGAGATTTCCGCATGGGCTTCATGAAGAGGCAGGGCCGCCATTTCCGACAAACGGACACGATAACTGCGATTGGCTTCCCACGCCGTCACCTCTTCGATCACCGAAGTACCGTTGGTGAAATGGTTGCGCCGTTTCGATCCCACGCCGTCTTCACCATCCGTGAGAGCGTCGACGGATGCTATCAGGGGCGAAATTTCATCAATATGCATGAAGCGGCCCAGGACTGCCCAAACGGCATCGGGCCTGGCGTTGATCGTGCGGAGTCGCTGAAGATGGATCATTTTGGTTTCCTGTTTTCCGGCCATTACGGCGATTTTTCATTTTGCATCGCGCCCTTGATACTGCCACGCTGCTGACACCATGATGTCAGCAGCGTGGCAGTAAGAGTAGGAAATGCGTCGTACCGAACGTCTTTTTCAGATCATCCAGATCCTTCGGGCCAACCGGTCTCCCGTGACCGGGCAAAGCCTGGCCGAAGAATTGGAAATATCGTTGCGTACCTTGTACCGCGACATGGCGGAACTAATTGCGCAGCATGTGCCGGTCACCGGAGAAGCGGGAACAGGCTATGTCCTGGACGACGGGTACGATATGCCTCCGTTGATGCTGACGGCCGATGAACTGGAGGCGGCGGCTCTCGGAGCGGCATGGGTGGTTGCCCGCGCCGATCCGTCTCTTGCGCGAAACGCCAGAGATCTTCTGACGAAACTGTCCTCGGCAATTCCAACGGAGCTGCGCCCGATTATTCTGGATGCGGGGCTTAGAACGGTATCTACCCGGCCGAAAATAGTTGAGCGATTTGACGGTGCGATATTACGACAGGCAATTCGGGAACGGTTAAAGCTTCAAATTGTCTATCAAGACCAAAACGGTACGATTTCCGACCGGGTTATCTGGCCGCTTTTCATCGCCTACTTTGACGAGGTTCGCATCGTCGTCGCCTGGTGCGAAAACAGGACCGACTACCGGCATTTTAGGACTGATCGAATTCAGTCTCTGGACAGACTGCACGACAAATATCCTGGCCGCCGTGCGAGTCTGATAAGGGTTTGGGAGGAAGTTCGGGCGAAAGAAAACCCAAGCCACTGAAACACGACTGACGTATTTGGAACGGCGGACAGGATCAAGCTATTCAGAGCCGCCGCCTAACCTCAAACCGCTCTACATAGAGAAGCGTATCCATGTCGAAGGAATGCCCACCGACTTTGGCTAAACGTCGATAGTGTTCTCCTATCTCGCGCTGCCACCAATCAAGTGTCCGTTCGCCCTCACCGTAGGCATAGGCAAGCTCTTCATCAAAATCGCCGGCGCGCAGGAGTTCCACGACCGTTGTCTCCAAGATCGCACGTGCCGCCTCTCGGCCATCGAAGAGAACCGACAGCGCACCAGCAAACGGGCGATTGTCCTCCGTCCATTCCCAAGTTGCCGAAGAGGTTATAGTCTTTTGCTGCTCCAAGATGAGGCGAGCCCCCTCATCCATACTGGCAGGCGTCCCACCAACGGTCATTGGCTCGAAATAGTCGGCCTCACGATCCGGAAAATGGCGAAGCAATATCGCTCTTGAATGAACAGTCATGTCAGTCACTGCGGATCATCCTATGGATATCAGCCGTTGGGCCGTGTCGCAGTCTATCGAAGGCCAAAATTTCATGCTAATTGGGTTTGTCCGAAGCCGCCCCTGGTAAATTTCAAACTGTGGCTCGCATCTCCATAAATGAACGGAAACAGCGGTAATTGAACCGGCAGGGATGTGTTCGGTAAAGGCGGGCCGAGGCCTCGACAACGTGGATCACCATGGAATTAATTGTGCAGATAAGCTATCTTTAGAGCCTCCTTGATGCTTTATGCGCCATTTGGGAGGCAAGCGGAATCGGGGGATTGTGGCAGGCAAAGACGAATTAAAGGGTGTATCGGGCCCGCAGAAGGCCGCGATCATGATGCTTGCCATCGGCGAGGAGCGTTCCGCTCGTCTTTTCTCCATGATGGACGAGGAGGAAATCAAGGAACTCTCCCAGGCCATGGTGA
>CAYOAD010000176.1:0-8311 GCA_964401845.1 uncultured Rhodospirillaceae bacterium | reverse complement strand
TTCCTATTTGTCCTACAATTGGACCTGCAATTGTCCTACAAATGGGCTAACCACAGACCCGCCGCGAGCGCCGCCAGGCCGATCAGGAAGAGCAGGCTTATCTGTTCACCGAGCAGGAGGGCGCCAAGCGCCGTGGCGGTGATGGGGCCAAGCGCCAGGAACACCGCCACCCGTGTCGGCGGCGCGTGCTTGAGCGCCCAAAGCCAGAGGTAGTATCCGATACCGCTGCTGATGCCAATGAACAGCACGGCCAGCCAGCCGCCCCAGGTAAAAGACGGCAGGCCCGAGAAGAAACCTTCGAACGCAGCCAGCACGGCCAAAAACGCGACGGACGCCGCCATGGCGACGACGCTGACTTGGAGGGGCGGGTATTTCTGCAGGTAGGGGCGGTAGAAGATCGAGCATGCGGCGCCCACCGCCGCCGACGCCAGCACGGCGAGTTCGCCGGTCCAGCCCGCCAGTACCGATCCGGACCCGCCCAGCTTTTCGCCGACGGCGAACCCGACGCCGGCGATGGTCAGCAGCACGCCGGCGGATTTGGCGAGGGTCAGCGCTTCGATCCTCAAGACGGCGGCGAAGAGCATCGTGAGCAGGGGGAAGGTTGCGAAGATCAGTGCGCCCAGGGCTGATCCGATGTACTGCAGGCCGAAATTCAGGAGCGCGATGAGGATGCCGAACTGACCGATGCCAAGGGCGGCGATGGGCAACAGATCGGCACGCTCTATTCGGATCCGCGCCGTCATCAGGACCGAGGGCAGCAGGCAGAGCACACCGATCGAATACCGCAACAAGGCCAAGGAAGCCGGATCGGTCTGGTCGATCACGAACTTGGTGGCGACCATGGCGGCGCCCACGAGAATGCCCATGCCGGTACCGGCGACCATGGCGAGGCGCCGGATGGCGGGTGTGTCGTCAGCCGAACTCAAGGCGTTTCCCCATCCAGATCCAATTCCCAGGTTTCACCGATCAGGTCGACACCGAAGCTATTGTGCGGTTCCTCATGGATGAGTTCGAAACCCGCGGCGGCGTAGATGCCGCGCGCGGCCAGTAGGATGCTGTTCGTCCACAAGGTGATCTTGCGATAGCCCTTGCGGCGGGAAAATCGGATGCATTCTTTAAGCAACTGTTTGCCGATGCCCAGGCCCTGGGCTTTGACGTCGACGATCATCAGGCGCAGCTTGGCGACGTTCTCACCGGCGTTGACGATGAAGACGGAGCCGACGACCTCGCCATCGACTTCAGCCACCCAGCAGCGTTCCTTGGCCGCGTCGAAGTTATTGATGAAATCTGCCGTGATGCCCGCCACCAATGCCTCGAATGTTTCGTCCCAGCCAAAGACTTCGGAATAGAGCTTGCCGTGGAGATGCGTAATCCAGCCCATGTCGCCGGGCTCATGGTTGCGCAGGACGACCGGCGAGGCGCCGTCGTGGGGTCCTGCCAGTAACCGTTCGATCGCCGACATGGCCGCAACCAGCCGCGCCTGTTCCGATTGTGACAGCGGCTCGAGCATGGCGGCGATTTCGGCGCGTGATCGGGCGTTCAAGACACCGAACGCCGCTTTGCCCCCGCGGCTCAGGCCGAGAAGCGACCGGCGGCCATCGTCGGGAGAACGCTTTTTCACGATCAAATCCTGGTTCTCCAGACCCCGCAGCAATCGGCTTAGATAGCCGGGATCCAACCCCAGTTCGGCGCTTAATTCCGATGCGGAAGCCGCATCGCGATGGGCAAGTTCGTAAATAATGCGGGCTTGGGTCAGCGAGTATTTGCTCTCGAGCAATCCCTCGCGCAGAACGCCGATCTGTTTGGTATAGAATCTGTTGAACCGCCGGACGGTTTCAATTCTGCGATCTAACTGCGAATCGGCCATGGGCAATAATTCCGGTTAAATCCGTTAGATATCTATCGTCAACTATATAGTTGCCAAAGTCAATTAATTGACTTGAATATCCGCCAAAGAAAGTTTGGCATTTCCCAATCTGATGAATTCCGTTACGTTCCCGCTCGCGAGATCGAAGATTGTTGTTAGCAGGTAACCGGAAAGGACTTCTTTATGCGGCACGGTATGGTTGACGGACGCAAGCTTGCGCGTCTGGTGGCGGCGGTTTGTTTGGTTTCCTTCCTGGGCGCCTGCACTTCATTTACCCACACGCCTTTGTTCGGCGATAAGTCCGGCGGGGGTGTGGTTAAGCGGGATGGAAACGGCATACCGATCTTGACCGCGAAGGAAATTTCGTTACTCGAATAGTGCTGTTGGGGGAACTGTACCTGATGAGGGGACAGCCGCCGCATGACGATTAAACTCTACCATTGCCGGGATGCCCGCTCGCTGCGGCCCTTGTGGACGCTCGAGGAACTGGGCCTTGACTATGAACTGGTCAATATGGATTTCCCGCCGCGCTTCAAACACGAGGGGTATCTGGAGGTAAATCCGCTGGGCACCGTGCCGACGCTGCTTGACGGGGAGACCTACATGACCGAGTCCTCCGGCATGGCGCAGTACCTGGTGGAACGCTTTGGCCCGACATCCCTGTCGGTTGAGCGGGACGATCCCGAGTTCGGCGCCTACCTCAATTGGCTTTACCGCAGCGATGCGACACTGACCTTTCCCCAAACCCTGATCCTGCGGTACTCCATGTTCGAACCGGAAGACCGCCGACAGCCCCAAGTGGCTCAGGACTACACCCAGTGGTTTCTCTCCCGCGCCCGCGCCATTGAAAGCGCTCTCGAAGACAGGGAATACCTGTGCGCCGGCCGCTTCACCATCGCCGACATCTGCGTCGGTTATGCGCTTTATCTGGCCAGGTCGATCAAGATCGACGTTCACCTGGGCCCGCAGACCCGCGCCTACATCGACCGAATTCACGATCGGCCGGCATTCCACAGGTGTCTGGAGAAACAGGCGGAATTGCCCGAAGTGTATTAGCCGCCGCGCCTCGCGCCGTTCCGACCGCTAACCCGTCACCTTGCGAGCCACGATGCGGCCGACGAAGCGCAGCGCTTCCCGCAGGGGCAGGCGTTTGGCATTGGTCTTGGCGGCGCCTTTGGTGTAGGCGCTCTTGCGGGTGTAGTCGATGGCGACATCGACAATGACGGGGCGCGAGGTCTCAGCGGCCAGACGGTTGGCCTCCGCCATAACGGCGGCCGCATCGTCTCCCCCGTTCAGCGATAGATAGTGCGCCCCGGTCGCCAGGGCAACGCCTTCGAGGTTCAGACCTTCCAGCCCGGTACAGGGCGTGCGGCTGTAGACGATGCGCTGGGCCTGGGCGATTTGCGAGAGCTCCCCGTCGTTGAAAACGTAGAACACCGGCCCGAGGTCGTTGCGTGAGGCGGTAAGGATTTCCATGCATGTCATGGTGAAACAGCCATCGCCGACGATGGCCGCGACGTTCGTCTCCGGATTGGCCAGCTTGGCGCCGATGGCCGCCGGAACGGCATAGCCCATGCAATTGAAGTCGGTCGGACCGATGAAGCCGCCCGGGTTGTGGATGGGCAACAACTCGGCTGTGAGGAACGTGTGGTTGCCGTCGTCAACGACGAAAATGCTGTCGTCGGGCATGGCGCGGCGCAGGTTTGAGAAGAAACTTTCCGGATTGACCCGGCCCCGGCTGTCGTGCTTTTGCCAAGCGTTGCGGTAATCCGCTTTGTCGGCGGCGATCCCGGCTTTGAGGTCGACGTCGGCGCGTGCCCGATTTGATGTGCCGCCATCGTTGCCCAAGCCCTGCAGCAATGCCCGCGCCGCCGCCGTCGCATCGCCCGCGATGGCAACCTTGGCCGGGTAATTCCTGTTGAGATTGTCTGGATTGATATCGACGTGAATGAGGTTCGCCGGCACCTCGGCGCTAAAGAAAAAGCCCGTCCCCAGTTCGCTGAATTTCGTACCGACGGCCAGCATCAGGTCGCATTCCTTGAAGGCGTTTTGTGCAGCCGGGACCGCGGAGGGGCCGAAGGCCAACCCCGTGTGCAGCGGATGGTTGCCGGGGAAAATACTGAGGCCCTGCAGCGTCGTGCTGACCGGCGCGTCCAGCAGTTCGGCCAGCTTCACCAGTTCCGCGGCGGCATCCTTCGCACCCCAGCCCACGAAAAGGCCGGGGCGTTTGGCGCGGCGCAGCAGGTCGACAGCCGTCGCGATTGCCGCGCCGTCCACTTCATCGCCAGCCGCCGGCGCCTGGTATACGGGCAGGGCGTCGACGTCGCCCTTGAAGCGCTGGAGGTTGACCGGGATCTCGACGAATACCGGCCCCGGTTCGCCGCCGTTGGCAATGTCGAAGGCGTCAAACAGCGTCGGCACGACGTCCGCGTGGCTCTCGACCAAGAAAGTCCGTTTTGTCAACGCGCTGACGAAGGCTTCCTGGTCCATCCCGTGCATTTGGAAGCTTTTGTCGGTCTCGCGGTCGATGCCGCCGCAGATGACCAGCATGGGGATGCCGTCGAGAAACGCCTCGCCGATGCCGCTGGCGGCGTGCGTGGTCCCGGCCGCCGGCACGATCACCAGGGTGCCGATCGACTCCGACGTTCGGCTTACGGCGTCGGCCATGAACGCGCCGCCGCCCTCATGCGTCACCAGGATGGGCGTGATTTGCTTGGAACTGTTGAGCTCATCGTAGATTTCGGTGTTATGGACGCCTGGAATGCCGAACGTGAAGCGCACGCCCAACTGCTCGAGGGCATGAACCGTCAGCTCGGCGCCGGATTTTCTCAAGCCTCCGCTCCCGCGCCGGACGAACCCAGTACGATAGCCTTGCCCGCCATGCGGCCCGAGAATATGCAACCGCCGAGGAACGTGCCCTCCAACGCCCTCAGCCCGTGCATGCCGCCGCCGCCGAAACCGGCGGCCTCGCCCACCGCATAGAGACCGTCCACCGCCTTGCCGTCGGCGTCGACCACCCGGCAATCAAGATCGGTTTCGATGCCGCCCAGGCTTTTGCGGCTGATGATGAATGTGCGGATGGCGACCAACGGGCCGGCCTTGGCGTCGTCGATCTTCTGGAACTTGCAGGTCCGCACTTTGTCACCCCGGTATTTCCTCAACAGGGCGATGCGCTTGATCTGATCATCGGTAAAATTGCCTTCGCCGCGCGCCATGTCCGTATCGTAGGCTTGGATGTCGCCGGCCAGACCTTCGGCGTCAATATCCGTCGCCGGGTCAAGGGCGTTCATCTTTGCGGCTAAATCAGAAATGTTTTCCGCCGTCACGATTTCGGCTGAATCGGCGATCGTGGCGTCGACCAGCGATTTGTTGCCGAACACCAGGTTCCGCAGCAGCCCGAACTTGCTCTTGTCGCGGATGACGGGGTTTGATTCGGCGCCCGATATGGCGAATTCCTTGAGCATGATCTTGCGGTTCATGACCTGCCAGGAATACTTCGGCGTTGCCTTCGCTTCGGCGGCGGCGCAGATGCGTTTGATGAGTTCGCGGGTGTCGAAACCGGCGATGAGGGGATCCGGGCCGATCCGCCGGCCCGTGGCGTCCAGCCAAAGCGCCGATTTGCAGGGCACGAGGCTGAGGCCGTGGCGCGGCTTGCGCGGGCGCGGATGTGGGATGCCGGCGGCATAGTTCCAACTGCGGTCCAGATTGACGAGGCTGCCACCAGCCTTTGCCGCCGCATCGTGCAGCATACCGTCGGCAAACTTGTGGGATCCGTTGAGGATCGTCTCCGGCGGTGTCGTGCCCCAATCGGCGTGCCAGTGTTGGCGGATAAAATCATCGCTGCCGTTGGTGCCGCCGGCGGCGATCACGACCGCGTCCGCTTCCGCCTGGAAGGCTCCGCCCGTGATTTCGTCCTGACCGGCGCAGCCGCTGACGCGGCCGTCGGTGGTGACCAGTTCTTCCACACGCTTTCCGAAAACCAGGGAGAGCCGCCCGGCTTGCGCGTGGTTCGTCAGACGCCTGGCCAGAACCGTCGTGAGTTCGTGACCCGTACCCCAGACCATATGAAAGCGCGGAACCGAATTGCCTTTGCGGGTCAGGCCGCGCTCGATCCAATTGAGCACGGGCAGGAACCCGATCCCCATTGGCACGATGAAATCATGCACATCGGGCGTCGTGCGCTCGACATATCGTTTGCCCCAGTCGTAGGCCAAGCCGTCGGCTTTCGACAATTCACCGAAATTGCACCAGTCGCCGAATGCGCGTTCGGGTGAATCCTCGATTTTGGCCTTGCGTTGCGCCGGCGTGTCAACGAAGAACATGCCGCCGAACGATTCTTTCGCCAGGCCGCCGAAGTTCTCCTCCGCGTCGCGGTCGATGATGGTGACGGATTTTCCTCCGTCCAAACATTCGAGTGCCGTCACGATTCCAGCGATGCCGCCGCCAATGATGACGACGTCGCATTGGTACTTTGTCATGTTGGATTAACCGGTTGCTTCATGGCTTACAGCGTCGGCCAAAATCGATTTGGCTTCAACCCTGGATGCCGCGCTACATCCGCCAGATCAGCAATTTCGTGCGGCGGCCGTCGTCGACTTCGGCAATTTCATCAGGCTCCTCGCCGGGCACCTCGAAGGAATTGCTGATGAACAGGCTGCCGGTTTTCATTTCCGCCCGCGCCTTGGCGAAAAGATCCGCCATTGGGGCAGGGGACAGGAAACAATAGACGACGTTGTAATTGGAAAGATCTCTGTTCCAAAGGCTGCCGTAGGAAATCGAGGTGTTGGACCGGTGGGAAAATAACTGGCGGATTTTGGAAATCACGTAGGGCCCCGGAGCATTTTCCACGGCGTCGAATTGCATATCGGCGCGTACGCCGCCGAGGTAAAGCGTGGTGCCGCCCAAGCCGCTGCCCAAGTCGATGAACCTTGCGGCGTTTCGCGTTGGCAGCAGGTTGGCCAGGGCGGCCCAGGTCTTTTGGTTGGTGAGGTAGAGCGGAACCCGTTCGCCCGTCGTGTTCCAGTAAACCAGCAGCAGGCCAAAGAACGCGACCAAGTAGATCCAAGAAGGAATATCCAACGCCAGGGCGCCGGCAAAGGCCGCCGGCAAAAGCAATTGAACCGGCAGCCACCACCGCGCCAGTCCCCAGCGATGACTGAAGTAGGCGGCCGCGATGCCTTGGGCTGCCAGGACCAACGGCAGGGGCACAGTAAATGCCGTGCCGCGGTTTACCATCAGGGCGAGGCCGAAACAGGCGACGCCGGCGAATACCTGGGCGGCCAGCGCCCGCGTCAGCGGAACGCGTCGTTCGAGCGCCGATTGAACCGGGGCCTCAATGGCGGTTACGCCTTCATCTTAACGTACGAACCCGGCGCATCCTCGATGGGCTTAAGTTTGCCGTCGCCGGGCTGGCGCGCCGGGACTTTGTCGCCGGCGTATTTGCCCAGCCATTTGATCCAGTCGGGCCACCATGATCCGTCATGCTGCTTGGCACCGTTGAACCAATCGTCCGTGTCGGCGGTGTTCTTGGTATTGGTCCAATAGCAATATTTCTTGGCAGCGGGCGGGTTGATGACGCCGGCGATGTGACCCGAGGCCGACAGCACGAAACGGTTCTTGCCGGCGTAAATTCCAGTGGCCTTGAACGACGATTTCCAGGGTGCGATATGATCGTCCTTGGTGGCCAAAATGTAGGTCGGCGTCTTGATCTTGCTAAGATCGATGGCGACGCCGTTCAATGTCACGCCGCCCGGTTGCGACAGGAGATTTTGCTGGTACATATTGCGCAAATAGAAGCTGTGCATCGCGGCGGGCATGCGGGTCGAATCGGAATTCCAATACAACAGATCGAAAGGGAAGGGTTCCTTGCCCAGCATGTAATTGTTGATGACGAACGACCAGATCAGGTCGTTGGCCCGCAGCATGTTGAAGGTCGTCGCCATCTCACGGCCTTCGAGATAACCGCGCTCCGACATGCCTTCTTCGATGGACTGGATCTGGGCCTCGTCGACAACAACGGACAACTGACCCGATTCCTCGAAATCCACCAGCGAGGTGAAGAAGGTCGCAGCCTTAATGCGGTCGTCGCCCTTGGCGGCCATGTAGGCCAGGGTCGAGGCCAGCAAGGTGCCGCCGATGCAGTAACCGATGGCGTTGAGTTCACCGCTGCCGGTCGCCTGCTCGACGGCATCCACGGCAGCCAATAGGCCGCCGGTCATGTAATCCTCGAAGCTGCGTTCCGCCAGTTCCGTATCCGGATTGACCCAGCTGATGACGAATACCGACAGGCCCTGTTCCGTCGCCCATTTGATGAAGGAGTTTTCCGGCTTCAGGTCGAGGATGTAGAACTTGTTGATCCAGGGCGGCGTGATCAGCAGGGGTCGGGCGTGGACCTCCTCGGTGGCGGGGGCGTACTGCAGAAGCTGGATAAGCTCGTTCTGGAAC
>CAYOAD010000175.1:0-8441 GCA_964401845.1 uncultured Rhodospirillaceae bacterium | reverse complement strand
CTCGAGAACATTGCCCGCTACCTCGGCGTCTCCATCGACGAGGTCGGTGAACTCTCGCAGCAGGCGGACGATCCGGAACAGGTTTCCGGCATCTGCGCCGTGCTGGCCGAAACCGACGTCATCAACATGGTGTCGCGCTCGATCTCCACGCCCAACATCCTGAAGGGCATCCACCTTTCCATGGCCGGCCGGCTGGTGAAGCTCCTCAAGGCTTCCAAGGTCAAGGACGGCAAGGTGCTGCTGACCGGCGGCCTGGCGCTCGACAGCGGCATGATGGCCGCGATGCGCGAGGAAATGGCCAAGCAGAAGATGGATTTCCCGGCCGAGAACCACCCGGATTCGATCTTTGCCGGCGCCATCGGCGCCGCCATCTGGGGCGCTTTCCGCTACGACAAGCTGAAGGAACTTGAGAGCCTTGCCGAAGCGTCATAAGGCCGCTAAAAGTCTGCCTTGACCGATATCAAGATGAACGAGGAGTAACGCCAATGGCGCTATTGATCACCGATGACTGCACGAACTGCGACGCCTGTCCCAGCGAGTGCCCCAACGACGCCATCACCATGGGCGACGTCATCTATGTCATCGATGCCTTTAAGTGCACGGAATGCGTCGGCGCCGAGGACGAGCCCCAGTGCATGCTCGTCTGCCCCGCCGACTGCATCATTCCGAACCCGGATTTCGAGGAAACGCCCGAAGAATTGCAGGCCAAGTACGAAAACCTGCACAACTGAATTCAAAGTAGTACCTAGTAGTAACCGCGTAGTAACCGAGTAGCTAAAAGGCCGCAGCCCACGCTGCGGCCTTTTTTCGTGGCGAACCACCTGCGTCTTGGAGGTAAACCGGGGACCATCGGAATGGATTGTCAGAGTTGCTGGATGTAGTCCACCACCTCATCCACCCGGGAGTTAAGCTGAGGTGTTAAAGTCTTTACCGGGCCCCAATCGCCTTTTCGGCTGGCCGTTTCGATTTCCTCGCAGACATCGGCAAGATCGTGGGCGCCGATGGAACGGGCGGCCGATTTCAGTTTGTGCGATCCCTGTGCCACGCCTTCCAGTGAATTCTCTGAAAGCGCGCTTTCGACCTCTTCGCGGCATTGGACGGAGGGATTTACGAAATCCTTCAATATCTCGACGATGGCGTCCTGTTGACCATCGAAGGTTTGTTCCAGGAAGGTGATGTCGATGGGCCGCTTTTCATCGTCGCCGTCCTTGACCGGCGGTTCGAAGGCGACGACGTTCGGGCCACCAAGGGCATCCGGCATCCATTTCTTCAGGGCCATGTGAAGCTTGGCGGTTTCCACCGGTTTCGACAGGAAATCGTCCATGCCGCATTCGTAGCATTGCGAAACTTCCTCGGTGAGGGCGCTGGCGGTGATGGCGACGATGGGCATGCGCGGACCGCCCTCATCCTGTTCCTGCTCCCTGATTTTGCGCGTCAGGTCGAAACCATCCAGGTTCGGCATGTGGCAATCCGTCAGCAGGATGGCGAACTTTCGGGTTTTCAGCGCCTCGAGGGCAAGCGCGCCGTCCTCCGCCAAAACGGCGGTGTAACCCAGGCTGTTGAGCTGTCTTATGATGACCTTCTGATTGGTGATGTTGTCCTCGGCCAGCAGGATAAGTTGGCCGCTGGCCTCCGCCTCGGCGACGCTGGGCGGCTCGACGGCGGTGACCGGCATTTCCTCGATCTCATCGTATTCGACGTCCGGACTGGTGCGGCCCGCCGCCGCCGCGATGGCGCGCACGAAGGCCGCCCGTTTGATGGGATTGAGGACGGCGTACACCGTGTTTTCCAGATCCTCGCGCTCCGCCTGGCGATGGTCGACTTGCAGGACAAACGTCGTGCTAGTTTTTTCCACGGCCTCCTGAATAGCGCGAATGGTGTCGGTACGCGCGCGGAAGCCGATGTTTTCCATGAACAGCACGTCGAACGGCGTGGTTGTCTCGGCAGCTGTAACGACTTGTGACTCGACCAGTTCGAATTCCGGCTGGATGGTCACGTTGGCGCCCCAATGACGGAGATATTTCAAAAGCGATTCGCGCAGGAAAGTGTCCTGCACCGCCAGCAGAACATTGAGATCCTGCAGTTCATAGCCGTCGCTCTTGATCTGGTGTTCGGTGGCGACCGGGAAGGTCAGGGTGGCGGAAAAGCACGATCCCTTGCCCAGTTCGCTTTCGACCTCGATTCGCCCGTCCATGATCTGAACCAGCCGCTGTGAAATCGTCAGACCCAGTCCGGTGCCGCCGAAACGGCGGGTTGTCGATCCTTCGGCCTGCGTGAACGCTTCGAACAACGTCGCCTGGGCATCGTCGGAAATTCCGATGCCGGTGTCGATGACTTGGAACTGGACCTTGATATTGCCTGAGCTGGACGACGGCAGTTTGTCGGCGCGTATTGTGACGCTGCCCTGCTCGGTAAACTTGACCGCGTTGCCGCAGAGATTGAACAGGATCTGGCGCAGACGAACCGAATCGCCGAGAAGGGCGTCCGGAATGGCCGGATCGACGAACGAGCGAATGAGGATGCCCTTTTCCCGCGAGGTAGCCGCAAGTGTTTCGGTAACGCCCTCCACCACGTCGCAGACCGACATCGGCGCCGATTCGAGCTCCAGTTTGCCGGCGTCGATCTTGGAGAAATCGAGAATGTCGTTGATGATCGTCAGCAGCGAATAGGCTGACGAACGGACGGTGTCGATCATCTCCTTCTGATCGCGACTGACCTTGGTTTGCTGCAGCAAATCGATCATGCCGATGACGCCGTTCATGGGCGTTCGGATTTCATGGCTCATGGCGGCAAGGAACTCGGCTTTGGCTTTGGTCGCCTGTTCGGCATCATCGCGCGCCGCCGCCAGTTCTTCCGTTCGTTCGGCCACAATGTTCTCAAGATTGCCGTGCGTCTCCGCCAATTCCTTTTCGGCACGCCGGCGCTCCGCGTTTTCCTGCTCCAACGTCGTTACCTTATCAATGATGGAATCGCGCATTGCCGTCAGAGAATTGGCCAAAAGGCCGATCTCGTCAGCCCGATCGATGTCCATGTCCTGTGCAAGATCGCCCTCGCCCATGGCAACGGCGGCGTTGGAAAGCTGGCGGATCGGGCGGGTAATTTCCATGCCGATAAGTATGGCGGCGACGGCACCGAGGAGCAGCACCAGTGCGGAAACGGTCAGGGATATGACGACGGAGCGGGTAATCGCCGCTTCCGCTTTGGGTCCAAGACTGTCCTGTTCGTGTTTAATGGCAAGCTTAAGACGTTCGATGCGGTTGGCAACGGCCGGACCGATGCGATCCAATTCATATTGGATAAGGTTGTTGCGCTGGGTGATCGTCTGCTGAACCTGATCAAAGGCTTGCAGGTATTTTCGCTGATTTTCCAGGACGAGATTAGCCAGTTCCCGCCTTTCCGGATTTTCCAGTTCGGATGTCAGCTTCAGGTAGTTGAATTCGACATCCCGGAATTCCTGGATAGCCCGGGCACGGGACGCATTGTCGTTTTCAATCAGGAAACGGTTGGCATAGAGACGGCCCAGCATGAGGCTACGCAGAGTGATTCCAGCCTGATAACCGGCCACCGCGTTGCCGTCGTCAACGGCACTGTTCATGATCTGGGTCAACGCCCGTTCAGTGGCGGGACCGATGACGTTGAGTTGGTTGTTGACCAAGTTATCGCGCTGTGCCTGGAGCGCCGTCACTTCCTCAAATTTGGCGACATAGCGTTGGAGGCTTTCCTCCAGGTCCTCCAACAGGACTTGTCGGCCGGTGTCCACTCCCGCCAGGTCCAGGGTTTCACGGATAAGTAACAGTGTTCGCTTGGCGCGCTCCTGGACGCCTATGATGTTCTCCCGGTTCGCATCGATGACGAAATTCTTGGCGAATATCCGCGTCATGAGCATATTGGCCTGAACCCGGCCATCGGCGTTCGTTTGCCGTGCCAATTTGCGGTATGTCGCAAACGTGCTTTCCGCGTTCTGCAGGCCGATATACCCAACGCTGGCTGCAATCATCGCCAGAATCAGCACGCAGCCGAAGCCCAAGTATATCTTGGTGGAGATTTTGAAGTTCTTCACAGCTCGCCCGCCCCCAGGTTGCCTGAATTTACACTTGCTTTCGATTACCGGAAAATTCGCAAAGAGAATCAGCGTTGTTTTCGCTGCATTCGCCCAAAAATTGGCCAATCAGCGCAGTGCGGCATCTGATCTAGATTTTCAAATAGATATTTCAAGATGTGAATGGTTGTATCGGATAATTGGCGCATCCGGAGAACAACCATCAATAAGCCGAACTTTGTAGCGGCAATGGGCCCTATTTGGAGTTGGCGCGAGTTCGGCATGCCGCTTGGCTGTTTCCGGTAATTAGAAACAAGAGCCCCCGCCGTCACTCCGATGGCAGGGGCTGCTGTAATTGCACCAATCAAATCTCCGCTTTCGCGGGGACCTCTATTTGAACTCGACGGAAACGATCTCGTAGCCGCGGGCGCCGCCGGGGGCTTCGACGTTGATGGAATCACCGACTTCCTTGCCGATAAGGGCGCGGGCCAGCGGCGAGCTCACCGACAGCAGGCCCGATTTGATGTCGCTCTCGTCAACGCCGACGATCTGATAGGTCGATTCTTCGTCGGTGTCCTCGTCCGCCACGCAAACGGTGGCGCCGAATTTGACGCTGTCGCCGCCCAGCAGCTTGGGATCGATGACTTCGGCCCGGCTGATCTTGTCTTCAAGCTCCAGTACACGGCCTTCGATGAAGCCCTGTTTTTCCTTGGCGGCGTGGTACTCGGCATTTTCCGAGAGGTCGCCGTGCGCGCGCGCTTCCTCGATCGCCTTGATGACGTCAGGGCGTTCCTTGGTCTTGAGGTGTTTCAATTCCTCTTCCAGGCGGGCGTATCCACTGCCCGTCATGGGTACTCGTTCCATCGTTCGTTGCCTTAATTAGCGGGGGTTCATAGGTTTCCGCACCCCCAGCAAAATTGGGCTTTAGCCCAAAAAAAATCCCACCACGCCGACATCTCGTGTCCGCCGGCCTGCAGGGCGTCCGTTACTCAGTACGATAGCATAGAATAGGACTGCAAGGGCCCGACTTCAAGGGTTCCTGCACGCAGCGCCGCAATTGCCTGCGCAGCGGCACGGGCGCCGGCAACGGTGGTGTAGTAGGGGATGTGGTGCAAAAGCGCCGTGCGCCTCAATTCGAACGAATCGGCAATGGCCTGGGCGCCTTCGGTGGTGTTGAAGACCAGCGCGATTTCCTCGTTCTTCATGGCATCGACGATGTGCGGCCGGCCTTCGAGGACCTTGTTGACGACCGCCACGTTGAGACCCTGTTCGGTGAGGAACCGCGCCGTTCCGCGCGTCGCGATCAGGGTGAAGCCCTGTTGTTCAAGCTCGCGCGCTGCTTCCAGGATGTCGCCTTTGTCGCTGTCGCGGACCGAAACGAAGACCTTGCCTTCGAGCGGCAGTTTGACGCCGCCGGCCAACTGGGATTTGGCGAAGGCGGTCTCGAAATCCCGATCCAACCCCATGACCTCTCCCGTCGACTTCATTTCGGGGCCTAGGATGATGTCGACGCCGGGGAAGCGGGCGAAAGGGAAGACGGCTTCCTTCACGGCGACGTGGCCGGGTACCGAGGTGGCAACGCCGTCCGCCGATGACAGGCCGAAATCGGCCAGCTTTTCGCCCGCCATGATGCGGGCTGCGATCTTTGCGATGGGCCGTCCTGTGGCCTTGGCGACGAACGGTACGGTGCGGCTGGCCCGCGGATTGACTTCCAGGATGTAGACGACGTCGTCCTTGACGGCGAACTGCACGTTCATCAGACCGATAACGCCCAGGGCGCGGGCCAGAGCGTCGGCCTGGACCTTGATTTCAGTGACCACGGCGTCACTCAAGGTATGGGGCGGCAGGGCGCAGGCCGAATCGCCGGAATGCACGCCGGCCTCCTCGATATGCTCCATGACGCCGGCCACCACGACGTCCGTACCGTCGGAAAGGGCGTCGACGTCGACCTCGATGGCGTCGCGCAGGTAGGCGTCGACCAGCACCGGGCTGTCGCCCGAGACCTTGACCGCCTCACGCATGTAGCGCTCCAGCGAGGCCTCGTCGTGGACGATCTCCATGGCCCGGCCGCCCAGCACGTAGGACGGGCGCAGCAACACCGGATAGCCGATCCGCTCAGCGGCGGCGTGGGCTTCCTCGTTGGAGGTGGCGATGCCGTTGTCCGGTTGGCGCAAGTCGAGGTCGGCCAGCAGCTTCTGGAATCGGTCGCGGTCCTCGGCCAGATCGATGGCGTCGGGCGAGGTGCCGAGGATCGGCACGCCCGCCACCTCCAGGCCGTGCGCCAGTTTGAGCGGAGTCTGACCGCCGAACTGCACGATAACGCCGGCGAGGTCTCCGGCCTGTTGTTCGACCCGGACGATTTCGAGTACGTCCTCCAAGGTCAGGGGTTCGAAATAAAGCCGGTCTGAGGTGTCGTAGTCGGTCGAAACGGTCTCGGGGTTGCAGTTGACCATGATGGTCTCAAGTCCGGCTTCGGACAGGGCATAAGCCGCATGAACGCAGCAGTAATCGAACTCGATGCCCTGGCCGATGCGGTTGGGACCGCCGCCCAGCACGATAGCCTTGCGCCGGTCCGAGGGGTCTGCTTCGCATTCCGATAGCGCGCTGCCGTCGGCAGACGTCCAACTGCCGTCCTCGTAGGCCGAGTACATGTATGGCGTTTGCGATTCAAATTCGGCGGCGCAGGTGTCGACCCGTTTGAACACGGGCCGGACGTCCAGCTTGGCCCGTAATTCGGCGACGGATTGCTCCGTGGCGTCGCCCAATTCGGCCAGGCGAGCGTCGGAGAAACCCATCTTCTTGAGGTTCAACAGGGCCTCGCGTGTCCGCGGCAGACCGTTCTCACGCACGCCATTTTCCGCCGTCACGATGGCTTCGATGCGGGCCAGGAACCAGGGGTCGTACTTGCAGGCGGCATTGATCTCCGCCGCCGTCAGGCCTTCGCGGAAGGCCTGGGCGATAACCAGCAGCCGGTCCGGCGTCGGCGCGCCCAACGCCTTGCGGATGGCGTCCTTGCGTTCGGTCTCGGTGAAGGCGTCGTCAAGGCCGTCGATTTCCAGTTCGTTGAAGCCGTTGAGGCCGGTTTCCATCGAACGCAGCGCCTTCTGCACCGATTCCTCGAAGGTGCGGCCGATCGACATGGCCTCGCCGACCGACTTCATGGAGGTGTTCAGCAGCGCATCGGTGCCGGCGAACTTCTCGAAGGTGAAGCGCGGCATCTTGGTCACGACATAGTCGATGGTGGGTTCAAAACTCGCCGGCGTGACGCCGGTAATGTCGTTCATCAGTTCATCGAGCGTGTAGCCGACCGCGAGTTTGGCCGCGACCTTGGCGATGGGGAACCCCGTCGCCTTGGAAGCCAGCGCCGAGGAACGCGAGACGCGCGGGTTCATCTCGATCACGATCAGCCGGCCTGTTGCGGGATCCACGGCGAACTGCACGTTGGAGCCGCCGGTCTCCACGCCGATCTCGCGCAACACCGCGATCGAGGCGTTGCGCATGATCTGGTATTCCTTGTCGGTCAGGGTCAGCGCCGGGGCGACGGTGACGCTATCTCCAGTATGCACGCCCATGGGATCGACGTTTTCGATGGAACAGATGATGATGCAGTTGTCCGCACGATCGCGCACCACCTCCATCTCGTATTCCTTCCAGCCCAGCACCGATTCTTCGATCAGCACCTCCGTCACCGGCGAGGCGTCGAGACCGGCCGCCACGATGGCCTCGTATTCCTCCCGGTTATAGGCGATGCCGGAGCCCGTGCCGCCCAGCGTGAAAGACGGCCGGATGATAGCCGGCAGGCCGACTTGGGGCAGCGCATCGCGGGCTTCGGCCATGGTATTGGCGATGACGCTGCGGGCGCACTCCAGGCCGATGTTGTCCATCGCCTCGCGGAATTCCTCGCGGTCCTCGGCCTTCTGGATGGCCTTGCGGTCGGCGCCGATCATCTGCACGCCGTGCTTTTCCAACACGCCCATGTCGTCGAGCGCCAGCGCCGTATTCAGCGCCGTCTGCCCGCCCATCGTGGGCAGCAGGGCATGGGGCTTTTCCTTCTCGATGATCTTTTCGACGATCTCCGGCGTGATCGGCTCGACATAGGTCGCGTCCGCCAGCCCCGGATCGGTCATGATCGTCGCCGGGTTGGAGTTCACCAAAATGATCCGGTAGCCCTCCGCCTTCAGCGCCTGGCAGGCCTGGGTGCCGGAATAATCGAACTCGCAAGCCTGCCCGATAATAATCGGCCCTGCCCCGATGATCAAAATACTCTCGATGTCGGTGCGTTTAGGCATGGGCTTCAATCAACTTGATGAACCGCTCGAACAGGTAGTGGCTGTCCTCGGGGCCGGGGGAGGCACTACCTGTTCGAGCGGTTCATCAAGTTGATTGAAGCCCATGCCTAAAC
>CAYOAD010000174.1:0-8483 GCA_964401845.1 uncultured Rhodospirillaceae bacterium | reverse complement strand
ACAATCGCGTTCACCGAGATGCAGAACCCGGCCGTGGCGGTCCGCCAAAATCTGCACCTCGACGTGCCGCGACTGCGCGACGAAGCGCTCCAGCAAAACCGATCCATCGCCGAAGGCGCTCAGGGCTTCGGCGCGGGCGGCGGCGAGGGCGTCATCGAAGCCGGATAAGTCCTCGACCAGGCGCATACCCCGGCCGCCGCCGCCGGCGCTGGCCTTGATCAGGACGGGTGCGCCAATGCGCCGGGCTTCGGCGGACAGCAGCCCGTCATCTTGATCATTGCCGTAATAACCCGGCACGACGGGCAAGCCGGCTTGCTCGGCGGCGGCCTTGGCTTCGATCTTGGATCCCATGCGCCGAATGACGTCCGGCGAGGGGCCGATGAACGTCAAGCCCGCGTCCGCGCAACGGGCCGCGAAATCCGCGTTTTCCGACAGGAAACCGTAACCGGGATGAACGGCGTCGGCGTTAACGCTCGTGGCCGCCGCGATGAGGGCAGCCGCGTTGAGATAGCTGGCGGCGGCCTCGGGCGGGCCGATACAAACGGCGTCGTCGGCGGCGCCGGTATGCCGCGCGCCACGGTCGGCTTCCGAGTAAACGGCGGTGGTGGCGATGCCCATCTCCCGGCAGGTACGGATCACGCGGCAGGCGATCTCCCCTCGGTTGGCGATCAGAATTCTTTGAAACATCGCCGCCGCCTACATCCGGTAGACCGGCGAATACTCGCCGGGCTCCGGTGTCGTTTGCGTGACCGCCAGGCACAGCCCCAGCACGTCGCGGGTCTGGGATGGTTCGATCAGGCCATCGTCCCACAACCGAGAGGTGGCGTAATAGGGATCGCTTTGTTCGCCGTACTGGGCCCGGATACCGGCTTCGATTTCATCGAGCTCCGCCTGGCTCGCCTCGTCGCCCTTAAGGCTGGCGCGCCTCAGCGTCTGCATGACGTTGGTGGCGATGTCGGCGCTCATGGTGGCGACCTCGGCGGTCGGCCAGGCGAACAGGAACCGGGGCCGGAAGCCGCGCCCGCACATGCCGTAATTGCCGGCGCCGTAGGAGCCGCCGACGATCACCGAGATGCGGGGTACGCGGGCCGTCGCCACGGCGTGGACCATTTTGGCGCTGTCCTTGGCGATGCCGCCGCGTTCGGCATCCACGCCGACCATGAAGCCCGTTATGTTGTGCAGGAACAGCAAGGGGATTTGGCGCTGATTGCAAAGTTCGATGTGGTGCGCCGCCTTCAGGGACGATTCGGACAGCAGTGCGCCGTTGTTGCCCAGGATGCCGACCGGGTGTCCGTGGATGCGGGCGGTGCCGCAGACCATGGTCTCGCCCCAGTCGGGTTTGAATTCGCGGAACTCGCTGCCGTCGACCAGGCGGGCGATGATCTCGCGCACGTCGTAGGGGATTTTCCGGTCGCGGCTGACGATACCGTCGATTTCGTTTACGTCGTAAAGCGGGGACCGGACAGGCACGGAGTCCACCGCCTCGGTCCGGTGGAAATTAAGGCCGGCCACAATATCCCGTACTCTTGCCAGAGCTTGCGGTTCGTCCTCCGCCAGGTAATCGGACACGCCGGAGATACTGGTGTGCATTTCCGCGCCGCCCAGGGTTTCACCGTCGACGTCCTCGTTGATCGCCGCCTTGACGATCGAGGGGCCGCCCAGGTGTATGCGGGCGTTGCCCTTGACCATGACGACCTCGTCGGACAGTGCCGGGATATAGGCCCCGCCAGCCGTGCAGCCGCCGAACACGGCCGATATCTGCGGCAGACCGGTGGCCGACATGTTGCACTGGCGATGGAAGCCGTTGCCGAAGTGGTCGCGGTCGGGGAAAACGCGGTCCTGTTCCGGAAGATAGGCGCCGCCGCAGTCCACCAGATAGATGCAGGGCAGGCGGTTCTCGGCGGCTATCTCCTGGGCGCGCAGGTGCTTTTTCACGGTTTCGTGGAAGAACGAGCCGCCCTTGACCGTGGCGTCGTTGGCGATCATGACGCAGAGCGTGCCGCTTACGGCGCCGATGCCGGTGACGATGCCGGCACCGGGAACCTCGTTGCCGTACTGGCCCCAGGCCGCCAGTGTGGAGAATTCGAGGAACGCCGTGCCGGGATCGATCAGGCGGTCAATGCGTTCCCGCGCCAATAACTTGCCGCGGGCATGGTGACGCTCGATCAAAGCTTCACGGCCGCCGCCGGCAACGACGGCGAGACGCTTTCGCAGGACGGCGTTGAGATCGGCCACATGCGCACTGTTTTCGCGGAAGCCATCGGCGCGGACATCGACGGAGCTTTGTAAGAGGGTCATTTCGGCGCCTTCCTTTGGCTTTCATCGCCGTTGCGGGCAATGCCCGTCAGCACCATTTCGGCGTAACGGTCGGCCAGTTTGTCGACCGAGCCCTTCTTGGGATCGAACCACTCCAGCGTGGCGTTCATCGAGCCGATCAGCATCAGACGGACGATATTCAGGTCGGTTCCCGTGTTGAGGGCGCCGTCGCGTTCGGCGTTTCCCAGTATGCGCCGCCAGCAATCTTCGTATTCGGCGCGCGCGGCCAGGTTTGATTTCTGCACGGGCTTCGGCAATTGGCCGAAGATACGCACGTTGGCCGAGGTGTAATCGCTGTGCTCCAGGAACGCCCTGAGGTGGGCTTTTATGGCAGTCCGGATGATCTGATCGTGCGTGGCGTCGCCCGGCAGATCGGCGATCGCCGTCTCGACGGCCTGGTGCACCATTTCGATGCCGATGTTGAGAACCTCAGAGACGATCTCGTCCTTGGAACTGAAATGGTAGTAAAGGCTGCCGCCCTTCATTTTTTCCGCCGCCGCGATGCTGCGCAGCGAGACCGCGGCATATCCCCTTTGCCGGAATTGACGGGCGGCGGCATCCAGTATGCGGGCGCGGGTTTTTTCGGCTTTAGCCATACGAGGGTTTTTTGCATTCCAGAAAATCTAACAAACGTTAGACATTTTTTACAGCCAAAACAAGCTGATTTTCATGGCCGGCCATACATCGGGGCGTCCGCGGCTCGTTGTTGGCGGGAGTTGCTGTCGATCTACCTTGCGTTTTCAAGGTTATCCAGCATCACGCGGGCTTCGCTGACGAGGTCGGTTATGCGGTCGAACTCTCCACCGGTGTATGCCTTGTCGATGGTCAGAAAGATCTTGTCCAGCTCGTTGAACTGGAACATTCCAGCACGCCCGCGGGCAGTGTGAAGGATATCGGGGAACTGATCGAATTCCTTGGCTTCGACGGCAGCCGACAAATCCCTGATGCTCTCGTGCGTGGCTTCGAAGAACAACGGCAGTAAGTGATCGATTTCCTGACCCGGACCGCCGTTCAACTCGTCTTCCGTCAATATTTGCGGTTTGCCCAGCGATTCGAGCAGTGCTTCCAGTAGGGCCTTTTTCCGGACCGGCTTGGCAAGGAACATGTTGCTGCCGGCTTCCAGCGCCGCTTCGCGGTCTTCCTCGAAGGCATTGGCCGATTGGACGATAATGGGAACGGGCTCCCAGGCCCGCTCGATTTCGATCCGTCGGATCTCCGTGATCGCCCGGGTACCGTCCAGTTCCGGCATCCGCATGTCCATCAGGACGGCGTCGTAGGTGCCGCCGCCGGCGGAAAACATGTCAACCGCCTGCCGGCCGTCGACGGCCTCTTCGATGTCGCATTCAAAGGCGTGCAGGTATTCACTGATAACCAGCCGGCCAAGCTCGGAATCGTCGGCAATCAATATTCTGGCGCCCTGAAGCCGGGCGGGATTGGCGGTGATTCGCGGCAAACTGGGCGGCGTCGCCTCGGCCGCCGGCAACATGATGCGAAAATCGAAGATCGAGCCGTGGCCCAAATCGCTGACAACCGAAATCTCGCCGCCCAATCGTTCGACCAATTGTTTCGTGATGGCCAAGCCCAGGCCGGAGCCCGCGACGTCGCTATCCAGATGCCCCTCCGCTTGCGCAAAGGGTTCAAAAATGTGTTTCAGCTTATCCCTGGGGATGCCGATGCCGCTGTCGCGGACCCGGAAGATAAAATGACTGCTCGACAGGTTCGATCCGGAAAACTTTACGCCGCCGCCGGACACGCTCAATACGATCTCGCCCGCTTCGGTGAATTTCACCGCATTGCCGACCAGGTTGGCGAGGATCTGCCGCAGCGTCTGGGCGTCACCCATACGATACTGACCCGGCGGCAAATCGACCTCGGAGCGCAGCACAAGCCCTTTGGCGGCGGCCTGTGCCTGAAACATCTCGATCACGTCGCGTATCGTATCTTCGACGCGGAATTTGATGGAAGCCGGGTGCTGGGCCTGAAGGTCGATTTTCGAAAGATCGAGAATATTGTTCAGCAAGTCGGACATATGCTGGCTGGCGCTTGCGAGATGGCCGACGAACCCCTTGGCTTTGGCGGGCAACTCCGTTTCGTTCAATAATTCGATCAATCCCAGCACCCCGTTCATCGGGGTTCTGATCTCGTGGCTCATGACCGCCAGGAATTCGGATTTGGCCCGGGTTGCCGCCTCGGCGGTTTCCTTGGCCTCCTGCAGTGCCGCTTCCGCTTCGCGCCGGCGGGTGACATCTGTGACTGTGATACACCAGGCTTTTGCCTCGCCGTAGAGCAGGCTGCTGGCAACGACGTGAAGCGCCGCCGGCACCTCGGAGGTGTCTTTGGCGTCGATTTCGATTTCCGCGGTGCCGTCGTTTCTGAACGCCTCGCCGTGACTCTCCAGATACTCTCGCAGTTGGGGCCAGAACGACAGCTGCTGCCGGGGCCCCTCGACCAACCAGTTCGCGCCGCTGGTCGTCGCCCTCTTGCTGGCGAATATGACCTCGCCGTCCTCGGGATCGACCAGGTAAATCGGCACAGGCGCGCTGTTGAACACCTGGTTCAGGCGGTTTTCACGATCATAGGAGCCCGTGATGCGGACACCGGCGACCAGCCCGAGTATCAGCACAACCGCCATCATGCCGACAGGCGTAACGTCGCCCGTGTAGATGACATGCATGTAATGCAGGGAATCGTTCAGCGCCGTTGCCAGGGCTAACGTGATGCTCAGGGCAACCAGACCCGCGCCGGTCCGGTTCTGGTATTTTGCCCGCAAGGCGAGGAAGAGCGCGAATATGAGCCCCCCGAGACCGGTGATGATGCCGTAATCCCTCAGCGAGGTGAACCACAACGGGTGGGCGTATAACGTAAAGACGCAACATGCCACCCCGAGAATCGCGATGATGCGCGGCGGCCATTTCCAGGACGCGCCCGGAAACAGGTTGTGCACGAACGCAATGTACAGGGGTCCCATGAGGAACAGGCCGATGTACTCGGATCGCGTCGACCAAAGCGCCGGCGCATCGGGCCAGAGGAAGTACTGCAGTTTGGCGGTGGTTATGAACCGCAGCCCAAGGACGACCGCCAGACCGCCGATAGCCGCCATGTAGCCTTCACGGCCCATGATCAGCGCGACGCTCAATGCGATAAAGCCGATCATCAGAAGCGCACCGGACACGCCCCACCGCACCATGGCGGAAGCGATGCGGTCGGCCTTGAGATCGCTTGAACTACCGACGACGATAGGATGCCGGGCGCCGCCTTCCATGTGGTAGTGATTGGAAACGTGCAGAACGAGATCAATGGTGTGCCCCTCGGTGGGAAGCTCGAGCACCAGGGGCATTGAACGCGCTGTTTCCTCCGCGGCGTTGCGTCCGACCGTGCCGCTGCCGCCGATCCGTCTGCCATTTGCGAAAACCGCCAATGCCATGTTCTGTTCCGGGATTCGTATGGCCAACGGAGCTTCAGTGTCGGGCGTCACGAAACGCAGGTGATAGGTTGCAAAGCCTTCGGCGCCCAGTAATTCCGGACCCACTACCAAGCCGTTCCACATCCGCAGCTTTGGCAGCACGTGGTCGGGGTTGGGGATGGGATCCGCGACGAAATCGGTGGCCGGCACCAGGCGCCGCCAATAGAAATTCCAGTTGCCGTCCAGTGTTATGCGGTTGCCGTCATCGAGCCCGGATTTGCTAAGATCTATCGTTCCCGCCGGCGCATGGTCGGCATTCGCCGCAGGGCCGGCAACCAAAACCGCCGCGCAAAAAATGAATGCGAAAGCGCCGGCTATTATTGCTCTGAAGTGTCTGGATATACCTGTCATTGAGCTGTCGCGCCGTGGCGGCGGGCTTGCACCATCCGAAATATTTCGCTGCAGCGCTCCTTAACTTTTCCGGAAACGCTTGCATGCTGGCAGTTTATGGGCAATTAAACATGAACGTCCATAAGGTGAACGCCTGACAACATTGATCGCACCCCAGCAAACAACCGACGGGTCATGACCTCCGAAATCCGCATTCTGATTGCCGAAGACCAGGCGTTGCAGCGTGAGGGTTATCGTGCGCTCCTAGGCGGTATAGCGGGATTCGACGTACTCGGCATCGATGTCGCCGACGGCCAAGCGGCGGTGCGCGAAGTCGCGGCCCACGAGCCCGATATCGTGCTGATGGATTTGGGTATGCCCGGCCTCAACGGCATTGAGGCGACACGGGAGATTAAACGCCGGGCCTTGAGGACCAGGATACTGGTTCTCACCGCGACCGAGGCGGAACACTATCTGACGCTCTGCCGCGATGCCGGGGCCAGCGGATACGTCCGAAAATCGGCCACGCGTGACGAGTTGGTGCAGGCCATCCGCGCCGTCGTGCGCGGCGCCGAATACTTCGACGATAGCGTGGCAGAACCAGTCGCCGGAATTACGGTGACACCCGATCACATGGGGGCGGAGGCGCTTGATTTGTTGACCAGGCGGGAAATCCAGATCCTCAAGTTTATTGCCGCCGGGCACAAGAACCGCGAGATCGCGGAAATGCTGGAGATCAGCATCAAAACCGTGGAAACCCACCGACTGAACCTCATGAAGAAGCTCGGTCTCCATAGCGCCGCCGACGTGACGGCGTTCGCCCACCGTCACGGTATGACCAGATAAACTTCGCGATAAATCCTATTTTTGAGCCCAAATCCACTCAACTAAGGTCTCCACCTGATTGACCGCGCGCGGCAAAATTTCAATTATGCGCGTCATCGTTGTTGAACAAATTTGGGGCGGCTTGTCCGCTGGGTGTTGAGTGGAAATGGATATGCTGGTCGTACTTACCTGGACATTTGTCGTGCTGCTGACGGGCGCGCTGGCTTATGCCGTCGCTTTGGGGTACGGCTTCATATAGTCCCAAACCGGGAAATTGGCGGAAGAGAGTGGGAGTCGAACCCACCAGGCACGTCTAACGCCCCTCAACGGGTTTGAAGCCCGCGCGCAACACCGGAATGCGTTCCCCTTCCACCGGCCAATCTAGGGCCACGGCCGGGTATGTTCAAGGGGTGGCGTGGGGGTGTTATAAGTGGCGCCCATGTCAGAGGAAAAAAGATTGCAGGTCCAGGCCCCGGCGCCGGACTGGTTTCATCGGGCCATCGGCCAACAGGGTCAATCCCGCCATATCCAGGTGGACGGCTGCTCCATCCATTATCTGCTGTGGCAAGCCGGGGACGGCGTCGCGGACCCTGGCGGCATTCTGTTGCTCCATGGCGGCGGGGCGCACGCAAATTGGTGGAGCCATATCGCGCCTTTCTTCCGATACGGCTATCGCGTTGCGGCGATGGACCTGTCCGGCATGGGGGACAGCGGGGATCGGCCGGAATACAATTCCACGTTCCGGGCCAAGGAGGCGCTTGCCGTGGCGCGGGATGCGGGTCTGGGGGATCGTTTCTACCTTGTTGGCCACAGTTTCGGCGGTTTCATGTCCATGCGTTTCGCAAGCCTTTACAGTGAAATGCTGGCGGGCCTGGTGATCGCTGATTCGCCCCTTTATCCCCCGGGCGAGAGCGATGAGGCCCGCGGTCAAGCTAATCCCATGGGCGAGAAGCGGGTCTATGTCACCTTCGAAGAGGCGGTCAACCGGTTCCGCCTGCGCCCGCCACAGCCCGGTACACCCGATTACTTGGTCGAATATATTGCCCGCCATTCGGTCAAGGAGGCGGACGGCGGTTTCACCTGGAAATTCGACAACGAGGCCATGCACGGGCGCCGTTTCGCCGAACCGTTTCACGAGCATTTGGCCTCCGCCAAATGCCGTAGTGCCTTTTTTTGGGCGGAAAACAGCAGTTTGGTCACTGACGAGATGGCGCGATACACCATGTCGCTCATGGGGCCGGAAGCTCCTATCGTGGTCATCCCCGATGCCCATCACCATATGATCCTGGACCAGCCGCTGGCCTTCGTGGCCGCTCTCCGCGCGTTGTTGGTTATGTGGGAATTACAGGACGACTACTAGATTTTGTGGTTGATTCGCGAATCGGACACAAAATATCGTTGACAGGCCCCCGGGCCTTTCGTAAGAACCTAGCCGTCAGTGCATGGACGCGGGATCTAGCAAACGACGCCGAGGACGGCCCGGAGTGATGGCAACATCGCTTCGGGCCTTCTCTTTTGCCCTGGGATGTGGCGTAGTTATCCCGTGAAT
>CAYOAD010000173.1:0-8700 GCA_964401845.1 uncultured Rhodospirillaceae bacterium | reverse complement strand
ATTGCAGGAAACCCTCGCGCAAGTGCACGAAGTTGAAGTTCAGCATCATGACAACGAACAGGAACAGCACGGCAACGGCGCCGACGTAGACGATGACCAGGATCATCGCCAGGAACTCCGCCCCCATCAGTACGAACAAACCGCCGGAACTGAAGAACGACAGAATCAGGAACAAGACCGAATGCACGGGATTGCGGGCGGAGATCACCATGATGGCGGCAGCCACCGTGACGGCGGCCAGGAGATAAAAAGCCAGCGCTTGCACGATCACGACGGCGCCCTCCCCGGCTCGATCCGTTTGCGTATCCTGTTCACTCTCACGTCCTCTTCCTTCGCCTAGCGGTAGGGCGCATCGGCCGCGATATTGGCGGCGATTTCGTTTTCCCAGCGGTCGCCGTTGGCGAGCAGTTTGTCCTTGTTGTAGTAAAGCTCCTCGCGGGTCTCGGTGGCGTATTCGAAATTCGGACCCTCGACGATGGCGTCCACCGGGCAGGCTTCCTGGCAGAATCCGCAGTAGATGCACTTGGTCATGTCGATGTCGTAGCGCGTGGTGCGGCGGCTGCCGTCGTCCCGCGGTTCGGCTTCGATGGTGATGGCCTGGGCCGGGCAGGTCGCCTCGCAAAGCTTGCAGGCGATGCAGCGTTCCTCGCCATTGGGATAGCGGCGCAGCGCGTGTTCGCCGCGGAAGCGCGGGCTGAGCGGGCCTTTCTCATAAGGGTAATTCAGGGTCGGCCGGCGGCGGAACATCATGCCGAAGGTGATGGCCAGGCCCGACAGCAATTCGGTCAGCAGCCAGGTGCGCACGTTGCGTTGGATAAACGACATCGCTTCGCCCTCCTACGGCGCCAGGTCAAAGGCCATCAGCACGCCGCCGGTGATGACCACCCAGATCAGCGACAGCGGCAGGAAGACCTTCCAGCCGAGACGCATCAGTTGGTCGTAACGGTAGCGCGGGAACGCGGCCCGGACCCAAATGAACACGAACAGAATGGCGACGATTTTCACGGCGAACCAGATCGGACCCGGGATCCAGTTCAGCGGCGCGATATCCATCGGCGGCAGCCAGCCGCTGAGGAACAGGATGACCGTCATGGCGCTCATCAAGATCATGTTGATGTATTCGCCGAGGTAGAACAGCGCGAACGCCATGGCCGAATATTCGGTCTGGTAACCGGCGACCAGTTCGGCCTCGGCCTCGGGCAGATCGAAGGGATGCCGGTTGGTCTCGGCCAGCGTCGAGATGAAGAACACCACGGCCATGGGCAGAAGCGGCACGACGAACCAGAGATCCTTCTGGGCGTAGACCACATCCGAAAGGTTCAGCGAGCCGACACACATCAGTACGGTGACGATGACGAAACCCATGGAGATTTCGTAAGACACCATTTGGGCCGCTGAGCGCATGGCGCCCAGAAAGGCATAGCGCGAATTGGACGCCCAGCCCGCCATGATGATGCCGTAGACGCCGAGCGACGAGATGGCGAAGAGATACATGATGCCGACGTTGATGTCGGACAGTACCAGACCGTCGCCGAACGGGATGACCGCCCAGGCCACGAGGGCCAGCGAGAATGTCAGCATCGGCGCGGCGACGAAAACCAGCTTGTTGGAGCCGGTCGGGAAAATCGTTTCCTTGACGAACAGCTTGAGGCCGTCGGCAAAAGGCTGCAGCAGACCGAATGGTCCGACCACGTTTGCGCCCATGCGCATCTGCATCAGACCGATGACCCGGCGCTCCATCAGCGTGAGGTAGGCCATCGCGACGAGCAGCGGAACGACGATCAACAGGATCTTCAGCAGAATGATGATCAGCGGCCAGAGATATGAGAACCAGAGCTCAGCCATCGGTACCCGTCGCCTCCCCGCTGGAGCCCAGGATTGCCGCGCTGCATTCAGCCATCGTCGCCGAGGCGCGGCAGATCGGGTCGGACTGGTAATAATCCGCGCCCGACAATTCGAAGTCGGCGGAGCCGAGGCTACCGGCGCTGCCGAAATCGCCCCATTCGTTACCTTCGATCTCATCGATGTTTGCCAGGTGTGGCGCGATTTCGCTCATGCGCGCCCGCACCGCAGCCAGGTTATCGTAGGGCAGAACTTTACCCAGGCGTTCGGAAAGAGCTCGCAGGATGGTCCAGTCTTCGCGGGCGTCGCCTGGTGGGAAGACGGCGCGTGATCCGCGCTGCACTCGGCCTTCGGTGTTGACCCAGATGCCGCTTTTTTCCGTGTAGGCCGCACCCGGCAGGATGACATCAGCGCGATGGGCACCGGCGTCGCCGTGATGGCCTTGATAGATGACGAAGGCGTCGCCCAGGCCGGTCATGTCTATTTCATCCGCACCGAGGAGGAAAACCACATCGACGTCCCCGGCTGCGGCGCCGGCGATGATGCCCGCCGTGTCGCGTCCGCCCTCGCCCGGCAGTAGGCCCAGATCGAGGCCCGCGACGCGCGCCGCTGCATTGTGCAGAACGTTGAACCCGTTCCAACCCTCGACGACCATATCGGTCTTTTCGGCGATGGATTTGGCGGCGGAGAGCACCTGAGCGCCGTCTTCGCGCGCCAGGGCGTCCTGTCCGACGATGATGATGGCGCGTTCGGCCTCTACCAGCGCTTTACAAACGTCGTGACGGCCTTCGGCGATTTCCGTCAAAACGTCCGATCCCGCGCCGAGATCGGTGACCGGATAGGTCGCATCAAGTTCAGCGCCGACGCTGTATACCTTGAAGCCGCCCATTTTGTGGCGCTTGCGCAAGCGGGCGTTCAGCACGGCGGCCTCGCGGCGCGGATCGGCGCCGATCAGCAGGCAAAGGTCGGCATCCTCGATACCGGCAATGGTCGTGTTGAAGAGGTAGCCGGCCCGCGCGCCCTCGCCGATCTTGGCGCCATCCTGGCGGCAGTCGATATTGACCGAGCCCAAACCGGCCATCAGATCCTTCAGTGCGGTCATGCTTTCGGCACAGGCCAGGTCGCCGCTGATGGCGCCGATCTTAGCGCCGTCCAATCCGTTCAGACGCTCGGCAATCGCGCCGAACGCCTCATCCCAGGAGGCCGGCTGCAGTTTGCCGTCGCGCCGGACGTATGGCGTATCCAGACGCTGGCGCATCAAGCCGTCACAGGCGAAGCGCGTCTTGTCGGAGATCCATTCCTCGTTGACGTCCTCGTTCAGGCGCGGCAGGACGCGCATGACCTGGCGGCCACGCGCATCGACCCGGACGTTGCTGCCGACCGCGTCGTGGACGTCGACCGTTTCGGTGTGGCGCAGTTCCCAGGGCCGGGCCGCGAAGGCATAGGGCTTTGAGGTCAGCGCACCGACCGGGCAGAGATCGATGATGTTGCCCGACATTTCGGACGTCAGGGCTTTTTCGACATAGGTGGTGATTTCCGAATGCTCGCCCCGGAAAAGCATACCGAGTTCCTCAACGCCGGCAATATCCGTGATGAACCGGACGCAGCGCGTGCAGTGAATGCAGCGCGTCATGGTTCCCTTGATCAGCGGCCCGAAACTTTTGTCCTCGACGGCGCGCTTGTGTTCGGCGAAGCGGCTGGCGCCCTTGCCGTAGGCGACAGACTGGTCCTGCAGATCACACTCACCGCCCTGATCGCAGATCGGGCAATCCAACGGATGGTTGATGAGCAGGAACTCCATCACGCCCTCGCGGGCCCGTTTGACTTCCGGCGTGTTGGTATGGATGACCATCCCCTCACCGGCCGGCATGGCGCAACTGGCGATGGGCTTCGGCGCCTTTTCCATCTCGACCAGGCACATGCGGCAGTTGCCGGCTATGGCCAGGCGGTCGTGATAGCAAAAACGCGGCACCTCGATGCCGGCGGCTTCACAGGCCTGCAGGACGGTTTGGCCGTCCTCGACCGTAACTTCGATGCCGTCGATGTTTAGTGTCGGCATAACGCTTCCCTACGCTGCTTCCGGCGACGGCGCCTGGGGCGCGGGCTCGCCGTCAGCGATCTTACGCTGAACGATGCGGTGTTCGATTTCAGGCCTGAAATGACGCAGCAAACCCTGGATCGGCCAGGCGGCGGCGTCGCCCAGGGCGCAGATGGTGTGTCCTTCAACCTGTTTGGTGACTTCTTCCAGAAGGTCGATTTCCTCGACCTCAGCCTGGCCGTCAACCAAGCGGTCCATGACGCGCGCCATCCAGCCCGTACCCTCGCGGCACGGCGTGCACTGGCCGCAGCTTTCATGCTGGTAGAACTTCGAGAGCCGCGCGATGGCTTTGACGATATCGGTTGACTTGTCCATCACGATCACCGCCCCGGTGCCGAGACCCGAGCCCAACTCGCGCAGGCCGTCGAAATCCATTACGGCGGTTTCGCATTGCTCCTTGGTGATCATCGGCACCGACGAGCCGCCGGGTATGACCGCCAGAAGATTGTCCCAACCGCCTTGTATGCCGCCCGCGTGACGCTCGATGAGCTCCTTGAGCGGAATGCCCATTTCCTCTTCGACGGTGCAGGGATTGTTGACGTGGCCGGAGATGCAAAAGAGCTTCGTGCCGGTATTGTTTTCGCGCCCGAATCCGGCGAACCAGTCGCCGCCGCGGCGCAGGATGGTGGGCGCCGAAGCGATGGTCTCGACGTTGTTGACCGTGGTCGGGCAGCCGTAGAGACCCGCCGCCGCCGGGAAAGGCGGCTTCAGACGGGGCTGGCCCTTGTTGCCCTCCAGGCTTTCGATCAGGGCGGTTTCCTCACCGCAAATGTAGGCGCCCATGCCGCGGTGTATGTAGATATCGAATTTGTAGCCCGAGCCGCAAGCGTTGTCGCCGATCAGGCCGGCCTCGTAGGCTTCATCGATGGCGCCTTGCAGCGCTTCGGTCTCACGGTAGAACTCGCCACGCACGTAAATGTAGGCGGCGACCGTACCCATGGCGAAACCCGCCAACAGGCAGCCCTCCACCAGCTTGTGCGGATCGTGCCGCAATATGTCGCGGTCCTTGCAGGTTCCGGGCTCGCCCTCGTCGGCGTTGACCACCAGATAGCCGGGACGGTCGCCCGGTTCCTTCGGCATGAACGACCATTTGATGCCGGCCGGGAATCCCGCGCCCCCACGGCCGCGGATACCGGAGGTTTTAATCTCGTCGATGATCCAGTCGCGGCCCTTGTCCATCAGCGCCTTGGTGCCGTCCCAGTCGCCGCGCTTTCTGGCGGCCTCCAAATTCCACGGCTGAAAACCGTAAAGGTTGGTGTAGATGCGGTCCTTGTCGTGCAACATCAACCTTGCTCCAATTCCAGCAGCGTCGTGGGGCCGCCAGCCGCGGGCGCGGAAGTCTGGCGCTGGATCTGCGTGCCGGCCTTTGGTGTGTCGCCGCGCTTGAATGCTTCGAGCAAGGCCTCGGTGCGCTCGGCATCCAGGTCTTCGTAATAATCGTCACCGACCTGGATCAGCGGAGCATTGACGCAGGCGCCCAGACATTCGACTTCGCCCAGCGAGAACTTGCCGTCTTCGGTGGTTTCGCCCATGGCGATGCCGAGAACGCGTTTGCACGTCGCGACGATATCGTCCGATCCCCGCAGCCAGCACGGCGTCGTGGTGCAGACCTGCACGTGGACTTCACCGATCGGCTTGAGTTTGTACATGGAATAAAAGGTCGCGACCTCATAGACCCGGATGGGCGCAAGACCGAGGTAATCGGCGACATAATCCATGGCCGCCTGATGCAGCCAGCCGCCGTTCTGACGTTGTGCCAGATCCAGCAGCGGCATCACGGCGCTGGCCGAGCGGTCAGCCGGATAACGCGCGATAAATTCCTTGGCGCGCGCCTCCATTTCAGGCGTAAAGGCGAAGGCTTGAGTGCCGTCCGTCATCGATCGATCTCGCCGAAAACAATATCCAAAGAACCAAGTATCGCGACGCAGTCCGCCAGGAGATAGCCGCTGGTGAGGTAGTCGAAGGCCTGCAGGTGAGCGAAACCGGGCGCCCGAACCTTGCAGCGATAGGGTTTGTTCGAACCGTCGGAGACCAGATAGACGCCAAACTCGCCCTTTGGCGCCTCGACCACCGT
The DNA here is from genome assembly GCA_964401845.1 of uncultured Rhodospirillaceae bacterium. Lineage (GTDB taxonomy): Bacteria > Pseudomonadota > Alphaproteobacteria > UBA2966 > UBA2966 > CAYFKJ01. The sequence continues at coordinate 2,686 of CAYOAD010000173.1, read as the reverse complement.
GTAGGTTTCGCCGGCGGGGACGTGCACGCCCTCGGTGTAGAGCTTGAAGTGATGAATGAGGGCTTCCATCGAGTCCTTCATTTCGGACCGGCGCGGCGGCGTCACTTTCTTATCGGTCGAAGACACCGGGCCGCCCGGCAGCTTCTCAATGCACTGCCTGATTATTCTCACGCTCTGGTGCATTTCCTCGACGCGGCAGAGGTAGCGGTCGTAACAGTCGCCGTTTTTGCCGACCGGCAAGTCGAAATCCACCTCGTTGTAGACTTCGTAGGGCTGAGCCTTACGCAGGTCCCAAGCCGCGCCGGAGCCGCGCAGCATGACGCCGCTGAAGCCCCAGTCCTGGGCCTCCTCCAGCGTCACGACGCCGACGTCGACGTTGCGCTGCTTGAAAATGCGGTTGTTGGTCAACAAACCTTCGATGTCATCGAGGATCTTTGGAAAGCCGTCGCAGAATTCCAAGATCTGATCGGTCAAACCCGCCGGCAGGTCGCGATGGACGCCGCCAATGCGGAAGTAGGCGGCATGCATGCGGGCGCCCGAAACCTGTTCGTAAAAGCCCATCAGCTTTTCGCGTTCCTCGAAGCCCCAGAGCATCGGCGTCATGGCGCCGACGTCCATGGCCTGGGCGAGCACATTCATCAGGTGGTTGAGGATACGCGTAATTTCGCTGAACATGACGCGGATGTACTGGCCGCGGATCGGAACCTCGACCCCAAGCAGTTTCTCCGCCGCCATCACGAAGGGGTGCTCCTGGCACATCATCGAGACGTAATCGAGACGGTCGAGGTAGGGCAGCGCCTGCAGGTAGGTCTTGTGCTCCATGAGCTTTTCGGTGCCGCGGTGCAGCAGGCCGACGTGCGGGTCGGCGCGCTCGACGACCTCGCCGTCGAGTTCGAGCACCAGCCGCAGCACGCCATGGGTCGCAGGATGCTGCGGCCCCATGTTCAAGGTGTAATTGTTTATTTGGACTTCACCCATCAGGCGCCCTCTTCCGCCTTTTCGTCGCCGGGCAGCACGTAGTTGGCGCCTTCCCAGGGACTCTCGAAATCAAAGTTGCGGAATTCCTGCGCCAGCTTGACGGGTTCGTAGGCGACGCGTTTTTGTTCGTCGTCATAGCGCAGCTCGACATACCCCGTGAGCGGGAAGTCCTTGCGCAGGGGATGCCCCTCGAAACCGTAGTCGGTGAGAATTCTCCTGAGATCGGGATTGCCGTCAAACATGATGCCGAACATGTCCCAGGCTTCGCGCTCGAACCAGCCGGCCGTGCTGTAAAGCTCGGTGACCGACGGCACCGGCGTCTCTTCGTCGGTTTGAAGCTTCACCCGGATGCGCTGGTTGTGCGTCAGTGACAACAGATTGTAGACGACGTCGAAGCGGCGCTCCCGCCCCGGCCAGTCGACGCCGCAAATATCCATTAGTTCGCGGAACTGACAGTTCGTATCGTCGCGCAGAAACGTCAGCACTTTCACGATGTCGCCGGCACCGGCATTGACGGCCAGTTCACCGTGGGCGACCTCGGTCGACGTTACGGCGTCCGGCAATGCGGCGGCGACATATTCGCCGAGTTCATTGAGCGCTTCGTCCATGTGGGGGGATCCGGTAACGATGAACTGTTAACGCAGAATCGATCTCGTGCGGCGGATCTTCTTTTGCAATTGAAGAATGCCGTACAGCAACGCTTCAGCGGTGGGCGGGCAACCCGGAACGTAGATATCGACCGGCACGATGCGGTCGCAGCCACGAACCACGGAATAGGAATAGTGATAGTAACCGCCGCCGTTGGCGCAGCTTCCCATCGAGATGACCCAGCGCGGCTCAGCCATCTGGTCGTAGACCTTGCGCATGGCGGGCGCCATCTTGTTGGTCAGCGTGCCGGCCACGATCATCACATCGGACTGGCGGGGGCTGCCGCGCGGCACGACGCCGAAACGTTCGAGGTCGTAGCGCGGCATGGAGGTGTGCATCATCTCGACGGCGCAGCACGCGAGACCGAAGGTCATCCACCAAAGCGAGCCGGTGCGGGCCCAGTTAACGGCCTTGTCCAGTTCGGTGATGATGAAGCCCTTGTCGTCGAGGTCCTGCGCCATGCGCTGGAACGGTGCGTCGAGGTCGCTGACGACTTCGGTCCGGGTGGTGACGTCCATGGCGGAAGGGTCTACTCCCATTCCAGAGCTCCCTTCTTCCACTCGTAGATAAAGCCGATGGTCAGAATGCCCAGGAAGACCATCATCGACCAGAAGCCGAACATGCCGTTTTCCTTCAGCGCGATCGCCCAGGGAAACAGGAAGGCCACTTCCAGATCGAAGATGATAAAGAGGATGGCGACGAGGTAGAACCGCACGTCGAAGCGCTGGCGCGCATCGGTAAAGGGTTCAAAGCCGCATTCATAGGGGGATAGTTTTTCCGAATCGGGCTTTTGCCGCGCGGCCAGGAGGGATGCAATGACGATTACCGCCGACAGCCCTACCGCCAACGCGATAAAAACGAGGATCGGCAGATATTCAAGAAGCAGTTCTTCCATCAAGCCGTACCCGCCTCACGCTCCTAAATTCAACACACGCCACCGCGCCAAGAAATTCGCTAATGGCCACCACTTGGGCCGAAGACATAACGTCCCGGCAGCACCAAGTAAAGGCCTTTGCTGCAGTGCGGCAGACAGCGCGCAGTATAGACCGATATTTCCCAG
>CAYOAD010000172.1:0-8821 GCA_964401845.1 uncultured Rhodospirillaceae bacterium | reverse complement strand
CGCCACCGCATGGTCCGCGCCCTTGGCGTACACCACGGCCCGGATAATGCGGTCGTTGGCGATCCACAAGTTCGACCAGCAAAAGCCGGCCTGCAGTTGCTTCATCAAATCCGGTGATGGCGCGCCACCCTCACGTTCGAGAAATTTGAGGAAGGCTTCGGGATTGCCGAAGAACACGGCTAGGGCTGCCCGCCGTGCCGCACCCCGGGGTGCGGGCGCCGCCACATCGATGTCCAAGCCGGCGGCTTCAGATACTTCCGCTACGTATTCCTCAAGAAGTTTGTCGCCGACGGGATCGCTGTCTCCGATAACCGTAATGCGTATCGGGCCGACCCACTTGGCCACCCCAGGTTGGCCGCTGCCGTCTTCGCCGAAAACGGCCTGATCGAACGCCAGAACTGTCGGGTCGGCGGCGAAACCGGGTGACCAGGCGGCTGCGGCCAACAACCCGCATAAAGCCAACAAGCACTTTCCCATCAACCGACCCATGGTGGCTCCTAGCTTTCGGCGGCGTCGATCCCGACAACAAAGATATTGGCAGCGTCGGCCGCCTCGCCAACAGCCGAACGATCCACGACCAACGCATTACCGGCCTCGACGGCGATACCCGCCAGACCCGCGTCTGCAGCGGCCCAAACGGTATCGACTCCGATGGTCGGCAGATCGGTCCGGCGCTCCTGGCCGGGTTTGCTGACCTTGACCAGCACGCCGGGTTTGCCCTCGCGGCGCAGGGACCCGCAACGTTCCAGCAAACGGTCCGTCCCTTCGGCGGCCTCGACACCCAAAACATGGCCTTGCTGAACGACGACCGCCTGACCGACGTCCAATGTGCCCAGGGTCCGGGCAACCTCCACCCCGCGGGCAATATCGCTGAGCGCGTCCTCGTCGGGTTCATGCCTGCCAAGCGCACCGCTGCTCGCCAACAAACCGCCGACAATGTCGTCGATGCCGACGACGCGATATCCTTCACCTTCGAACTCCTCGACCAAAACCCGCAAAAGCGCGTCGTCGCCGCCGGCCTTCAACAATTTGGGGATCAGCTTCATGCCCCGAAGGTCGGGCTTTACGGAACTCAGGGAGGGACGCTCGATGGGGCCGGCCATGACCACTTCGGCGCAGCCCTCCGCCCCAAGCACCGACAAGACCTTGCCGACCGCGCCGATGTCGACCCAGGTGTGCGGCAATCCCGTCAGCATCTCCTCGTCACAGTGTTCCTTCAGGGCAATGACGTGGCAGTCCCGTCCTTGATCCCGGCAAGCCTTCGCCAAACGGCTCGGCCACGCGCCGCCGCCCGCGATGATGCCGAGCTTGGCGGGAGCGGTCATCGGAATTCAGCCCCCTGGTTTGGGCTGGCAAAAAGCGCGCGAGGTATCGGCCTGCATGAACTCGACGACCGACATCACCGCTTCCGACGAGCCGAACTGATCCGCCACCTCGGCGACGCGGTCCTGCAGCGTGCCTTGATCGGTAAAGAGATGCCCGAAGGCCGAGCGCAAAGCGCTTATTTCCTCACGATCCATGCCGCGTCGTTTCATGCCGACTATATTCAAGCCACCGAGCACGGCACGCTCACCACTGACGGAACCGAAAGGAATGACGTCATGGTCGACGGCCGACATGCCGCCGATCATGGCGTGTGCGCCGATTCTGACAAACTGATGCACGCCGACGGACCCGCCTAGAATGGCGAAGTCGTCGATCACCACGTGACCACCGAGAACCGTCGACTGAGCCAGGATCACGTTGTTGCCGATAATACAGTCGTGGGCGACGTGAACCGCTCCCATGACAAGGCAATCGTCACCGATCCTCGTATTGCCGCCGCCGCCGTCCGTACCAGGATGAACGGTCACATACTCGCGGATCGTCGTCCGCGCGCCGATTTCCACCACGGAATTCTCGCCATCATACTTCAAGTCCTGCGGCTCGTGCCCCAAAGAGGCAAAAGGAAATACGCGCGTGGCTTCGCCGATGCTCGTACGCCCGTCAATCACGACATGGGATTTGAGTTCGACGTTGTCCGCCAGCGAAACGTCTGGTCCGATGCAACAGTATGGACCAATGGTTACGCCGTCCCCGATATGCGCGCCGTCTTCAATAATCGCGCTGGGGTGAATAGCGCTCATCAGGCGTCCTCGGGATCGACAATCATCGCGGTGAACAAAGCTTCCGCACATACGGCGTCGTCGACGATCGCTTTACCGTTGAACCGCCAGACATTGCCCCGCTGCCGGTCCTTGGTGATCTGAATGTACATGCGGTCACCGGGCGTCACGGGCTTTCTGAACTTGGCATTTTCGATGCTCATGAAATAGACCAGCTTGTTGAGACCGGCGTCGCCCAAGGTTTTGACGACCAGAACCGCAGATGTTTGAGCCATCGATTCCACGATCATGACGCCGGGCATGACGGGATGGCCGGGGAAATGACCCTGAAACTGGGGTTCGTTCATCGTGACATTCTTGATCCCCGTCGCGCTTTCGCCGCTGACGACATCCTTGACCTTGTCGACCAACAATAATGGATAGCGGTGGGGGATCATCTCCAGGATCTGCTTGATCTCAATGGGATCCACTTCCGCCGGTGGTGTGGTTTCGTTCATTGCTTCTGCCTTCTTTCCTTCACCAGTCTGGCCAATACGATCGATTGCCGGTGCCAATCCTTCACCGGTTGCGCGGGATAGCCGCCGACTACGGTGGCAGCGGGAACATCCTTGATGACGCCGCTCTTTGCGGCAATCTGAGCGCCGGCGCCGATCTGCAGGTGCCCGGCGATACCGACTTGACCGCCCAACACGACGTAATCCCCGATTTTGGTGCTGCCGCTGATACCCACTTGGGAAACGACGATGCAACTGCGGCCCAATTCGACATTATGACCGATTTGCACCAGGTTATCGATCCAGCAGCCTTCGCCAATCACGGTATTGGGGCCGCTGCCCCTGTTGAAATCGGCGCCAACACCTGCATCGACAGGGGCAGCGGCCCCAATCACGGTATTGGGGCCGCTGCCCCTGTCGATGCAGGTGTTGGCGCCGATTTCAACATTGTCGCCGACGACGACCAAACCCAGTTGCGGCACCTTGACGTGGCCGGCGGGGTCGGGTGCGAAACCAAAGCCGTCCTGGCCGATCCTGACGCCGGGATAAATTCGTACATTGTCGCCGATCCGGCAATAGCTGAGCGATGCTCCCGGGCCAATGGAACAATCGCGGCCGATCACGACGCCTGGCTCGATAACGGCATTTTCCTTGACCGATGTGCGGGCGCCAAGCACCGCGCCGGCGCCGATCACCGCCCCGGCGGCGATCGTGCAGTGGTCACCGATTTCGGCCAAAGGGCTGACACACGCCTCCGGGGATATACCGTCTTCCACCTCTTGGCCCGGATAGAACTCCTGCGCCGCCAAGGCATAGGCCTTGTAGGGCGCCTGCGTCACGAGGGCGATCGTATGACCGGGCGTCCGATCGGCATGTTCCGGACGGACGATGCAAGCGCCGGCCTTAGTATCAGCCAACGCCGGAAGGTATTTCGTATTGTCGAGAAAGCTGAGATCCGCCGACCCGGCCATATCCAACGGGGCGACGTCTTCCAACGTCAACGACCGATCTGAATCACCGTCAATCTCCGCGTCGATGAGTTCCGCCAATTCGGCAACCGTAAAGGGTCCCGCGCGCTGAAAGAAACGCGGATCAGCCATTACTGTTTGTCTTGCGCCGCCTGGGGCGACGGCACCTCAACATGGCGAAGTTTCTCGTTCAGGCGTTCCAGTACGTGTTTGGTGATATCAAGGTTGCGGCGGGCGAACAGAATTTGCGATTTCTCAAGCACGATATTGAAGCCCATTTCTTTGGTTAGTTCAGCGACAATCACTCGCATCACCTTACCCACTTCGTTCATCGATTGTGTGTACGCCCGGTCCAATAGCCTTGTCCGGTCCTGGACGGACCGCTGAACGCTCGCAACGCTATCTTCGAACAATCGCCGCTTGGCGGTGAACGCTTCCGGGGACAGCAAGGGCCGTTGCCGTTTGAGTTCCTGTTCCTCCACTCGTAGACGTTTTTCCTCGACCACAATGTCTTCCCGGTAGGCAATCCGAAAGCCGTCAATTTGCTTTCGGATGCTCTTGGCGGCTTCCGATTCACGGAGAATGAGCTGCTGGTCGATAAAAACGATGACGGCCGGTTCCAGTTTGTCGGCGGCCCCCGCTGGTGAAGCAACGAGGCCAAACATGACCAAGGCCGGCACCAGAAGCGCGCGCATTGAAATAAACAACATTTTCATTCTCGTATTTGCCCTATCGCGAAAAATGACAACAACAAAGTCGCGTCAGAAACGGGTTCCGAAACTAAAGCGGAAGAATTCCTTTTTGTCCTCGTCTTCATGTACCAGAGCCTCGGTAAAATCCAGTTGAATGGGGCCAAACGGCGAACTCCAGGCCACTCCAAAACCGGTTGAGAAGCGGATCGATCCCGAGTCGGTAACATTTGTCATACTAGCAAGATCCGGATCGCTCAGGCTGCCGAACTCGGTGAACACGTTGCCGGTGACGCCAAATTCCTCCAGCGGACCAAGCGGAAAGCGGAGAGCCGTAGTGCCGATATAGTAAATTTTGCCACCGAGCGCATCACCCGTGATCTTGTCCCGTGGTCCGATGCCGGCTGACTCGAACCCCCTGAAATTTGTGCCGCCGACGAAATACCGGTCTGACAACCGGACCCGTTCGCCTAAGCCAACGATATACCCCTCTTCGGTCGAGAAACTTCCGACCAAGTCCTCGGTGAACGGATAGTAGTAGGCAAATCGGAAATTGGACCGCAGGTAGCTGACATCGCCGCCCAGGCCGGCGAGATCCTGCCCAAACCTGGCGACGAATCCCTCCTTCGGGAGAAAGCGGTTGTCGCGCACATCATAGATCAAAGAATACCCCAATGAAGAAGTCAGACGTGATCCTTCCTGAGCCGCCACGAAGGTGGAGGCGTCACTGCCGACATTTTCAATCGTGTCCTTGCGAAGCGTGTAACTCACCGACTGCCTAAGGTTCTTGGCAATGGGAAATGCCGCCCTCAACGTGCCGCCGGTCGCCGCCTCGTCATAGGAACTTTGGCTCTGGAAATCGCGCTTGAGATTGAAAACGTCGAACCCGGCCGCCAGATCCCGGTCCAGGAAATAGGGTTCGGTGAAAGAGAGGTCGATCAACTGCCGGCGCGAGGAAATGTTGAGGCCAAGACGCAGATCCTGCCCCCTGCCGAGTAAATTTCTTTCCCGGATGCTGACGTCGCCCACCAATGCCTCGGAGGTCGAGTAACCAGCGCCAAAACTCAGTTCACCGGTGGATTTTTCCTTCACGTCGACAGTGATGACGGTCCTGTCATCGGCAAAATCGCCGGCCGCGCCGCCAAGTGACTTTTCATCGAGCAGCCCTTGGTCATCGTCAATCACGACCTTGTCGAAGAATCCCAGCGAATTGATCCGGCGCCGGCTTTCCCTCAGTTTCGCAGTATTGAAAGCATCGCCCTCGGCGAGACGGAATTCGCGCCGAACAACCTCGTCAAGGGTTCTGACGTTGTTGATGATGTCGATGCGGTCAACATAGACCCGCGGACCCTCGCGGACTCCGAATTTGACATCGATTACGCGGGTCTCACGGTCTCTATTCGTCATCGGACGGATATCGACAAAGGCAAAACCCAACCGGCCCACTTCAAAGGTCAGCGCCTGAATGGCTTCCTCAACCTTGTCGGCGTTGTAGAATTCGCCCGTTTCTATCTCCACCAGCTTTTTCAGCTTTGCGGCGTCGATGTTTTTCAGGCCGCTTTCCACCTCGACAGTGCCAAACCGGTACTGCGACCCCTCCTCCATCGTGAAAGTGATGAAAAAATCTTTGCGGTCCCGCGTCAGTTCGGCAACCGCCGAGACGACTTGGAAATCAGCATAGCCTTTGGACAGGTAAAACCTGCGCAGCAGTTCCCGGTCGAAGGTCAGACGGTCGGGATCATAATTGTCGTCCGATGTGAAGAACCTGTACCACCTGGACTCCTTTGTGGCGATTTCCGAACGCAGTTGACCGTCGGAGAAACGGTGGTTGCCAATGAAGTCGATCTTGCGAATCTCGGTGACCGGTCCCTCGTTGATTTCGAACACCAGATCAACGCGGTTTTGCTCCAGTAGGATGATTTTGGGCTCCACCGTCGCGGCAAAGCGGCCTTTCCGGCGATAGAGTTGCGTGATGCGCTGGACGTCGTTTTGGACGCGCCGACGGGTATAGACGATTCGGGGACGCAATTGAACTTCGGTTTCCAGTTCCTCGTCTTCAATGCGCTTGTTGCCTTCGAACGCCATGCGGTTGATGATCGGATTTTCGACGATCGCAACCACGACGACATCCCCCTGCAAGCGGATCGTGACGTCGGCGAACAGTCCCGTCGCATAGAGCGCTTTTAACGACTGATTGATGGCGTCGTTGGTAATGCGGTCGCCGGCGGCCAGCGTCATGTAGGACCGGACGGCATCGTCTTCGATCCGCTGATTGCCGTCTACCTGTACGGCGCGGACCGTCCGTTGGGCTGTTTGCGCGACAACGTCCCCGTGCACGGCGATGATCATGAGCACCGCCGCGAGCCACCCTGCAACCCGATAAACTACTCGCCCCCTAGAATTCATTAAGAAAACACCCGATTTATTTGCTCAAATACCTTGAGATGAACGAGGTCATTCCACAATCCAAACAACATCAGGGTAATAACAAGGACCAAGCCAATACGGAAGCTAAATTCCTGAATTCTCTCGCTAATAGGCCTGCGCAACACCATTTCGAAGGCATAAAACACCAAGTGTCCGCCATCCAGAACCGGAATGGGAAAGAGATTGATCAGACCGAGACTGATCGATATCAGCACGGTGAGCCGAAGCCAGGATTCGAAACCCATTTGGGCAGCCTGGCCAGACATTTGGGCGATACCCAGGACTCCCCGTAGTTCATCGGCCGGTCGTTCCCGTGCGATCATCTCCCACACGTTACGCAGTGTCATGATCGTAAAATTGTAGGTTTCCCGAGTTGCGTACCACACGGCCAACACCGGACCGTGGCGGACAAATTCGCTCCCTCCCCGGCTCACGCCCAGGAAACCGATGCGCCGCGTGGTGCCGAAACGGTCTTCGAATTCACGCGCGCCGGGGGTAACCATCAGCGTCGATTCATAGCCGTCGCGCTCGACCACAACCTCCAGCTCAATATCCGGACTGTTGCTGATGATGACCTGTAGTTCCTCGAAACGCTGAATGGACTGGCCGCCGATGTTGACGATCCGGTCGCCGCTCAGAATGCCGGCGGTGGATGCTGCCGTGTTGTCGAAAACCTTGTCGACCACAGGTGGCGTGAAAGGTTGGCCAACGGTGGCGAAAGTAACCGCCAGCAGGAAAATGGCGAAAAGGAAATTGGCAAAGGGGCCGGCGGCAACCACGGCGGCCCGCGAATAAAGCGGCTGGTCGTGGAATGTCGTGACGCCTGCGGGCGCAGTAAGTTCGGCTTCGCTTCGTTTGACCGAGGCGGCGTCCTCATCACCCAAGAATTTCACATAGCCGCCGAGGGGCAGCCAGCCGATTTTCCATATCGTTCCCGCCCGGTCCCGCCAACTGACCAGGGCTCGGCCGAAACCGACGGAAAAGACTTCAACGGGCACGCCAAACAAACGGGCAACGAGAAAATGACCCATTTCATGAACGAATACGACGGCCGTTAGCAAGCCCAGGAAAGGGACGGCATAGATCAGAAATCCATCCAGAAATTCGAACATCGACTATCGAGCTCCGCCATTTGCGGTCGCCGCATCAACTAAATCCGCGGCAATTCTACGCGCCTCGGCGTCGATGGCGAGAACATCTTCAATGGAAGTGGGTGAACTGCCCGGTAAAGCGTCCAAGGTACCGTGAACGATCTCCGCAATTTCCAGGAAACCGACACGCTCAGCCAGGAAACCTGCCACGGCGATTTCGTTGGCGGCGTTCAGAACGGTCGGCGCCGCTTCGCCCGCCGCCAGCGCCTGGCGAGCGAGGTCGAGAGCCGGAAAACGACGGGTATCGGGCGTCTCGAACGTCAATTGTGCGATCTCAGCCAAATCAAGCCGCTGGACAGGCGCGGAAATGCGTTCCGGCCAGCCCAGCGTATAGGCGATCGGCGTTCGCATATCAGGTGTCCCCAATTGGGCAAGGACGGATCCGTCGGCGTATCCGACCATGCTGTGCACGACCGATTGAGGATGAATGAGGATTTCGATTTTCTCCTCCGGCATGGCGAAGAGATGATGGGCTTCGATCAACTCCAGTCCCTTGTTCATCATGGTGGCCGAATCGACCGAAATCTTCGCGCCCATGCTCCAGTTCGGGTGGGCGATGGCCTGGGCCGGTGTGACATGCGCCATCACTTCCGGCTCCAAGGTCCTAAAGGGCCCCCCTGACGCGGTGAGGATGATGCGCTCGATCGCTTCCCGCCGTTCGGCCTCGAAGACCTGGAAGATCGCATTGTGTTCGGAATCGACCGGCAGCAAGGTTGCGCCGCCGGTTTGAACCGCATCCATCATGAGAGAACCTGCGCAAGCCAGACATTCCTTGTTGGCCAGCGCAACGACGGCTCCCCGCGCTACCGCGGACATGGTCGGCGCCAGGCCGGCGGCGCCGACGATCGCGGCCATCACCCAATCGGCAGGCCGTTCGGCGGCTTCGATGAGAGCCTGGGGTCCTGCCGCCGGCGTAACACCCGTCCCTTCAAGGCCGTCCTTGAGTTCCTGATAAAGTGCTTGCGACGCGATGACGGCGAACTCGGG
>CAYOAD010000171.1:0-8844 GCA_964401845.1 uncultured Rhodospirillaceae bacterium | reverse complement strand
GCTCATCCAGGCCGAGGCGCCGCTGGTCGGCACCGGCATGGAAGAAGTCGTGGCGCGCGATTCCGGCGTGGCCACGGTGGCGCGGCGTTCCGGCGTTGTCGAACAGATCGATGCCAAGCGCATCGTCGTGCGGGTGACCGGCGAAACCGACGTCAGTCAGTCCGGCGTCGATATCTACAACCTGCTGAAGTTCCAGCGTTCCAACCAGAACACCTGCATCAACCAGCGGCCGCGGGTTCGTGTCGGCGACAAAAGCACCGCGGGCGATATCATCGCCGACGGTCCCTCGACGGAACTCGGCGAACTGGCCCTGGGCCGCAACGTGCTGGTCGCCTTCATGCCTTGGGGCGGTTACAACTTCGAGGATTCGATCCTGATCTCCGAGCGCATCGTGCGCGATGACGTTTTCACCTCGATTCACATCGAGGAATTCGAGGTCATGGCCCGTGATACCAAGCTGGGCCAGGAGGAAATCACGCGCGATATTCCGAACGTCGGTGAAGAAGCCCTTAAGAACCTCGATGAGGCCGGCATCGTCTACATCGGCGCCGAGATCAACCCGGGCGATATCCTGGTCGGCAAGATCACGCCGAAGGGAGAAAGTCCCATGACGCCGGAGGAAAAACTGCTCCGCGCGATCTTCGGTGAAAAGGCCTCAGACGTACGCGACACCTCTCTGAAACTGCCGCCGGGCGTTGCCGGGACGGTGGTTGAGGTAAGGGTGTTCTCGCGCCACGGCGTCGAGAAGGACGAACGCGCCCTGGCCATCGAGCACGAGGAGATCGAGCATCTCGCCAAGGACCGGGATGACGAGTTGGAGATCCTTGAGCGCAGCACCTACGACCGCCTCAAATCCGTCCTGCTGAACCGCATCATCGTCAGCGGTCCGAAGGACATGAAGACCGGCGGCAAGATCACCGAAGCCATGCTGGAAGAGGTGTCGCGCGGCCAGTGGTGGCAGATCGGCCTCAAGGACGCCAAGGTCATGGAGGACGTGGAGCAGCTCAAGAAGCAGTTCGACGATGCCAAGGCCAGCCTCGACGCCCGCTTCGACAACAAGGTCGACAAGCTCCAGCGCGGTGACGAACTGCCGCCGGGCGTTATGAAGATGGTTAAGGTCTTCGTCGCCGTGAAGCGCAAGCTGCAGCCGGGCGACAAGATGGCCGGCCGCCACGGCAACAAGGGCGTGATTTCCAAGATCGTTCCGGTCGAGGACATGCCTTACCTGGAGGACGGCACGCCTGTCGATATCGTGCTCAATCCGCTCGGCGTGCCCTCGCGCATGAACGTGGGACAGATCCTGGAAACCCACCTGGGCTGGGCCTGCGCCGGCATCGGACGTCAGATCGGCGAGGTCGTGGACAACGTCAAACGCGGCGCCAAGTCGGATGAACTGAAAAAGTACTTCAAGGACCTCTACAGCAAGGACCAGTTCGACGAGGCCATCGCCGACATGAACGATGGTCAGCTGCAGGAACTCGGCGACAACCTGAGACGCGGCGTACCGATTGCTACGCCGGTGTTCGACGGCGCCCACGAAGCCGACATCAATCAGATGCTGGAGCGTGCCGGACTGGACGCGTCGGGCCAGAGCACGCTGATCGACGGCCGTACAGGCGAGGTCTTCGACCGCAAGGTAACGGTGGGCTACATCTACATGCTGAAGCTGCACCACCTGGTCGATGACAAAATCCATGCCCGTTCGATCGGCCCGTACAGTCTGGTGACGCAGCAGCCTCTGGGCGGTAAGGCTCAGTTCGGCGGACAGCGTTTCGGTGAAATGGAGGTCTGGGCGTTGCAGGCCTACGGCGCCGCCTACACGCTGCAGGAAATGCTTACCGTGAAGTCGGATGACGTCGCGGGCCGGACCAAGGTTTACGAGGCGATCGTCCGTGGCGACGACACATTCGAAGCCGGCATTCCGGAAAGCTTCAACGTTTTGGTCAAGGAACTGAAAGACCTCGGCCTCAACGTCGACCTGTCGCAGCAGAACTACTAATTAGGGAACGCGCGGCGGCGGAGAATTCCTCTCCGCCGCCGGCGCGATGCTCAAGGAGATACGCTCATGAACGATTTGATGAAGATCTTTGGCCAAGTCGGCAGTACGCAAAGCTTCGATCAGATCAAGATCTCGATCGCCAGTCCGGACCGCATCCGGTCCTGGTCGTTCGGCGAGATCAAAAAGCCTGAAACCATCAACTACCGGACCTTTAAGCCGGAACGCGATGGCCTGTTCTGCGCGCGCATTTTCGGTCCCATCGAGGACTACGAATGCCTGTGCGGCAAATACAAACGCATGAAATACCGCGGCATCACCTGTGAGAAGTGCGGCGTCGAGGTCACGCTTTCCAACGTGCGGCGCGAACGCATGGGCCATATCGAACTGGCCTCGCCGGTGGCGCACATCTGGTTTCTCAAGTCGCTGCCCAGCCGCATCGGCCTGTTGCTCGACATGACGTTGAAGGACCTTGAGCGTGTCCTTTACTTCGAAAACTTCATTGTGATCGAGCCCGGCCTGACGCCGATGAAGCAGTTTCAGCTGCTCACGGAAGAGCAGTTCTACCAGGCCCAGGACGACTACGGCGAAGACAGCTTCAAGGCCGGCATCGGCGCCGAAGCCATCCGCAGCCTCTTGGAGCAGGTCGATCTCGAAGCCGAACGCATCACCGTTCGCACCGAGCTGGCCGAAACCACTTCTGCGGTGAAGCCCAAGAAGCTGGTCAAACGCCTCAAGCTGATCGACGCCTTCCTCGAATCAGGCAACAAGCCGGAATGGATGATCCTGACCGTCGTGCCGGTCATTCCGCCGGACCTTCGCCCCTTGGTGCCGTTGGACGGCGGGCGTTTCGCGACCTCCGATCTCAACGATCTCTACCGCCGCGTCATCAACCGCAACAACCGTCTCAAGCGCCTGATCGAACTGCGCGCGCCGGACATCATCGTTCGCAACGAAAAGCGCATGCTGCAGGAATCGGTCGACGCGCTGTTTGACAACGGTCGCCGTGGCCGCGTCATCACGGGCGCCAATAAGCGTCCGCTGAAATCGCTTTCCGACATGCTGAAAGGCAAGCAGGGCCGTTTCCGTCAGAACCTGCTTGGCAAGCGCGTCGATTACTCGGGCCGCTCCGTCATCGTGGTCGGGCCGGAACTGATGCTGCATCAATGCGGCCTGCCAAAGAAGATGGCGCTCGAGCTCTTCAAGCCGTTCATCTATTCGAAGCTCGAGATCAGGGGTATGGCCGCCACCATCAAGATGGCCAAGAAACTGGTCGAGAAGGAACGACCGGAAGTTTGGGATATCCTCGAAGAGGTCATCCGCGAACATCCCGTCCTGCTCAACCGCGCGCCGACACTGCACCGCCTGGGCATCCAGGCGTTCGAGCCGGTTCTGATCGAAGGCAAGGCCATTCAGCTGCACCCGCTGGTCTGCGCCGCCTTCAATGCCGATTTCGATGGTGACCAGATGGCGGTCCACGTACCGCTCAGCCTGGAAGCGCAGCTTGAAGCCCGTGTTCTGATGATGTCGACCAACAACATCCTCAGCCCGGCCAACGGCAAGCCGATCATCGTGCCGTCGCAGGATATCGTTCTGGGTCTTTACTACATGACCATGGTCAACGAGGGCGCCGAAGGCGAAGGCATGGCTTTCGGCAACATGAGCGAGATCCATCAGGCTTTGGATTCCGGTTCGGTGACGCTGCAAACCAAGATTTCAGCCCGCTACAAAACGGTGGACTCGGACGGTAAGCCGCTGACGACCCGGATCGACACGACGCCGGGCCGCATGATGCTGTCGGAAATTCTGCCGCGACATCCCATGGTTCCGTTCGACCTGATCAACCGTCAGCTCAAGAAGAAAGAGATTTCCGAAGTTATCGACATGGTCTACCGCCACTGCGGCCAGAAAGAGACCGTGATCTTCGCCGACCGTATGATGGGCCTCGGTTTCGACCGTGCCTGCCGCGCCGGCATTTCCTTCGGCAAGGACGACATGGTCATCCCGGAGGCCAAGGACGAGTTGGTCAACGAGACCAAGGAACTGGCGCGCGAATACGAGCAACAGTACAAGGACGGCCTCATCACGCAGGGCGAGAAGTACAACAAGGTTGTCGATGCCTGGGCTCAGTGCACCGAGAAGGTCGCCGACGAGATGATGAAGGGCATCGAGCACCACCAGCCCTCCGCCGCCTTGGAAAAGAAAGAAGCCAAGAAACCGGCCAAGAAAGCCAAGAAGAGCGCCAAGAAGAAGGAGGAGCAGATCCCGCTCAACTCCATCTTCATGATGGCCGATTCGGGCGCCCGTGGTTCGGCGGCGCAGATGAAGCAGTTGGCCGGCATGCGTGGTCTGATGGCCAAGCCCTCGGGCGAGATCATCGAGACGCCGATCATTTCCAACTTCAAGGAAGGCCTCAGCGTTCTCGAATACTTCAACTCCACTCACGGCGCCCGCAAGGGTCTGGCCGACACCGCGCTGAAAACGGCGAACTCGGGCTATCTTACGCGGCGTCTGGTAGACGTGGCGCAGGATTGCGTCATCGTGGAGGCCGATTGCGGCACCAAGCAAGGTCTTGTCGTCGATGCCGTCATGGAAGGCGGCGAGGTCGTGGTGCCCCTGTCGGAACGTATCCTCGGCCGGTCCGCCGCCGAGAAGATCGTCGATCCGCTCTCGGGTGAGGTTCTGGTTAAGGCCGGCCACCTCATCGAGGAAGACATCGTCGACACCATCGAGAAAGCCGGCGTCGACAGTGTGCGTCTGCGCTCGGTGCTGACCTGCGAGACCGAAGGCGGCGCCTGTGGCGTGTGCTACGGCCGTGACCTGGCCCGCGGCACCAAGGTCAACATGGGTGAAGCGGTCGGCGTCATCGCCGCCCAGTCGATCGGCGAGCCGGGCACCCAGCTCACCATGCGGACCTTCCACATCGGCGGTACGGCGCAATTGGCCGACACCTCGGGCATCGAAAGCAACCACGCCGGCACGGTCTCCATCGACAACAGCAACGTCGTCAAGGACTCCAAGGACCGCAACGTCGTGATGGGCCGCAACACCGAGGTCGTCGTAACCGACAGCTCCGGCCGCGAACGCGCGCGCCACAAGTTGCCCTACGGTTCCTGGCTCAATGTCGACGCCGGAGAGGAGATTGAAAAGGGCGCCCGACTGGCGGTCTGGGATCCCTACACCATTCCGATCATCACGGAACAGGACGGTTTCGCCAGCTACCGTGACCTGGTGGATGGCGTTTCCATCGCCGAGGTCACGGACGAAGCCACCGGCATCGCCAACAAGGTCGTGATCGACTGGCGTCAGCAGCCCAAGGGCACCGAACTGCGCCCACGCATCACGTTGCGCGACAAGAAAGGCGAAATCATCGAACTGCCCAACGGCCTTGAAGCCCGTTACTTCATGTCGGTCGACGCCATTCTCAGTGTCGAGGACGGCCAGGAGGTCCATGCCGGCGACGTATTGGCGCGTATTCCGCGCGAATCGTCGAAAACGCGTGACATCACTGGTGGTCTGCCCCGCGTGGCCGAGCTTTTCGAAGCCCGCCGGCCAAAGGAGCACGCCATTATCGCCGACGTCCCGGGGCACATCCAGTTCGGCAAGGATTACAAGGCCAAGCGCCGGCTGATCCTGCAGCCCGATGACGAATCGCTGGAGCCTTACGAATATCTCATCCCCAAGGGCAAGCACATTTCGGTGTCCGAGGGCGAGTGGGTCGACAAGGGCGAGCCCCTGCTTGACGGCAACCCCGTCCCGCACGATATCCTGCGCGTCATGGGCGTCGAGGCATTGGCCGAATACCTGGTGGCGGAAATCCAGGAGGTCTACCGCCTCCAGGGCGTGCGCATCAACGACAAGCACATCGAAGTCATCGTGCGCCAGATGCTGCAGAAGATCGAAGTGCTCGATCCGGGCGAAACCACGCTGCTGCTCGGCGAACAGGTCAACCGCGATGAGTTCGAGGAAGCCAACGAACGGGCCAAGGCCGAAGGCCTCAAGCTCGCCACCGGTGAATCGGTCCTCCAGGGCATCACCAAGGCCAGCCTGCAGACCAACTCGTTCATCTCCGCCGCCTCCTTCCAGGAGACCACGCGGGTCTTGACCGAGGCTGCCGTCTCCGGCCGGATCGACAGCCTGTCGGGCCTCAAGGAAAACGTCATCGTCGGTCGCCTGATCCCGGCCGGCACCGGCGCCGCCGTCAAACGGGCCAAGCAGATCGCCGCCGAGCGGGATCTCGAGATCGCCGAAACGATGGCCGACATCGCCGAGGAGGAGGGCCTCTTCGACGGCACCGACCTGGCGCAGGTCGAAGGCCCGGCGGAGGATGCGGCAGGAGAATCGGCCGCCTGATTGGTCTTCAGATATACTTCAACCAACGAAACGGGGTCCCTTGCGGGGCCCCGTTTTTCGTCAACCAGCCAACATCTCGTCTCTCCGGCGAAGGCCGGAGTCCAGTTTGTTTGTTTTTGATGGCTTGTCGATGAGATAAGTATTTGAAAACAAAAGATAAATGGATTCCGACTTTCGTCGGAGTGACGAATCTCAAAGATAGTCCGGTATTACCTTCGTGCGTATTTTGCTGCACTGCAGCAACAATCGAAAAATCCACGTTTTTTGCGGTTGACGCACTTGGGGGCCTCCACTATATTCCGCGCACTTTCGGGGCCGGTAGTGGGCACGCTTAGCCCAGACGCGGTAACGGAACGTAACGTCGCCCTTCGTTTCAAAGGGCACATCGTTACAAAGATATGAATTCAAGCCTTTCGGGTGGGCGAAGATCACCTGACAGCGGACGTTGCGCAAGCGCCCGCTGTTGTTTGTTTGCGCGATCCAAGGTTTCCGATAGGTAGCCGTTAACCGGTCCGGTGGGCCACGAAATTGTCTGGCCCGATGGCCGCAGAATTGGGCCCAGAGCCCGAGGGAAAAGAGAAGCATGCCGACGATCAATCAACTGATCCGCAAGCCGCGTAAGCGGCCCGTAGCGCGCAACAAGGTGCCCGCGATGGAAGGCTGCCCGCAAAAGCGTGGCGTCTGCACCCGGGTTTACACGACGACCCCGAAGAAGCCGAACTCGGCTCTCCGTAAGGTCGCGCGCGTTCGTCTGACCAACGGCTTCGAGGTCACGAGTTACATTCCTGGTGAAGGTCATAACCTTCAGGAGCACTCCGTCGTCATGATCCGCGGCGGCCGTGTGAAGGATTTGCCTGGTGTTCGCTACCACATTCTCCGTGGTGTGCTTGATACCCAGGGCGTGTCGGATCGCCGCCAACGCCGTTCGAAATACGGCGCCAAGCGTCCTAAGTAGGGAGTAGAGCGAAATGTCTCGCCGCCGCGCAGCCGTAAAACGGGACGTCATTCCCGATCCCAAATTTGGCGACCTCGTCGTCAGCAAGTTCATGAATACGCTCATGCAAGCGGGCAAGAAGTCCACGGCAGAGCGTATTCTTTATGGCGCCTTCGACCAGATCCAGGGTCGCGGCTCCTCCGATCCGCTTTCGGTCTTTCATGAAGCGCTCGACAACGTCAAGCCGACCGTCGAGGTCCGCTCCCGCCGGGTCGGCGGCGCGACCTACCAGGTCCCGGTCGAAGTGCGCACCGACCGCCGTCAGGCGCTAGCCATTCGCTGGCTTATCGGCGCCGCGCGCGCGCGCTCGGAAAACACCATGACAGAGCGTCTGTCCGGCGAACTGATGGATGCCGCCAACAATCGTGGCGCCGCCGTGAAGAAGCGCGAAGACACCCACCGCATGGCGGAGGCCAATAAGGCCTTTTCGCATTATCGCTGGTAAGCGCGGTTTAACGGACGAGATACGAGCAGTACGATGGCACGCACCACCCCCTTAGACCGCTACCGCAACATCGGTATTATGGCGCACATTGACGCCGGCAAGACCACCACCACCGAGCGCATTCTTTATTACACCGGCCGGTCCCACAAAATCGGCGAAGTCCACGACGGCGCCGCCACGATGGACTGGATGGAGCAGGAACAAGAACGCGGCATCACCATTACCTCCGCCGCCACCACCTGCTTCTGGAACGACCACCGCATCAACATCATCGATACACCGGGCCACGTCGACTTCACCATTGAAGTCGAACGCAGCTTGCGCGTGCTTGATGGCGCGGTTGCCGTCTTCGACAGCGTTGCCGGCGTCGAGCCGCAATCCGAGACGGTTTGGCGGCAGGCTGACAAGTACGGCGTGCCGCGCATGTGTTTCATCAACAAGATGGACCGCATGGGCGCCGACTTCTTCCGTTGCGTCGAAATGATCACGGATCGCCTGGGTTCGCACCCGCTGGTTACGCAACTGCCGATCGGCGCCGAGGCCGAGTACGCCGGCCTGGTCGATCTGGTCAAGATGCAGGCCGTCCTGTGGAAGGACGAATCGCTGGGCGCCGAGTTCTACTACACCGACATTCCCGCCGAGCTTGTCGACCAAGCCAACGAATACCGCGAACTGCTGCTTGAGACCGCCGTCGAAATGGACGACGAGGTCCTGGAAGCCTACCTCGAAGGCAACGAGCCCGATGAGGAAACCCTCAAGCGCTGCATTCGCGAAGGCACCATCGCCAACAAGTTTGTCCCCGTGCTCAACGGTACGGCATTCAAGAACAAGGGCGTGCAGCCGCTGTTGGATGCCGTGGTCGATTTCATGCCGGCTCCCGGCGACGTTCCGGCTATCACCGGCGTCAAGGCGGGCACGGAAGAGGAGATCACCCGCAGCGCCAGCGACGAAGAGCCCTTCGCGGCGTTGGCTTTCAAAATCATGACTGACCCCTTCGTCGGCAGCCTGACCTTCATCCGGATTTACTCCGGCGTATTGGAATCGGGCTCCAGTGTC
>CAYOAD010000170.1:0-8913 GCA_964401845.1 uncultured Rhodospirillaceae bacterium | reverse complement strand
GCTATTAAACGATTACCAGCGCCGCATGGTGGCGGTCATCAACCGCCACGGCGGCGTTGTCGACAAGTTCCCCGGCGACGGCATCATGGTGATGTTCAACACCGTGAAGAAGTCACCGACCTTCGCCGCCGACGCCTTGCGCTGCGTCGACGACATGGCGCGCGAGGGCGAGGTCTGGGCCGAGGAACGCACCGCACAAGGCCTGGAGCCCATCGAAGTGGTGCTGGCGGCGGCGGCGGGCCCTGTGCTGTTCGGCGCAGTGGGCGACGAGACGCGCCTCGAATACACCGTCATCGGCGATGCCGGTAACGTCGCCAACAAGCTGGAGAAGCAGACCAAGGTGGAAAATGTCCACGGTCTGACCGACCGCTACACCTATGACCTGGCGATCGAGCAGGGCTACGAGCCGGCTGAACCGAAGCAGTTCCGCGCCGGCCACGACATCGATCTCGTCGTGATGGCGCGTTAAGGGGTATTCCTACTTATAGGGATCGGCCGCGTCGCGCAGGCCGTCGCCGAAGAAGTTGAAGGCCAGCACGATCAGCACCACGGGGGCCACCGGCAGCATCAGCCAGGGATAGAGCGCCACGACGTTGATGTTCTGGGCCTCGTTCAGCAACACGCCCCAGCTGGTGATCGGCGGGCGCAAACCCAAACCGAGGAAGCTCAGCGCCGTTTCACCCAGGATCATCGACGGCACCGACAGGGTGGCCGAGGCGATCAGGTGGCTCATGAAAGAGGGCATCAGGTGGCGGCCGATGATGCGGCCCGGTTTCGCGCCCATCAGTTCGGCGGCCGTGGCGAAATCCTCCTCGCGCAACGCCAGGAACTTGCCGCGCACGGCCCGCGCCAGCCCCGTCCAGTCCAGCAATCCGAGAATGATGGTGATGCCGAAGTAAATCAGGATGGGACTCCAGGTCACCGGCAGGGCCGCCGACAGCGCCATCCACAACGGCAGTTCCGGGAACGACCGGATAATCTCGATCAGGCGCTGGGCCAAGGTGTCGAACCAGCCGCCGTAGTAACCGGCGAAACCGCCGACGATGATGCCCAGCAGGAAGCTGACGCTGATGCCGATCAGCCCGACGGTCAGCGATATGCGGGTGCCGTAGACGATGCGCGAGAACATGTCGCGCCCCAGCCGGTCGGTGCCGAACAGGAACAGCGTGCCGCGCTTGGCCGGACAGACGATGTGGAAGCGCGCCTTGAACAGGCCCCAGAACTTGTACTTGTCGCCCGAGCAGAAGAACCTCAGCTTCTGGACCTTGCGGGTGTTGACGGAATACTCCCGCTTCATGGTCTCCATGTTGAGCGACATCTTGTAGCCGTAAACGAAGGGGCCGACGAACTCACCCTTGTGAAAAAGGTGAATGCCTTGTGGCGGGGCGTAGATGTGCTTGGTGTCGCGGGAGTTCAGCCCGTAGGGCGAGATCACTTCGCTGACCAGGGTCGAGGCGTACATGATCAGCAGAATGATGCCGGAAAAGACGGCCAGTTTGTGGCGCTTGAACTTCCACCACATCATCTGCCACTGGGACGCCATGTAGTAGCGTTCCTGCTCCGGCGTCAGCTTCTCGACCGAATAGGGGTCGAAGGGCTCCTGCGAAACGTAATGTTCCAGGGGCTTGTCGCCGCCGCCGCGGGAGATATCCGTCATCGCCCCGTCCTCTCGCCCAGACGGATGCGCGGATCCAGCGCCGCCAGCGCCAGGTCCGAAAGGAACATACCGATCACCGTCAGCGTCGCCAGGAACATCAGGAACGACCCGGCGAGGTACTGGTCCTGGGAGCGCAGGGCGTCGACCAGCATCGGTCCCGTGGTCGGCAGCGACAACACGACGGAAACGATGGCGGCGCCGGAGATCACCTGCGGCAGCAGATTACCGATATCGGCGATAAAGGGATTGAGCGCCATGCGCAGGGGGTACTTCATCAAGAGCTTGAACGGGTGCAAGCCCTTGGCGCGACCTGTGACGACGTATTGCTTCTGCAATTCGTCCAAAAGATTTGCGCGCAAGCGCCGGATCATACCGGCGGTGCCCGAGGTACCGATCACGACGACCGGAATCCACAGGTGCTCCAGCACCGAGACGAACTTGGCCACCGACCAGTCCTGCTCCAGGTATTGCGGATCCATCAGGCCGCCGATGGAGGTGCCGAACGTGACGTTGGCGAAATACAACAGCACCAGGGCCAGCAGGAAGTTGGGCGTGGCCAGTCCGAGGAAACCGATGAAGGTCAGCGAATGATCGCCGATGCTGTACTGGTGGGTCGCCGAATAAACGCCGATGGGGAAGGACACCGCCCAGGTGAAAATGATGGTCGTGAACGACACCAGGAACGACAGGAACAACCGGTCACCGACGATATCCGCCACAGGCAGGCTGAACTCGAAGGAATAGCCGAGGTTACCCTGCAACATGCCGTCGAAGCCGTTGTTGCCCGGCCAGATGCCGAGCCAGGCCGCATACTGTTCGATCATTGGCCGGTCGAAACCGTACTGCTTGCGCAGGAACTCGATCTTTTCCAGCGCCGCGGTTTCGCCCTGGGCCTTCAGTTCCTCAATCTGGTTGGAGAGGTAATCGCCGGGCGGCAACTGGATGATGATGAACACCAGGATGCTGATCGCGAGCAACGTCGGAATCATGACCAGCAGTCTGTGGACAACGTAGGTGAACATCGGCGCGGTATCTCCGGCTTCCGGCTATTCTCTCGTTCGGCCTAGTTGTCGAACCAGAATGTGTCGGGGCGGTAGATGCCGAACATGGCGCCGGGATCCCAGTTGTAAACGCCTTTCTTGGGTACGTTGCGCAATTTGCCGCCGACAACGACGGGCTGCATCACGCCGGAAACGATGCCGATGGTGAAGGTTTCCTCGGCATGAATTTTCAGCATTTCCCGCCAGGCTTCGGCGCGGGTGTCGCTTTCCGTGGCGTTAAGCCATTTGGCGTTGAGCTCGGTCAACTTTTTGGCGGCGGGCATGTCCGGCGCTTCGCCGGCCTTACCACTGGTTTCGTAGTGCTGGCCCCACTTGGGCCACTGCAGACTTTGCTGCGTCGTCGGCGCCAATTCCGCCGGGCTCATGTCGGCCAGCGGCAAGCCGTTCTCGAACCCCGACCAGATCGACATTAGTGTTTCACCGGAAAAGATACGGTTGCGGAAGACCTCGCGCTGGGACGGTTTGGTAAAGAGCTTGATGCCGACTTCGGCCCAGCCGTCGTTTACCAGCTCCAGAACGTCTGTCTGTTCCGTGTCCTCGCCAGCCGTTTCGACGATGATGTTCATCGGCCGTCCGTCGGGCAGCAGGCGGACGTCCTCGTCGTTGCGTTCATCGAGACCCAGCTCATCCAGTAGTTCGTTGGCGGCGTCGGGGTCGTATTCGGTCCACAGGAGGCTGTCGTCCTCGTCGAACAGCGGACTTTCCGGCAGCGCCGAATTGTTCTGCTCCAGGCCCAAACCGAAATAGAGCGATTGGTTGATCAGCGCCCGGTCGATGGACATGGAAAGCGCATGGCGGAAGCGCTTGTCGCGCACCAGTTTGCGCCAGACCGGATCGTTGACGTTGAGGTTGGGATAAAGCGCCAGGTGCGCCCCCTTGGCCGTGCGCCAGAGATTGACCTTGTAGCCGACGCGTTTCTCCGATTCCTTGATGAAGGTGAAATCCTTGAAGGCCAGGTTGCGGGCCTGCAGATCGGTTTCACCCGCGCCCGCCTTGGCCGGGATCAGCTTGCCGTCGGACTGGTTCATCACGACCTTGTCGACATAGGGCAGTTGCCGGCCCTTCTCGTCGACCCGGTGATAGAAGGGATTGCGCCGGGCCGTAAAGCGGGTGGCGGGGGGCCGGGTGATGTTGACCCAGGGCTGCAAGCTCGGTAAATCCGGATTGTCGAACTTGTACATATTGTCCTTGCGGTTATGCAGGGCCGCCCAGTTGCGCTGGCCTTCCGCCTTGGCCGTCTTGTTAAGCGCCGCCTCATCGCCGAAGTCGGCGTGGAACTTCTTGAGGTACGTACTGGGACGATAGATGAATAAGGGCGAGGCGCCCGCCAGGCGCGAGACGAAGAACGGATTTGGCGCATCCCAGGTATAGCGCACCGTCACCTCGTCGATGACCTCGAACTTCGGCGGCTTGCCGTCGACGATCATCACGCGCGGCGGGCCGGCCGGTGACAGGTTCTGGTTGTTGGCGACGTTCTCCCACCAGTAGCGGAAATCTTCCGCCGTGAATGAGCTGCCGTCCGACCACTTGTGGCCGCGGCGCAGGGTGAAAGTAAAGATCCGGCCCTTGTCGATCTTGAAGCTTTTCAGGATATCGGGCTTCAGGGCGAAGTCCGGGCCGTAGCCGATCAGGCGCGCGTATCCCCAGACCACCATGTAGCGGACGTCTTTGGCCCGGCCGATCAGGGTTCGGATGTTGCCGCCGTGCTTGCCGATGGCCGTTTCGCCGCCGAATATCACGACGGCCGGTTCGGCCGGCAGGCGTTCCGCCACGGGGGGCAGTTCGCCGGCCTTTATCTTCTTCTCGAAATAGGGCGTTTCCACGGGCGTCACCGCGCCGGCCGCCACTGTCAGCGCCATGGTCCCTGCGGCGACGGCTGCGGAGAGGCAGGCGCGGCGGATCCGGTTTGGCGAACGGAACGAAATCATGACATTAGCTCCTTGGCTTTATCTTCCTCGACGGCGGCGCGGACGAAATGTCCCTCCCCAATATCGATCAAATGCGGCTTCAGGTCACCTGTTGTTGTGTAGGGGGCGTCCCAGGCCGCAGGGTCCGAGGCCTTGCCCGCCATCAGGGCCGTAAGATCAAGGCGGGCGTCGGGATCCGTCTTGGGCACCGCGCTTAAAAGGGCCTTGGTGTAGGGGTGGATCGGATTGCTGAAGAGAACTTCGCGCGGCGCCATTTCCACCAGGCGACCGGCGCACATCACGGCGATGCGGTCGGCGATGTAGTCGACCACCGCCAGATTGTGCGAAATGAACAGATATGTGAGGCCCAGTTCATGCTGCAGGTCCTTCAAAAGGTTCAGCACCTGCGCCTGGATGGAAACGTCGAGCGCCGATACCGGCTCGTCGCAGATCAGCAGGGCGGGCCGCAAGGCCAGGGCTCGGGCGATGCCGATGCGCTGGCGCTGGCCGCCTGAAAAACTGTGGGGGTAGCGGCGCAGGAAGCGGACATCCAGGCCGACGATCTGGACCAGTTCCTTGACCCGCTCGAAGCGTTCTTCCGGCGTGCCGATGTTATGGATCAACAACGGTTCATTGATGATATCGAACACCGTCATTCGGGGGTTAAGCGAGCCGAATGGATCCTGGAAGATGTACTGGACCTTGCGCCGGTATGAAAGCAGCTCCGGCCCGCGCAGGCCTCGGACGTCGAAAGCGTTGCCCCTGTCGTTGAAGGTGATGATGCCGTCGTCGGCGGACAAGGCCCGCATCACCATCTTGCTCGCCGTCGTCTTGCCGCAACCGCTCTCGCCCACCAGGCCCAGGCATTCTCCGCGCTCGATATGAAAGCTGATGTCGTCGACCGCCAGGTGCGAGCCGCCGGGTTTCGAGCCGATGAGTGAGGTCTTGCGGGTTCCGAAGCGTTTGGAAAGATGTTCGACCTTCAACAACGGATCGGGATGTTCGGGATGCGGCACCGAACGGCGCTCCTGCATCAGGTGGGCGCCGTCGGTGCTGATCTCGCGGATCGGCACCAGGCGTTCGCCCGGCTTCATGCCGAAACGCGGGACGGCGCGCAGCAGGGCTTGCAGGTAGGGATGCTGGGGGTCGCGGAAGATGTCGTGCAGGGAGCCGCTTTCCATCACCTTACCGTGGTACATCACGACGATTTCGTCAGCCATGTTGGCGACAACGCCCAGATCGTGGGTGATCATCAGGATCGCCGTGCCCAGCTTGTCCCTGAGATCGTTCATCAGTTTCAAAATCTGGGCCTGGATGGTCACGTCCAACGCCGTGGTCGGTTCGTCGGCGATCAGGATGGCCGGGTTGCAGATCAAAGCCATGGCGATCATGGCGCGCTGGCGCAATCCGCCGGACAATTCGAAGGGATACTTGTGCACCGCCTGCTGGGGTTCCGGAAAACCGACGAGTTCCAGAAGATCGGCCGCCTTTTCCAAGGCTTCCCTTTTGCCGCAGGCGGTGTGCAGGCGGCAGGCCTCGCCGATCTGGTCGCCCACCGTGTGCAATGGCGACAACGACGTCATGGGTTCCTGGAAAATGATCGAAATGCGGCCGCCGCGCAGCGATCGCAGGATCTTGCCGTCCGGCTTCAGTTTGGCGATGTCGACGAAATTGCCCGGCTTGTCGGGATCGAAAAAAACGATCTCGCCGTTGGTGATGTGGGCGGGTTTGGGCAGGATGCCCATGATGGCCTGGCTGACGACGGTTTTGCCCGATCCGCTTTCGCCGACCAGCGCCACCGTCTTGCCGCGCGGTACCCGGAACGACACGCCGTCGACGGCTTTGACGACGCCTTCCGGGACGCGGAATTCGATCTTCAGATCACGGACGAGAAGGACGTTGCTCATCAGCTCGGCGCGGCCTCCGGCGTCGGCGGCGGATCAATGCCGATGGCCATCAGGTTCTCAATCGTCGCGGCGCTGAGCTCGAGCTTCCGCGCCCCGGCCGCCGCCGTGGCCGCCGCCGTAATTTCACGAAAGCCGTCGAGCGCGCCGTCGAGGCGAATTCGCGTCTTGCCGGCGCTGAGGCGCAGTTGCATCCAACCTGTCTCCCGGTCGCGGCGGGTCGAAAAAAAACTCAACCGCATGTCGTCCAAATCCCGCCATTCGATGCCCCGCCCCAAAGGGCCCCGGACAAGGATGCCACGATCGCGCATTTCGACTGTAACAGCTTGGCGGACGAAGGTGCGCAAGCCGAACGCAAGAAAAAGAAAAGCCACCACGATTAGTATAATCCGAACGGAAAGCAGAATATCGCCCAAGAATAGCGGCCCTGCCGTCAGAATCAATCCGCAACCCGAGCGAAGGTAATCACCCACCAGGGCGCGCGGGGGATATCGATAGCGCGCGACCGCTTCGCTCATGCCCGAAGATCTCCGCGCGGGGGGGAAGCTGCCTTGAAAACCTCTCCGGCGCCGAGCCAGCGCACCGCCGGGTGGCCCGTTGTTTCGGCCAGCAGCCGGGTGATGAAATCCCAGGCATCCCGGTCGTGGACCAGATGATGGGTCAGCAGACCGGTAGGGCCGCCCGACGCGCTTGAGCCCTCGCGCCGCGCCGCTAAATGAAGGCGCAACAAGTCCAGGGAAATTTCTTCGCCGACAAAGCCACGCCCGCCCCGCCAGTCGATAATATCGGCGTGGCTATTGACCTGGACATAGTCCGGCGGCGGACCGCTTATTTCGAACATGTTGTCGGCGTAGGCCGAAAGACCCTTGAAGCCCGCTTCGGGCAGCCGTTGAACCAAACCCCCGGCGATGCGGTTCCACGGCGGCACCAGCACGGCAAGCGCCCGGTGGCCGAACAGACCGCGAAGCCGTGCAAGTCCGCTTTCAATCTCGCCGAGCATGTCATCCAGGTCCCGCTCTGCCGGAAACTCCGATTTCTTGGCGTCCGGCTTCGCCTGGTTGTCGTGCCGGTACCCGTGCAACAGAACCGTGGTATCCGCGCTCTGCGTCTCAAGCAGGTCCGCCAGCCCGGGCTTGGCCGAGGTCGGTATGACGGCGAGAGACACGGGGGCGTCGAATTCGCCCGCCAGCGACAAAAGTTCCTTCAGCGCGGGCGTTTCCTCCGTCGCGTCGTCGTCCCGCCACCACAGCGTGGCCTGCCGGCCCACCGCGGTCCAGGCGTCCAACTCGTCCGTCAAAGCCTGCCAGGCCGCCGTCATGACCACGCCAACCCGTCGGCCCAGGCCGAAACCAGGGCCGCCGACTGCGCCGCGCCTGCGGTATCGACAAAGGCGCCCGCCGGCGGGCCGGTCACCGCTTGGTCGACTGCGGCGGCCAAGGATTGCGGCGTCAGGTCTTTTTCATCGACCACGTGAAGCACGCCTTGCGCCGACAGAAGGCGCGCCCGCAGGGTTTGCTCGGTTTCGATGCCGCCGGCGTAGGGCACGACGACGGCCCGCGCCTTGGCGTGCAGCGTTTCCATGACCGTATTGTAGCCGCCCTGGCTGATCGAGAGCAGGCAGTTGGCCAGCAGCGAGGTGAAATCGGGCCGGGCGCGTTCGACGATGACGCCGTCCGGCGCCAGTGCCTTGAGTGCCTGAAACTCATCCTCCGGTGCGGTGTAACCGACCAGCACGCGCCAGGTGCGCCCAGCCGACGCCGTCAGCGCTCGCGCTGCCATGGCGGTCTTCAGCAGATTATCGCCGACCGCGCCGCCGCCCGCCGACACGATGACCTCGCCGTGGCCCGGACTGCCGGGACCGCCCTTCACGCCGGTCGTGTCGACGACATAGCCCGTGTAATGGGCGCGTTCGCCCAGCCGTTCGGCGTGGGGAAAGGTCTGGTCAAAAGGAATGAGGTTGGGATCGCCATGCAGCAGGACGTGGTCGAAATATCGGTCAATCAGGTCGATCATCTCGTCATTGCGGCCGGGCTTGTGCTGTCCCACCAGGATGTCGCGGACCGACGAGACGACGGCCGGTCTGTTGCTTGCGGCGGTGGCGGCGTCCAGCAGCGGCAGCAACTCAAAGCGCATCTGGCGGCGGCCGAAGGGAAACAGCTCGAACATCAAAACGTGGGGATCGACCTCGCGCCAAGCGGCCATCAGGGCGGCCGCGCGTCTGCGGCGCCAGTCGTCGTCGATCTCCACGTCGTCCTGGTCGACCAGGATCTTGAAATAAAGATCGACCGCCCGCACGGGGGGCAGCTGGATCAGCCGGGCGTTGCCGATTTCGAGCTTCGGCACGACGCTGCCGCCCGACACCAGGGTGACGTCCAGGCCGGCGG
>CAYOAD010000169.1:0-8990 GCA_964401845.1 uncultured Rhodospirillaceae bacterium | reverse complement strand
GCTTGCCGATGCTGCGTGCAACGAAGATGAAACGGCTTTGGTCGGGGAACTGGACGATTTGCCGAACCGTACGCCCGGGAGTCTGAAAGGCGCTGTAAATGGCCCATAACGGACAGGCGCTGCCATGGCGCGGCAGGGGCAGGTGCGGCAAGGGGAAGCGCTTGGTTGTCACGCCCGATGGGTCGGTCTGCATCAGCGCAAAGGGAACGACCTCGTCGCCCGGCCGGTGGAGCGCCACCAACCTTTGGCAAACCTGTTCGTAGGAGGCCGAATACTGTTGGCACAGAGCGTCGATATCGAAGCGGACCTCAAGAGCGGTGGCCAGGAAATCGTCGTATGGCATCAGCATGGCGCTGGCGGTGTAGGCCGACAAGGCATGGCCGGCCCGCTCGCGGGCGGCGTCCGTTGTCAGAACCTTTGCGCTGTCGAGCATGGCCTTTATCTGCGTGCCCAAACTGATTTCCGCGATCAGGCGGGCGACCAGGAACCGGCGATTGGCCGGTGCGGCGGTGCTGAGCAGAATCAGCGTCTTGCTTTCGGGGTTCCAGACCGAAAGTTTGCCCAGGCGGTCGACATGGGCAGGTAATTCGGGCTCGCGCTCGATCCGGACCCCCAGCCGTTCAACGGCGAATTCCGTCAGGTCGCCCTCCTGGAGGCGTTCACCGCCGGTAATTTTGTTCCTCAGATCCAAAGCCGCCGCTTCCAGTTCGGCGAAGTGGTTGTGGCGGGCGGAGAACAGATCTTCCACTTCCGCCGCCGGCGTCTCCGAGCGGGTGCCGACGTTGGTGGCGTCGAAATAGGCGTTCAACGAGGTACTGACTTCCGACAGCTTGGCGCTTTCGCTCGACAGGATGTGATGAAAGCGCGCGGCCTGCTCTGGCGCGATATCCGATCCCTGATCGAGGATTTCGGAGGTTGAGCGGATCGCCGTGACGTGACTCAGCATGGCGTGAATGCTGTCGGCCAGGAAGGGATCCTGATTGAGCCGGTCGGTCAGCGCCATGACCGAGCGCGACTGATCGAGATAGGCCCGGTACAGCGTGACCAGGGCACGCGCCCAAACCGGGTTCCTGCCGGCCAACTCACCGGCGTCGCGGTTATCGAGACCGAGGGAGCGCAACAGCGGATCGGCAATCAGCACGGCCAGGTCTTCGACGACATGGCGCTCGGCGTCGCCGCTCAACTCCTCCAGCGGATAGGCCAGTTTTTCGGCAATGCGGCGCAGCAAACTGCCGCCGATCTGGCGTTTGTCCTGCTCGATCAAATTCATGTAGGACGCCGAAATACCGATCTCGCCCGCTAGTTTGGCCTGGGTCAAACCGATCTCTTTCCGCCGTGTGCGGATCTTGTGGCCTTGAGGAATGCGCGCCATGGGCAAGCTCCTGAAATCGCTGAAAAATTCCGTGTTCGGACGATAAATTCACAAATCAGTTGAAAATTGATTCAACTAATTTACAAAATTTTTGTTTATTTTCAAGTGTCTATTGAAATTATGACAGTCCGTATTTACAGACGTTCAGGACTGGAAGCATGTCTTGAGATTTCGCCGGCTTCGGGGCGAAGAGCGATCCAGACGAAAAATCTGATGGGAGACTTCAAAATGAACAAGCAACTAATCAATCGCCGCTCCGTGCTGAAAGGCGGCGCGGCTACGGGTTTGGCCCTGGCTATGCCGACCATCCTGACCAGCGGCGCCTCGGCCGCCGGTTTCACCAACGCCCCCACGGGCAGTTCGGTCATTCTTGGCTTCAACGTCCCGCAGACCGGCGCCTACGCCGATGAAGGCGCGGACGAACTGCGCGCCTACAAGCTGGCCGTCAAGCACATCAACGGCGGCGGCGACGGCGGCATGCTCAACACCATGAAGCCGCTTTCGCTGAAGGGCCAGGGCGTCCTGGGCAAGAAGGTCGAGTTCGTGACCGGCGACACCCAGACCAAGTCCGACGCCGCCCGCGCCTCGGCCAAGCGCATGATCGAAAAGGACGGCGCGCTGATGGTCACCGGCGGTTCGTCCTCCGGCGTGGCCATCGCGGTGCAGGGTCTTTGCCAGGAAGCCGGCGTCATTTTCATGGCCGGTCTCACGCATTCCAACGACACCACCGGCAAGGACAAGAAGCGCAACGGCTTCCGTCACTTCTTCAATGCCTACATGTCGGGCGCCGCGCTGGCGCCGGTGCTCGAGAAGAACTACGGCAAGGACCGCAACGCCTACCACCTGACGGCCGATTACACCTGGGGCTGGACGCAGGAAGAATCGATCAAGAACTCCACCGAGGCCCTCGGCTGGAAGACCGTCAACGCCGTCCGCACGCCGCTGGGCGCGGGTGACTTCTCGCAGTACATCACGCCGGTCCTGAATTCCGGCGCCGACGTGCTGATCCTGAATCACTACGGCAAGGACATGATCAACTCGCTGACCCAGGCCGTTCAGTTCGGTCTCCGGGACAAGGTCGTCAACGGCAAGGACTTCACCATCGTGGTGCCGCTCTACTCGCGCCTGATGGCTCAAGGCGCCGGCCAGAACGTGAAGGGCATCTTCGGTTCCACCAACTGGCACTGGTCGCTGCAGGACGAAGGCTCCAAGGCGTTCGTCAAGTCCTTCGGTCAGGAATACGGCTTCCCGCCCAGCCAGGCGGCGCACACCTGCTACGTGCAGACGCTGCTGTATGCCGATGCCTGCCAACGCGCAGGCACCTTCAATCCGTGCGGCGTCGTCGAGGCGCTCGAAGGTCACAACTTCGACGGCACCGGCAACGGCCCGACGCTGTACCGCGCTGCCGATCATCAGTGCTTCAAAGACGTGCTGGTCGTGAAAGGGAACGAGAACCCGACCTCCCAGTTCGACATTCTCGAAGTCGTCGAAGTCACGCCCCGTGCCCAGGTCGAGTACAAGCCGGAAATTTTCGGCGGTGACCTCGGTACCTGCAACGTCGGCTAACGACCCAGCCGGGGAATTATCGGCCGCCCGGTCCCCCGGGCGGCCGAATTCCTTGTTTGATTCCACACACTCTTCAATCTCATAGGGGCGGGCCGTGGACGTTATTCTGCTGCAACTGCTGAACGGGCTGGACAAGGGCGGCGCCTACGCCCTTATCGCCCTCGGTCTGACGCTGACCTTCGGCACATTGGGCATCGTCAATTTCGCGCACGGCGCCCTGTTCATGCTGGGCGCGTTCTGCGCCGTCACGCTCAAGTCCCTCCTGAGCCTTGAAATGGTGGTGCTCGACCCCACCAAGAAGACCGCTTGGGGCACGCCGCTTGAGATCAGAACGCCCTACGTCGAAGCCTGGTTCGGCGATTTCGGTGCGGTGCTTCTGCAATATTCCGTCCCGGTCTCCATCCTCCTCGCGATCCCCGTCATGCTGGTCATCGGCGTGGCGGTTGAGCGCGGCCTGATCAAGCATTTCTACAAACGCCCCCACGCCGACCAGATCCTGGTGACCTTCGGCCTGGCCATCGTCATGCAGGAAATTATCAAAAGTATTTTCGGCGCCAATCCAATTCCCCAACCCGCCCCCGGCCTGGCGGCGGGTTCCGCCGATATCGGATACTGGCTCGGCATGACGGCGGGCTCGGTGGTTTATCCCTGGTGGCGCATGGTTTATCTCGCCTTTTCGCTGGTCACCATCGGCGCGGTCTTCTCGTTCCTGCGTTTCACCACCTTCGGCATGGTCGTGCGCGCCGGCATGGCGGACCGCGAAACCGTTGGCCTGATGGGCATCGATATCGACCGGCGCTTCACCATCGTGTTCGGCCTGGCGGCCATCGTCGCCGGCCTAGCGGGCGTCATGTATACGCCCATCCTGTCGCCCGATTACCACATGGGCATGGACTTCCTCGTGCTCTCGTTCGTCGTCGTCGTGGTCGGCGGCATGGGCAGCCTCGGCGGCGCCGTGGCGGCCGGCTTCCTGTTGGGCATCCTGCAGTCCTTCGCCTCGCTCAACGAGGTCAAGAACATCCTTCCCGGCATCGACCAGATCATCATCTATCTGGTCGCGGTGATAACCCTGCTGGTCCGGCCCCGCGGTCTGATGGGCCGCAAAGGCGTGATGGAGAGCTAGACCATGCTGCGCAATTTCGTAAACAAGCGGGATTTGCCGCTATTGCTGGGCTTCACCGCGGCCGTATTGCTGGCGCCGCTGATCATGTCGCCACTGGGCGCGGGTTATCCTGACCTGCTGCAGAAGTTCGCCATCTTCGGCATCTTCGCCATCGGCTTCAACATCCTCTTTGGCCTCACCGGTTATCTCTCGTTCGGGCACGCCGCGTTTCTCGGCGTCGGTTCCTACACGGCGGTCTGGTGTTTCAAACTGCTGACCATGAACGTCGTCCCGGCGATCATTTTCTCGACCGTCCTGGGCGGCGTATTCGCCCTGCTGATCGGCGTCGTCAGCCTGCGCCGCAGCGGTATCTATTTTTCCATCCTCACTCTGGCGTTCGCCCAGATGGCCTACAACATGGCCTATTCCGTGCTGACCCCCATCACCAACGGTGAAACCGGACTGCAACTGACGCTGCAGGATCCGCGCCTGCTGGACGGCATGTTCCGCGAGGTGTCGCGCACTGGCCTGCCCTCGACCGATTTCTTCGGCCTCTCGATGTCCGGATTTTCGGGCTTCTACTTCTGCGCGGTCGTGCTGATCGTCGCGTTCTACATTTCCATGCGCATCTTCCGCTCGCCCTTCGGCGTCATGCTGCGGGCCGTGAAGTCGAACCAGAACCGCATGAGTTTCACCGGTCTCAACACCCGGCCGTATACCCTGGCGGCTTTCGTCATATCGGGCATGTACGCCGGACTGGCCGGCGGTCTGCTGGCGGTGACCGATCCCCTCGCCGGGGCCGAGCGCATGCAGTGGACGGCCAGCGGCGAAATCGTGCTGATGACGATCCTGGGCGGCGCCGGCACGCTGATCGGACCGGTAATCGGCGCCGTGACCATCAAATATTTCGAGAACATCTTCTCGTCCATCAACGAGAACATCCTCAACAGCTTCTACGGCTTCCTGCCCGAATCGCTGCAACATGCCATGACCTCGGTGTCCGGCCTGTTTGTCGGCGAGGGCTGGCATCTGACGCTGGGCGTCCTTTTCATGGTGATCGTGATCTTCCTGCCCGGCGGGTTGATGGAAGGCGTGAACCGACTGGCCAATCTTTTCAGGCGGCGCGGCGGCGGCGGCGGATCCGGCCAGGCCGAGCCGGCGGCGCGCTTCGCCACCCCGGCGGAATAGAGGGCTGAATCATGGGTATTCTCCAAGTCAGCAACATCAACAAGCACTTCGGCGGCCTGGCTGCCCTGCAGGACGTCAACCTCGATATCGAGGAGAGCACGGTCCACGCTATCATCGGACCGAACGGCGCCGGCAAGTCGACGCTGCTCAATTGTTTCGTCGGCCGCCTCAAGCCCGATACCGGCAGCGTCACCTTCGACGGCACCTCGCTGCTGGGCATTCCGCCGCACGAGATCAACCAGGCCGGCGTCAGCCGGGTTTTCCAGACGCCGGAAATCTTCGGTGAGTTGACGCTGCTGGAAAACGTCCTGATTCCAGCCTTCGCCAAGCGGGACGGTTCGTTCAAGCTCAATGCCTGGCCGGACCTCCGGGGTGAAAGCGGCATCATCGACAAGGCGACATCCATGCTGGCCGACCTCGGTCTCGGTGACAGTCTCAAGACCAAGGCCGATACCCTGTCGCGCGGCGACAAGCGGCGCTTGGAACTGGCCATGTGCCTGGTCCAGGATCCCAAATTGCTGTTGTTGGACGAACCGACCGCCGGCATGGCGCGGGCCGACACCAACGCCACCGTCGATCTCCTGAAAAGCATCGCCAAGCGCGGCATCACCATGGTGGTGATCGAGCACGACATGCACGTCGTGTTCTCCCTGGCCGACAAGATCACCGTATTGGCGCAGGGCACACCGATCGCCGAGGGCAAGCCGGAGGACATTCGCGGCAATCCCAAAGTGCAGGAAGCATACCTCGGAGGCGCGCACCTATGACGGCATCCAACGTGACCACGCTCCACACCGACGCCGCCGACGATCCGAGTTCGCTGCTCGGCGAAAAGCAGTTTGAAAGCCATGCGCCGGGCGTCGCGCCCGTGCAGGCCAAGGGCGCTCAGCCGGCCTTTCTCTCGGTCTGGAATATCCATGCCTACTATGGTGAGAGTTTCATCGTTCAGGGCGTCAGCTTCGACGTGCGCGAGGGTGAAATCGTCGCCCTGCTGGGCCGCAACGGCGCCGGCAAGACCTCGACGCTCAGGGCCATCGCCCGGCTCGACGATCCGGCTCTGAAGCACGGCGAGGTCTGGCTCGACCACAAGCCCCTGCACGACATGAAAGTGCACGAGGCCGCCTGCAACGGCGTTGGGATGGTGCCGGAGGACCGCCGCATCATTCCCGGCCTGACGGTCGAGGAAAACCTCGATATCGCCCAGATCGCGCCGCCCAAGGGCTGGTCGAAGGAGCGTTTGTTCGAGCTTTTCCCCCGCCTGGCCGAACGCCGCACCCAGGAGGGCATTACGCTCTCGGGCGGCGAACAGCAGATGCTGGCGCTGGCGCGCGCGCTGGCCCGGGACGTCAAGCTCTTGTTGCTGGACGAACCCTATGAAGGTCTCGCCCCGGTGATCGTGCAGGAGATCGAGAAGACCCTGGAAGAGATCAAGGAGCACGGCATGACGACGATCATCGTCGAACAGAACGCCATCGCCGCCCTTCATCTGGCCGACCGCGCCATCATTCTCGACATGGGCCAGGTGGTGTTCGACGGCAGCGCCCAGGAAGTCCTGGACAACGACGAGTTGCGCCACCGCTATCTCGCGATTTAAGGAAGCGTTTCGCGCTTGTCGCAAGACCAACGTATGATTTGACGGCCTTCACCAAGCCATCTCAATCGTTGGAGCGGCATCATGAATATCGATCAGATATCCATCGGGGAAAATCCCCCTTACGACGTCAACGTCATCATCGAGATTCCAATCGGCGGCAATCCGGTCAAGTACGAGCTCGATAAGAAATCGGGGGCCATGTACGTCGACCGGTTCCTCCACACCGCCATGTACTATCCCTGCAACTACGGCTTCATCCCACATACCCTGTCGGACGACGGCGACCCGACCGATGCCGCCGTGCTGGGGCAGATCCCGGTTATTCCTGGCGTCATCATCCGCTCCCGGCCCATCGGCGTGCTGATGATGGAGGATGAAAGCGGCATCGACGAGAAAATCCTCTGCGTGCCGGTCGACGATCTCCATCCCTTCTACGGCGACGTCGGGTCCTATCGCGATATCCGTCCCGTCATGCTGGACCAAATCACCCACTTCTTCGAACACTACAAGGATCTCGAGCCCGGCAAATGGGTGAAGGTAAAGCGCTGGGGCGAGCCCGAAGAAGCCATCGAACTGATCCGCGCCGCCATCGATCGGGCGGCGCAAGCCGACTGACCGATTGATTCCGCCGCCCCATCCGGGATGATAAGCTTATTCTTGGGGAGCAAACATGACCGATTCATCAACCGGCGGCGTCATTATCGCCTGCCACTACCAGAACGAAAACTGCCACCCCGACGGCAAGATCAAGCTGGGTATCGCGGCCGACAGCACCTGGCGGGAGGAACGGCTGGCCAACGCCAAACGTCTGTTCGAGGGCGCGCGCGGGGCGGGCATGCCGATCATCCACATCCGCCTGGCCGTCGATCCCGAATACCGCGGCCTGGTGGTCAACACGCCGATCATCCGCCAATGGACGGAACTCGGCGCTTGGCGCGAGGGCACCTGGGGCGTGGAGTTCATCGAGGGCCTGGAACCCGCCGACGGCGAATTCGTCATCACCCACACCCGCAACAGCGCCTTCCACAACACCACGCTGGAGGAAGTGCTGTTTTCAATGAACGCGCGCAAGCTGATCTGCTGCGGCGTCTCGACGGCCTACGTGGTGGAGAACACGGTGCGCCAGGCCACCGATATCGGCTACGACGTCGCGGTCGCCGCCGACGCCTGCTCCACCGCTACGCAAGCCCAGCACGAAGCGTCCTTGGCGGCCATGGCGGTGCTGGCCGAGATCAAGACCGTCGATGAGGTTTTGGCGGAACTAGGCTGAGCTCGCCAAGTAGGGCGAACCGCCGGGCAGAAAGGTTTCGGGCACCTCGACGCTGATCTCGCCCAGCAGCAGGAACGAGAGCGTTTTGCCGTGGCCGTCGATGCCGAGACTGGCGTTGACGCCGCCTTCCAGCACGTCGTCGATAACGAAATTCAATGCGCCGAGGTTGGGCAACTCGTACCGCGTTACCTTCGTGGCGCCCTTGTGGCGGAAGACCTCCAACACCCGCGCCTCGGTCACCTGCTCCACCAGATGTGCGTAAACCTCCGGCCGGTAGGCGATGACGCTGATATTGGAGCGGTTGCCCTTGTCGCCGGCGCGGCCATGGGCCACGGCGTGGAGGGGCACCTTGAGCATCGTCATGCCGGTACCTCCTGCGCCCGGACGTGGAGTTCAACCATCTCCCGGCCGATCAGGATAGAGGCCGTGCTGACCTGTTCGCCGACCGATTGCCGCACGCCGGCCCCGGCGGCGGGGCCGGAGCAATAGAGGCTGAGCACTTCGTCCGAAACCCTCTGCGCAACCTCCCGGTCGCGGCTGCGCACGGCGGCGCGGACGCGGTATTCACCGTCCTTGGGCATATCCTGTGCCGCCCGGCGGCTGCCCATGTCATTGTCGTACACGCCGCCCGCGCCGTGGATGTCGACGCGCAGCGCTTCTTGGATGCCGAGGATCTGGCAGCGCCGCCGGACCACCGAAGCCGCCAGTTCGGCGCGGGCCAGGGCGTTGGGCCCGGCGTAGGTGATCTCTCCCTCGCCCAGCCAACCGCCGTCGACGCTGACCGTCGCTTTCAGGGTGGACGGCGGAGGCTTGCCTAGGGCGCCCGTCAGACGGACCCGATTTGGGGCTACTTCTTCGACCTGGACCTGGCCCAGATCGAGCGTGACATCGGGGGTGA
>CAYOAD010000168.1:0-9020 GCA_964401845.1 uncultured Rhodospirillaceae bacterium | reverse complement strand
CCACAACCTGCACCCGGCATTGCAGGTCCAATCGAAGGTCAGGAAGGCGTTTTCGACTTGGACCTGCAATGCCGGGTGCAGGTTGTGGGCGTAACCGTACGAGGTTGTCGGGAACAACTTGGACTGCCAGATGACCCGAAGATCGTCCTTGTTGACGACGCCCTTGTCATGCATGCGGTCGAGCACACTCGATGCAACGGGTGCTGCCTCGTAATCCTTGTTGGCGACACCCATGATCGAGTTGTCGTGTTTACCGGAGTATTTGACCTTGTAATCGACATCCGGCTTCACGCCCATGGCCGTAAAGAGAGCCCGCGGCGCCTGGTTGCCTGAATTCGACGAGGGCGTCACGTGGGCGATGTTGCGGCCCTTCATGTCCGTGACTTTCATGATATCGGTGCTTTTGTGCGTGATCAGCTGCAAGCGATAGCC
Organism: uncultured Rhodospirillaceae bacterium; assembly: GCA_964401845.1. Taxonomy (GTDB): domain Bacteria; phylum Pseudomonadota; class Alphaproteobacteria; order UBA2966; family UBA2966; genus CAYFKJ01. Next base: position 8,588 of record CAYOAD010000168.1, on the reverse strand, counting down.
GAACCTGCCGTCATCCTTACCCATGATGGCGATGGGCACGTAGCCCGCCAGATTGACGCCGAATACCGTCGGACCGGTGGAGATGCCTGCGACATGCAAGCGGCCGGAACGCATGGCTTCGACCTGGGCGGCATACGAATCAGCGCCGTACCACTTCACTTTCTTGCCGGTGACCTTGCCGAGATAGTCCATGAACTCGGTAAAGACGTTCTCATAGACCGAGGGATCCTCGACCGGTGTATACGAAAAGACCAAGGTGTCGGGGTCCAGCCATTTGCCCGAATCCGTCGGCGTATCGGCGACTAGATCGCCGTTCCAGTCACAGAACCGCGTGTCGAGATTGCCGCGCGGGCAGTCGGCTGCCGAAGCCGTTGTGATGCCGGCGGCCAGAAATCCGGCAGCCGTCAGGCCCCCGAGGCCGGCCAGCATAAGACGTCTTGAAATTCGTGAAATCCTCATGTCTTCCTCCCTGATTTATTTGCGGATGCGGCCGGAACAGAGCCGCCCCGCTTTTTGCGAAATACCTGTTGTTCCATTTAAGTTCCCCTCGAACGGCACAGGCTTCAGATTTGTTGGTTTCGACTCTACAGGTCGGAACCCAGCCGTCACAAGTGCCGTGGCTAAACTGTTCATCTACCCTCCATCAGCAGGTTGGCCAATTCGACGAAACCGCTGCCGGCACGCCGGTCGGTAATGAAGGCCGGTTCGGCATCCAAGCGGCCTTCGAAATCGAGAAGGTTGTTCATGCCCACGGAGTGGGGAAAGAAACCGAACATCGGGGCATCGTTGGGTGAATCGCCGGCAAAGACGAAACGGTCCTTCTCTTCGTCCAGGTCGATTGCGAAACTCCGTTTCATCATTGTTCGGGTCATGGCGAGTTTGTCGTAGGCGCCGAACCAGCCGTTGACGTGGATGGAACTCACCTTGGCCGTGGCGCCGGCGCTCTCGAACTCGTCGACAATGCGTTGCACGGCCTCGTCGGGCAGGGCCTCGACATCCTCGCGGAAATCGATGGCCAAATCGGCTTCGCGGTAGGCCTGGTCGGCGGCGATTGCGCTTCCCGGCACCGCTTCCAGTATGCGCCCGGCGAGGTCGTCGAGTTTGCGCCGGTTTTCAACCCGCTCCTCGGGTCCGTTGCCGTAGTGACGCTCCATCTGGCGGCTATCCGCGTGATAGCGGTAATAGAACGCGCCGTTTTCCCCGACCACACCATCGACCGGCCACATGCGGGCGATGTGGTCGCACCACCCGGCGGGGCGGCCGGTGATGGGAATTACCAGCAGACCGCTCTCGTGCAGGCTTTCCATCGCACCATATGCCGCCGCCGTGAGGCGTCCATCGGTGGTCAGGGTGTCGTCGATGTCGGTGAACACGCCTTTGATGGCCGCCACGGCCGCCCGCGAAATGGAGGCCAGGGGTTTCATGCCGTGCCTCCGCCGGCAGCCAGCGGAACCGATGCGTCCGATTCGTGCGCGCCGGGTTGATGCTCAGCCACCCAGTCCGCCAGCGCATCATGCTGCGCTTGATCCAGGCGCAATCCCAGCTTGCTGCGGCGCCATAGAACATCTTCCGCCGACCGCGCCCATTCGTGCGCCATGAGGTAGGCGACTTCGCGCTCATACAATCCGCCGCCGAAATCAAGGCCGAGGTCGGTATGGTGGCGCGCCCCTTCCAGAATGACGTTTGCACGCGAACCATAAGCCCGGCAAAGACGTTCCGTCAGTTCGCCGTCCAACCAGGCGTATCGTCGCTTCACGTCATCCTGCAAGCCCTGAAGTCCTGCCTTCCCGAGATCGCCGCCGGGCAGGGGCTCGCTTTCCGTCCAGTCGCGCCCCGCCGAAGGGGTGTAAGGAGCTAGGTGTTCCATCACTTCCTCCGCCAGCCGGCGATAGGTCGTAATCTTGCCGCCGATCACGGAAAGAACCGGCGCGCCAAACCGCCGGGTATCGAGATCGAGCTTGTAATCCCGGCTCAGAGACGAAGCATCCTGCTCGTTATCGCCATACAGCGGCCTGACTCCGGCAAACGACCAGAGGACGTCATCCGGCGTGACGATGGCCTCGAAATAATTTTCCATCGCCTGGCAAAGATAGGTGATCTCAGCCTCGCTTGCCTGGGCATCGGCCGGGTCGCCTTGATAATCGACATCGGTGGTGCCGATCAGCGTGTAGTCGGCCTCGAAGGGAATGGCGAAGAACACACGGCCGTCCCTGTGCTGAAAGATATAGGCGCCGGCATGATCGTAGAGCTTCGGCACGACAATGTGGCTGCCCTTGACGAGGCGCACCGGCTTCGAGGTTTCCATATCCAGACCGTCATGCAGAAACTTCGCTACCCAGGGGCCGGAAGCGTTGACGAGGATGCGTGCTTCAACCATTTGCTCAGTGCCGTCAGCGTCGGCGAGGCGGGCCCGCCAAATACCGTCTTCCGCGCTGACGTCGGTGCAACGTGTCCGGACCAGAATTTCCGCCCCTTTTTCAGCTGCCGAAACGGCGTTGAGCGCGACCAGACGCGAATCATCGACACGGCAATCGGAATACGCGAAGCCCTTTGTGAATTCCGGGCGCAAGGGCGCCCCGGCCGGATGTTTGACAAGATTTATGCTCTCGCAGCCGGGTAAGGCCGTGCGGCGCTGAAGGTGATCGTACAGGAACAAGCCGAGGCGGATGAACCAGGCAGGCCTCAGTCCTGCCGCGTGGGGTAGATAGAAGCGTTGAGGCTGGACGATGTGGGGCGCCAGGGCCAGCAGGACTTCCCGCTCGTGCAGGGATTCGCGAACCAGCCTGAATTCGAAATGTTCGAGATACCGCAGCCCGCCGTGAATCAGTTTTGTGCTGGCGGACGACGTGGCGCTGCCCAGATCCGCCTGTTCGCAAAGCGTCACTGCAAGCCCACGTCCGGCGGCATCTCGGGCGATCCCAACGCCGTTAATGCCCCCGCCCACGATCAAGAGATCCTGGGGTTCGTTATTCGGCAATTTTGCCCCCGATACTTACGCTGTCCGCCGTGATGGAAATATCACGCGCGCGAAAGTTAGATTAGGCAGAAGCTTTGAGTTTCGCAAACGAAAATATTATGCAAATTTCTTGCGAATGCGAACATTCGTTTTAATCCGCGATATGGACTTCCGTTCCGGCCTCGGCGAGGACCTCCGCAAGTTGGCGGGGCGGGGGCTGATCCGTGAACCAGGCGTCCAATTGGCTGACGTCACCGAGCCGAACCAGGGCGTTGCGTTCGACCTTGGTATGATCGGCGACCAGGAAGACGCGTCGGGAATGGGCGATGATCGCCTTGGCCACCTGGACTTCGCGGTAATCGTAGTCGAGCAGGGCGCCATCGAGGTCGATGCCGCTGATACCGATCACGCCGATATCGACCTTGAACTGCGTGATCATGCTCAGGGCCGCTTCCCCGACAACGCCTTTGTCTCGGCTTCGGACCAGGCCGCCCGTGACGATGATTTCACAATCCTGATTTCTGGATAAAGTACTGACAACATTCAAATTATTGGTAATTACCCGCAATCCGATATGATCGGTCAGCCCCTTGGCGACGGCCTCCGTCGTTGTGCCGATATTGATAAACAGGGAAGCATAATTGGGAATGTGCCGGGCCACCAATGCCGCGATGCGCTGCTTTTCCTCGAAGCAGAGTATCCGCCGCGTGTCGTAGGCCACGTTCTCGACGCTCGAGGGCAGCCCCGCGCCACCGTGGTAGCGGACCAGCAGACCCTGATCCGCCATTTCGTTGATGTCGCGGCGGATGGTTTGGGGCGTCACCGCGTAGCGCCGGGCAAGGAGTTCGATCGATACGAACCCTTCCTGGCGCACAACTTCGACAATATTCTGCCGGCGGTCACTGACGCTCATGGCGTATGCCTCTATCCCGAACGATGAATACGCCGGACAGTGTGCCTATATTTTCAGAAATGAAAAGAGGTCACTGACCTCTCGAGTTGTTTTGCGAATGTGAGAAGCGGCATGAAGGGCATCCGGTTGCATGGCTGGGGATGGGTGATAGGGTGGCACGCTGCACCTTCGGATTTGCCGGCGAAACACCACAAACAGGGTATTTGCACATCATGAAACGTTACGAAATCGTCTCGGCGGACGGCATCGACGCGCTGAGCCTGGCCGAAATGGATACACCTGAACCGGGACCGGGCCAGGTCCTGGTTCGTATTCACGCCAACTGCATCAACTACCGGGATCTTATGACTGTGGTCGATCCGGCGCCGCGCGGTATCCCCTATCCTAGGGTGCCAAATTCCGACGGCGCCGGCGAAGTCGTTGAGGTCGGCCCCGGAGTAACCCGATTTGGGCCGGGGGACCGTGTCGCCGGGACGTTCTTTCAGCGCTGGATCGGTGGTCCGATTGATCAGGATGTGTTGGCCAGCGCGCTTGGCGGTACTCTCGATGGCGTGCTCTCGGATTTCGCGCTGCTCGACGAACAGGGGTTGGTCGCCGTACCGGACCACCTCAGCTTTGAGGAGGCTGCGACGCTGCCATGTGCCGCGCTGACGGCCTGGCACGCCCTCATTGAACTCGGCATGCGGGCCGGTGATACGGTGTTGTTGCTGGGCACGGGAGGGGTCTCGATTTTCGCCCTGCAGTTTGCCGTTATGCACGGGGCCAGGGCGATCATTACCTCCTCAAATGACGAGAAACTGGCGCGGGCCAAGGAAATGGGGGCCTGGGCCACGGTCAATTACCGCGACACGCCGGAGTGGGCTACCGCCGTCCGAGAACTGACGGACGGCCGCGGTGTCGACCGGGTGGTCGAAGTCGGCGGGGCCGGCACCCTGCAACGCTCCATCGAAGCCGTAAAATTGGGCGGTACCGTCGGGCTGATCGGCGTCTTGACGGGCGGTGAAATCAACCCTGTCGCGGTGATGCGCAAATCGGTTCGCCTCCAGGGTATTTACGTCGGCAGCCGCACCATGTTCGAAAGCATGAACAGGGCGGTCTCGGCGCACGGTTTGAAGCCGGTCATCGACAGGACATTTGAATTTGACGATGCCCGTGCCGCCTATCACCATATGCAGGGCGCCGGACATTTCGGCAAGATCGTGATCAGGGTCTGACGGCAGGCCAGCGGAGGGGAAAGCATGGGCAGTTCGCTCAAGTGGGACAGCAGGTTTCTCAAATTGGCGCTCGAAATCTCCTATTGGTCCAAGGACCGCTCGACCCGGGTTGGCGCGGTTATCGTCAAGGCGGACCGCACCCCCGGACCCTACGGCTATAACGGCTTTCCCAGGGATATTGACGACGATGCCGATGAGCGCCACACCAGGCCGCTCAAATACAAATGGACCGAACACGCCGAGCGGAATGCGATTTACAACGCCGCCCGCATCGGCGTGGCGTTGGAGAACTGCACGATCTACGTCACGCATACACCTTGCGCCGATTGCACGCGGGCCATCGTTCAGGTGGGGATCGAGCGCGTCGTCGTTGACGCCGCCAGCATGGATGATCCGGATTTCGAGGAACGCTGGGGCCCGGACTACAATCTAACGAAGGAAATGCTGGCCGAGGCCGGCGTGGCCTTCGATGTCGTCCGGATTGCCGACGATCAAACGGAAGACGCCGCGGAATAGAAAGATCGAAAGATCTCGGGTGTTAGGAGCCGGTCAACCAGGCTCGAACCTGCCGCTTTGCTTCTTTGATTTTCACAGCGGACATACTGTCGGCAACCCGCTTCCTGGCCTTGAGAGCATTCTTGCGTAGTTTGCCCGTGGAATTCGTGATGCAGAGGGAGAGCCATTTCAACGCGGTAACCGGATCGTGTTCGACGCCATTGCCGCGCTCATACCGCAGAGCGATGACGTATTGCGCCCGTGCGTAGCCGTTCTCGGCGGCCCGGCCATACCAGACCGCCGCCTTGACGTCGTCTTTCCGGACGCCCTGGCCGCGCTTATACAGTAGGCCCAAGTTGAACTGTGCCTTGGCAAAATCCTGTTCGGCGGCCTTGCGGTACCAGTTGGCGGCAGTGACGTAATCCTGCTCCACGCCGAAGCCCCGGCGGTAGAGGATCCCAAGATTATTTTGCGCCTTGGCGTGCCCGTTGTTGGCCAACGGCAGCCAATTTTGATGGGCGACCTCATAATCGCCCGCCTTAAACGCCAACACCCCCTCGTTAAATCCAGCAAGGGCAAGGGAGGGGGACAAAAAGAGAAGGACCAGAATTGTAAGGAAGGTACGCATCGGGGGGAGACTCAACAATTGACGATCAAACTCAAAGCAGTTGACGATGGGGCGAAAATCGCGAAGTTTCATCTCGGGCAACCCATTCCAAGTATCTTCTATACCAGGAGTTCGGTATCCAAATTCACGCCGACCAGAATCGTGCTGCACCAACAATATCAATCGGCAAGGAGCAAATCTTGTGCCAAAGATCATATTAACCACAAGACAATTTAATTAAGTGATTTCATATGGTTACGCATGATCGGGTTATATATGTTGTGTTTAATCGGAACAAGTGGCGAGGGGTTGTGTTTCAAAATGGATCATTGTAATGAATTCTGACGCCACCCACGCTAAAGGTTTGCTGATCACCACGCTCGGTGTTCTGATCCTTACGCCGGATACGCTGCTTATCCGCCTGGTCGACATCGATCAGTGGTCGATGATTGTTTGGCGGGGTGTTTTGATGGCGCTGGGGCTTCTAGTGGGTGTCGCGGTGGTGGAACGCGGAAACACCATTGCCGCATTCCGCCGCACCGGGCTCACCGGACTGGCCGTCGCGCTTTGCTTTGCAGTCAGTTCAATCACGTTTGTCTTCGCCGTTCAGCACACCTCCGTTGCCAACACGCTCATCATCGTTGCCACCTCGCCGATGTTCGCCGCTTTGCTTGCCTGGAAGTTATTGGGGGAGAAGACCCCGCGGCGAACGCTTGCGGCAATCGCGGCAACGACCTGCGGAATTCTCATCGTGTTTAGCGACGGCTTGGGGCATGGCGGTTGGGCCGGCGATTTGTCCGCGCTGGTGACGGCGCTCGCCATGGCCGGAGTGTTCGTCCTGACGCGAAAAAAACGGGATATCAGCATGGTGCCGGCGGCGGCGGCTGGAGCAGGGCTGGCTGCCCTGCTGGTACTCGCGTCGGGTTTGTCGGCGCCGCTTGCCGTGTCCGCGGATCAGGTACCCTGGCTCCTCGCGATGGGATTGTTTGTTTTACCGGTGTCGTTCGGCCTGATTACGGTTGGGCCGCGCTATATTCCCGCGCCCGAGGTCGGACTGCTGCTGCTCCTGGAAACCGTTCTGGGGCCGATTTGGGTTTGGTTGGCAACCGGGGAGGGCGCCAGCCAGGTGGCGCTGGTCGGCGGTGCGGTCGTCGTCGTCACGCTGTCGGTCCACGCCATGCTCGGACTTCGGCAACAGACGGCCAAGACCGGTTTATGAATCGTTGACGAATCGTCCCGCCCGGTAGATTCTTGTGGCGGCAAAATCAACAGCTTCATTTGGCTAGGAACAGGGTTGGCGATTTCCCATGATCGGTATGGTAATAGCTTCATTGGCGATAGTGGTCGCGTTCGGCGCGCTGTGGTTGGCGGGCGGCGCCAACAGCAAGGCGGAATTTCAACAGCAACAATTTTACGACGCCCATATCAAATCCATTAAATCCGCCATGAAGGAAATGGCCAGGTCCGTGCAATCGAACTCCGCCGGTATGACCGAACTTGAGAAGTCGAGCGGTAAGGCGGCCCTTAAAGAGTTGGAAGCCAAGGTCGATCTGTTGACTGAGCGTCTCGCCCATATATCAAGTCAGGTTGACAAGATCTCATCCGATTCCTGAGCTTGGCGAAGGATTTTCAGACCTGAGGGAAAGTCAATTCCAAAACCGATTTAACCGCTCACAAGCTGTGAAACGTTGCAGTTACAAGTGATACAGAATTGAAACCGAGTTTTGATTGACCGCGGGGCGTCAGACACGGATAAATGGTGCTCGGTTTAGGATAAACGGACACCGTTTGAGGAAAGGTCTTGGTGTCACGCCATGCTGGGGACATTTGTATCATTTACCGCGTTGTTGGTGGCGTTCGGCGCTTTGTGGTTCGCCGGAGAAGCCAACAAGCGTGCGGAGTTTCAGCAGCAGACCTTTTATGACACCCGCATTAAGCCGATCAAGAACACCATCAGCAAACTGATCGGAACCACCAGAAGTATATCTCAAAAAGTCAATGACTTAGATAGAAGTGTTGAAGGATTGATTGAGGGTTCTGGTGATAAGGACGTCAGCCGAAAACTTAGGCAACTTGAACTGAATTTGAACGAATTTCAGGGCGAAATCGAACGCCTGGAGGAGCAGTTGAACGCTTCCCGTCCGGTGCGCCGCCGCGTTGGCTAGCGGCAAACGGGCATCCGCAACTTCCCCGGTAACCAAATTCTTACTATACTTTAATCGCTTGTTCAGAGACGTGCTGTATGCTCAGTGTCTGATGATGTGCTATTTATAGGACGGTGTTCGATAGCATTTTGTCGGTCGGGTATTGAAGCGGGCGCTGGGGGAAATATGCAGGAAACGGCGGATGAAAGTTCCGAAGAACAGCAGTCGGCTGAAGCCGGCACGCTGAGCGGCAATTACC
>CAYOAD010000167.1:0-9039 GCA_964401845.1 uncultured Rhodospirillaceae bacterium | reverse complement strand
GGAGCCAGGTCGGCGCTCCCGGCCTTGTCGAACACCGTGAGATCGAACCCCTGGGCCGCTATGTTGGCGGCCATCGGTCCACCCATCTGGCCGAGGCCGACAAATCCAAATTTCGTTGGCGTCATTTTCACACCCTTCCCGCATTAGCTGTGATACAGCTTTACACATTGGGGCGGCAGGCGCAGCAAGCGAGGGGCAGATGACGGCGGTGACCCGTTCGCGGGGCGAAATGACCTATCGGACGGGTGTGATGTTGGTTTTGTTGGCCAGCGTCTGCTGGTCGGCCATGGGCCTGGGCATCCGCCTGATCGAGGTTGCCAACGTCTGGCAGATCCTGTTCTACCGCTCGCTCGCCCTCCTCCCTCTCCTGTGGGTCGTGATGGCGCTGCGGACCGGGCGCAACCCGGTCGGCGTCATCCGGGAGGCCGGCCTACCCGGCGTCCTCGGCGGCGCGGCGCTCGTGATGGCATTTACCGGCGGCATCTATTCCATCCAGACGACCACCGTCGCCAACGCCCTGTTCCTGTTCACGGCCGCGCCGTTCTTCGCCGCCGTGCTCGGTATGTGGCTGTTGGGCGAATCGGTGCGGCGTGCAACCTGGATCGCCATCGCCTTCGCCATCGTCGGTGTCGCCATCATGGTCTGGGGCGGCTTTGCGCTTGGCCGTTGGCACGGCAATGCCGCAGCATTGTTGTCGGCACTCGGCGCAGCCTTGTTCGCCATCACGTTGCGCTGGCGTAAATCCGGCGAGATGATGCCCGCGGCCTTCATGGGCGGCCTGTTCGCGGTCGTTTTTTCCGGGTCCATCTGTTTGCTGGCAGATTATTCCTTTGCCCTGCCTGCACAGGATATCGGCATCTCTCTCGCCATGGGCTTCTTCCAGGTAGGTGCCGGCCTTGTGCTCTACACTATGGGCTCCAAGGTGGTGCCGGCCGGCGAACTCGCGCTGTTGTCGATGGGCGAGGTTGTGCTGGGGCCCATCTGGGTTTGGATCGTGCTGGGCGAAACGGCGAGCCATTACACGCTGATCGGCGTCGCCATCTTGTTGGCGGCGCTGGCCGGCAACGCGCTTTCAGGCCTGCGCCGCAAACCGCCGCCGGTTACGTTGGGGTAAGGCCCGGCGCTTAAACGGATTTTTCCGCAGCAATTACCGTCCAGGGAAACCGCCAATAGGGGCTGTTGTCGGCATCGACGCCTTCGGCTTCCCGGAACGGCACGATCTCAACATCGCGGAAGCCACGCGCCTCGAGCATTTCAACGACGTCCAACTCCGCCCAGGGTTCCATGAAGGGTTCGTTGTTGCGCCGGCCGTGGCCGTAGTGAATAAATCGCGAAAAGGCATCGGGCAGGGCATAGAAATCCAGGTGCACCATCCGCCCGCCTGGCGAGAGCACGCGCGCGGCCTCGTCGAACAGCTCGGCGATACGGGGCGGCGGCAATTCGTGGATCAGCATGGTCGACGTGACGAGGTCGAACTCGCCATCGCCGTAATCCGTCTCATAGGCGTTCATCTGGCGGTAGCGCACGTTATCCGCCCCGCCCCGTGAGGCTTCGCGCGCGCCCAGGGCAACACACGGCCCGGCCAGGTCGATGGCTTCGACGGCGGCGTCGGGAAAGCTTTCCACGAAGGGCCCGGTGCTTTTACCGAAGCCGCAGCCCATGTCGAGGATGCGTTTCGGCGCTCCGCGGGCAGCGATGAAGTCGGTGAAGCGCTGATGCAGATCGCGGTGATTGCCGCCCATCAACGGCGTTGTTGAACGGGCGCCGCGCTCGTAAACGAAACCGGCGATTTCATCGCTCCAGACGCCGCCGGGGTGCTGATGGATATCCACGGCGCTGTAATAGGGCGGCATGTCGAGCGCGGCATCGAGCTCAAGCCGGGCGTCTCCCGCCTTGACGTCGTCGAGCGTCGCCAGCAATTCGGCGCGGCGTTCGTCGTGATAGGGCGCGAGACCATAGCGGCCAGCGTATTTGTAGCGCTGCAGGTGGCGCTCCAACCAGGCGTAATAACGATAGAGCGTGGTGTCACCAATCAGAGCGTTGACATCATCGGCCGTTTGCGGGGGCTCCGCCGCTGCCCCGGCGCGGCGGTCGTAATCCTGCTTAAGCGCCGGATAGATTTCCGTCGTCCAATAGGTCTTTGTCGCGAGGATGAAATCCTGGGCGGCAACGAAGCTGCGGTCATCCATGGCCGCCACCCGCGCCTTTGGCCTGCTGGCGGCCCAACAGGCTGACCATCAGGCCCTCGACGAACGCCTGGCGGTCCCGCGCCGTCTCGGCGCGTTCACTGTTGGAGGGCTCCAGGTCCAGTTGCCCCGGCTCGATTAGATTATTTTGTTCGAGCAGCCTTTCCATGGCACGCAGCCGGTCGCGCAGCACGTAGGTCTCGGTCGCCAGGGCCATGACCACGCCGAATGCGCGATCCAGGGCCGGATCCTCGAAAAAGGTCTGTTCGGGTAATGGGTCGGTTATTTCAGTCGTCATCGTCTGCCCCTTGGAGTTTTTCCGCAGGGCCTACGATAACACTTTGATCTCTTCAGTTCAGGCGACGTTCGATTTGCTGGCGAAAAACTCGGCAAGGACGGCCAGCAGGATCTGGTTTTCCTCCTCGGCGCCGATGGTGATGCGCAGGCAGTCGTCCAGGCCATAATTGGCGACGGGACGCACGAAGATGCCCTTGGAGGCGAGATAACCGGCGGTATCCGAGGCGGCGGCGGCATCGGGAAAACGGGCCAGTACGAAATTGCACTGGCTCGGCAGCACGCTGAGGCCCAGATTGCCAAGCCCGGCCGAAACCTTGGCCAGTTCGCGCAGGTTCTTCGTCCTCACGGAGGCCACGAATTCCTGATCGCGCACGGCGGCCGCGGCTGCGGCCTGCGAGGGTCCGCCGACATTGAAAACGCCGCGCACCCGATGAAGCACGTCCGCCACCGGCGCCGGGCAGTAGGCCCAGCCGACGCGCGACGCCGCCAGGCCGTAGATCTTGGAGAACGTGCGGGCGACCAGAGTGTTGTCGGCGCCGTCGTTCACATAAGCCATGCCGTTGTCGTAGTCGTCGTTTACGGCGTATTCGGCATAGGCGCAATCGAGCACCAGTAAAACGTCGGCCGGCAAACCGTCGCGCAGTCGTTTCAGCTCATCGCGCGGAATATAAGTACCGGTCGGGTTGTTCGGATTGGCCAGGAAAACGATGCGTGTTTTTTCCGTCACGGCCGCGATGATGGCGTCGACGTTGGCGATGCAGTCGTCCTCTTCCACGGCGATCGGCGTGGCGCCGACGGCATGGGCGACGACCGGAAACATCAGAAAGCCGTACTGGCTCATGATGATCTCGTCGCCGTCCTTGGCGTAGGCTTTGGCGATCAGCTGCAGCAACTCCTCGGAGCCGTTGGAGCAGATAATCTGGTCGGCCTCGATTTCGTGGACCTCGGCGATGGCGCGGCGCAGGGCCGTACAGCCGGGATCGGGATAGAGTTGCAGGCCGTTTTGCAGCGCCGCGACGGCGGCCTCGACGGCGGCGGGACTGGCGCCGTAGGGACTTTCATTGTTGGCGATATTGATCACCCGGTCGAAATCGAGTTCCGGGGGTTCGCCAGGCGTATAGGGCGATATGTTCCGCACCCCTGCGCGCGGTTCGATCATTTTAATTCTCTCTCCAGGCCGGGCGGCGGCCCGGATTGTTTGGTGGGGCTAGGCGTCAGCCGTCGCCAATTCGCGTTGCCGCGCCAATTCCTTCAGGAGAAAACCCTCTTCAAGTTCGGGCACCATCTGTTTCCAAGGGAATATCTGCGGCGTCTCGAAAAGACCATATTTGGTATAGGGCTCTTCCGCAATAAAGGCTTCGGCGGCGGCGCGGTCAGCGAAATCGATGGCAAAGATGCTGCCGATCGTGGTCTCCCCGTCGTCGTCCTGCAATGGGCCGCCGAAAACGGTGCGGTCCTTCGCAGCAATCATGTATTCGATGTGCTCCGCCCGGATGCGCTGGCGGAGATCGGCCTTGCCGGGTTTGTCGAAACAGATGAAGGCGAACAGCATCGGAAAGTCCTCTCTTTGAAATCTTCAACCGCCCATGTCAACGGAGCCGGTGTTGCCATATACAGCAACGCCCGGCGAGCCCATGGGTCCGTAGCCCTCGAATGGCGGCAATTTGTATTTGCGCCAGGTCTCATACCAGGCGATGTCGGCCTGGATGAGGAAGTCGAGCGGCACCGGCGGGTTATCCGCAAGCTGTGTGCCGGGCTCTATACACCAGGTATCGAGATGTGGAATGACGCCCCGCGACATGAGGTATTCGAAACCCTCGCTGGCGGAGGCAACCGCATCCCTAACGCTGTCAAAGCCCCAGGGGCGCGCCATCTCGATGCCCGAGACCATGTTGGGGCTGACCCGGCCCTCGCCGAAAATCTCGACCGAATCCAGCAGGCCGCGCACCCAATTGTCGTAGCCCACGTGGGTTTCCTTGCCCGGCGCGATGGTGGCGAACAGGTTGCGGTCCCAGACTTCGAGGTTGGCGTTGTGCGTCGTGATGCCCGCCGCTTTCATGCGCCTGAGACGGTCCATATCCTGGGTTTCGGTGATCATCACGATGGGCACGCGGTGACCGATGCGCTCGCGGATCGCTTCGACGTAGGGGATATTGAAATCAGCGGCGTTGTCCGGTCCCTTCTGCACCGAGCGCAGAATCGAACCGCCGGTCATGATGATGGTGATCATGCGGTGGCCGGGATCGGGTTCCTCCGACATGGCGCCGATGACCTCGACGACATGGTCCTTGTTCTTGATGGCGTCCGCCGTGACGTGGTCTCCCGACAGGCGGCGGATTTCACGCAGGTTGTAGTTGATGTCGCAGAACTTGCATTCCTCCTTGTCACCCCAGTAATGGCAGGCGCGGAAGGTCGTGATGAACGCATACGAATTGTAAAGCAGCGGAATGATCTGTTCGTAGAGCAGCCCGTCGTCCAGTTCCCGGCCGTAGTAGGAGGGCTTTTTCGGGTAGTCGACCTCGGCCAGCGGCACGCCGTTTTCACAGATCTTCAAGACGCCGTCGACAACGTCGATCATGTAGGGTGACGAGCCGTTGAGCACGACCCGCACCCAGGTGCGTCGCAAACCGTAAGGTCCGTCGCGAAAAACAACGTCCTCCGGTGCCGTGGTGCTGACGCCTTCATCCATCTCGCCGTGACCGCTCATATTGTAGGAAAACAGGAAATAGGCCTGGGGCCGGGCGTCCCGAGCGAGCTCGAGCGCCGCCGGGCTGAGGTCCATACCCTGGCGCAGCAGGTCCTCCTTGAGGATCACCTCCATCGGCACGTCGGCGTATTTCTTGGCGAAGGTCTCGACTGTGGGCGCATCGAGCTTGGCGATAACTGACATCTATTTACCCTCGGGTTCCGTCAAATTGGCCCTGAAATGTTAGATGGCTGCCGCCGCAATATCTTTGCAAATGATAAGACGATTCGCTATGATTATGGTGGAAAATTCGAAAATTTTTCAAATTATTCGGAAAAATGACCACACAAACCCTGGATCAGACGGACAGGCGTATTCTGGAAATCCTGCAGCAGGATGCCCGCCTCTCCAACGCCGAACTGGCTGAGCGCGTGAATCTCTCGACCTCAAGCTGTCACCGCCGCGTCCGGCTGATGGAACAGTCCGGCCTAATCGAAAAATATGTCGCCCTGCTTTCGCCTGAAGCCCTGGGCCTGACGTTGACCGTCTTCATCGAGGTCGCCCTCAACCGGAAGGACAAGAAAACCCGCGACGATTTCATGGCCCAGGTGCGCGAGCGGCCGGAGGTCCTGGAGTGCCATTTCATCTCCGGCGAATACGATAATCTGCTGCGTGTGGTGGTCGACGACATCGCGGCGTATCGGGAATTCATCCTCGACGAGCTGCTGGCCATCCCCCAAGTCGAAAAAACCCGCTCCGCCATGTCGCTGGGCCAGTGGAAAGCGACGACGGCGTTGCCGCTTGCGTGACGGCCGTTCAGAACATTCAATCGGGTACCGGCAGGGTGAAGTAGAACGTGCTGCCCTTGCCTTCTCCGCTGTGAAATCCGATTTCGCCGCGGTGCAGTTCAACAATCGATTTGCAGATATGCAGTCCCAAACCGGTGCCGCCGATGGGGCGGTTGTCGGAACTGTCGGCCTGGGCGAAGCGGTCGAAGATGCGGTCGCGGAAATCGTCGGGGATGCCCTTGCCCCGGTCGGATACCGAGACCCTGGCGGCGGCGCCGACGCGGGACAGGCTGATTTCGACCGCTTCATTTTTTGGCGAAAATTTGGCGGCGTTGGACAGCAAATTAGCTATCACCTTGGCGAGGCGCTCGGCGTCCCCGCGCACGGACATGTCGGATACGATCTCGCCGAGAATGAACTCGACGCCGTAAGTCTCGGCATAAGCCTTATTGCTCTCCACCGCATCCCGCACGAGCCGCGAGAGATCGAGCAGCTGCAGGTCGAACGCCATCTCACCGGATTCGATATTTTGTATATCCAGAAGGTCCTCAACCAACAGGCTGAGGCGGTCCGAATTGTTGTGGGCGATCTCCACCAGGTTTTTGACCTTTTCCGGCAGCTCTCCCATGGCACCGGCCGCTAACAGGCCGAGCGAGCCCTTGATCGACGTCAGGGGCGTGCGCAGTTCATGGCTCACAGTCGAGATGAATTCGCTCTTCATGCGATCCATTTCCTTGCGTTCGGTGATGTCGGTGTACGTGACCACGAGACCGCCGTCGTCCGTCTTTTGGAACCGCACATGGTAGGTCCGATCTCCGCGCACCGTTATCTCCGCCGGTCTCATGGAGCCACCCCAGAGGAGGTCAAGCCGGTCGGCCACCAATTGCTCTGGATCGCCTTCGCCAAAGTCTCCGCGTTTCGCAAGGTGCATGGTCAGTGCCTTGTTGGGCATTCCGGCTTTCAGGAAACCTGCGGGAAACTGCAGAATTTGTTCGTAGTGCTTGTTCCAGACCACCACACGCCGTGACTTGTCGAACATCACAACGCCCTGGATGATGTTCTCCAGGACGTTGGTCAGGATTTCCGACTTTTCCGTCATTTGTCGCTCCAAGTGGTGGCATTTCGATCTTAACTTAATTTGCCCGGTATTTCTGCCGGTCCGATCTCGAATTACGAGTGCTGGTTTTGATACGGGACCGGCCCTATTTAAGTTCTTATGAAAATTCTCATGTTCTCGGGCAGCACCCGCCGTGACTCGCTCAATCGCCGGTGCATCAAAGTCGCACACGAGGCGGCGGAAGCACTTGGTCATGAGGCGACGCTGATCGATCTTGCCGACTTCGAAATGCCGATTTACAACGGCGACTGGGAAGCGGAAAACGGCCTACCCGACGCGGCCCGGCGATTGAAGGAAATGATCGCAGGATCGAATGCGTTGGTCATTTCGACGCCAGAATACAATGGCAGCTTCCCTGCGTTGTTGAAAAATACACTTGATTGGTGTTCCCGGGCCGGCGGTGGACTTGACGGCCGGGCGGTGTTCGAGGACACCAAGGTTGTTCTCCTGGCCGCAACGCCGGGTCCCCGCGCCGGCGCCCGCGTTCTCCCCGCACTTACCCAACAGATGGAAGTTCTGCGGACAATTGTCGTGGCGGCTGTCGGCATTGGCAAAGCGGGAGAGGAAATAGAGACGCCCCAAACCGCAGAACAGGTCGGGGAGGCGTTGAGAAAGCTCGGCGACGACGAGGAAAAATCACCTCAAGTAGCGTTGTAGAAACGTCCTAGCGCGGCGAAGGGCGTCCTTATGTGCGCCCTCGTCGTAATGGTTTGTTTCGTACCAAAGCGGCTTCCGGCGATCCTCGGTTCGGCTTGCCACATCCTTTCGATAGGCCGGATTATCGAAAAAGTGGGTGGCGCCGGAGAAAACATGCATCACCACAGGATTGCCCTGACCGGCGGCATCGGCGTGAACTTTTGTGCATTCGCCCAGTGTCATCATGGGATCGGCGTCGCCCGCCATGATGAGCAAGGGAGCCGTCAATTGCCTACCGACAGCGCAGTTGGGGTAGAGGGCGATGGCGGCTCTGAACGAACCGGTCTTTCGCAAGGGAGATTTGGCCTTGTCGAGGATACTGAACAGCCGGCTGCCACCCAGCGAAAATCCGATAACCCCGACGTTTCGCTTATCCACGAAATCCAGCGAACCTAGGTATGAGAGCGCCGCATCGGCGTCGGCGGGAACATCCACGCCCGGCGTATCCCGATAGTTCGTGCCGCCCCGCGACCCGAAACTGTCCACAACCAATCCGACATAGCCCCAATCTGCCAGCGCCTGTCCCCAGGCGAGATGAGAATTCTGCAGGCCATCACCGCTGACCAGAACAATGACCGCCGCCTGCCGGCCACGCGCCTCCGGCCGAAACAGTTGAGCCGACAACTCGATGCCGGGTTTGGGCTCCAAGGTAATTCCCTTAGCTTTGGCCCGCTTGACCTGGAATGGTGACGGCTGGACCGGAGCGGACCTGAAGACGACGTTTTCGCCGGTCCCGGCATCGGCTAACTGCGGCAGAATAGCCAGTGCCGCGCCCAGCCAAATGAAGCCAAGATTCAGCCGCATCGATCCAGATTGATGCCGAAACGCTCCGCCGCCGAGCGGCGGAACTTCGTCATGTGGAACTCGGCATGAGGCTGGTCGTAGCGGTAATCGGCGCCGACGGGGCAGGCCCGCCGCGCCGCGCAGTGTTGCTCCACGCAGACCTTACCCTTCGACGTCGCGATGTGTCTGACACAGACCGGCACGTCATAAGCCTCCGGCGCAAAGGCCTCCACGGGGCAAGCCGATAGACAAGGCTTGTCGGCACAGGTGTCACAAGGGCTTTCCGCCTCACCCATTTCCGGCAGGTCAAGATCCCGGTCGAACACCAGGGCCGCGCGATAGGCATGCCAGAGGCCGAATTCAGGATGGATGAGCGGGCCGATGGGTGATTGCCAAATGGCTTCGGATTTCATGGCCCAGCGCTGAAACGGGTGGTAGGGCCGGTCGAATGGAAAGTAGACGCGGGCACCCAGTTTCTCGGCGATT
>CAYOAD010000166.1:0-9197 GCA_964401845.1 uncultured Rhodospirillaceae bacterium | reverse complement strand
ATCAGAGGCATCACGGAAACGGTTTCCCCGACGCTGGCCGCGTGCAGCCAGATCAGTTTTTCGCTCGGGCGCTCCAGCCCGGCGGTGCCGCGCCTTTCGCCGGCGCGGTGGGGGTCTTCGCGGCCGCTGCGGGCGCGCTTGGCCAGATGTCGCGAGATCAACGGTCCCGCCACCGTCGTGACAATGCGGTACAAGCCCATCATCATGACAACGACGCTTCCCCGGCATTCGTCAAGTCGCCGAGCGGCGCAGGCAGGATGGGCTCGACGCCGCACAGGCGATCGGCCTCCGCCGTCACCTCGATCATGGCGTCCTCCAGACGGCGGCGTATCACCTCAAGCTCGGCCGCGTCGGCGCTACGCGGAACCTCGATGGCCTCGCCCCAGACGAACACGCCCTTGGCGAACGGCAGAGGAAGAACGTGGTGATCCCAGGATCCGAGGATGCGCCGACGATCGGCGCCGAAACTCGCCGGAAGGATCGGCACGCCACTCAGGCGGGCTAGCGAGACGACACCGTCCGATACGCGCATGCGGGGGCCGCGGGGGCCATCCGGCGTCACCCCGACGTATTCGCCCTGTTTGAGCAGCTTGACCATAGCCCGCAGCGCCTGGGCGCCGTCCTTCGAACTCGAACCGCGAACGGTTTTGATGCCGAAATGCCGTATGGTTTGGGCGATCAACTCGCCGTCACGGTGCTTGGAAATCAACATGTTGATTGGGACGCCGCGTCGCCAGATGTAGGGCATCATGGTCAAACGGCCATGCCAGAACGCAACGATGAAAGGTTTTTTCTGATCCCACATCGCGTCGACCGGACCCGACCCGATGGTGCGCCATCGACCGGTGCCATGGAGGAAGCGGATCAGCAGGGAAGCGAGGGCGCAGGCGGCCCGCCGGACCAGTGAATTCGCCATAATCGCCTTAAGCGGTTTCATAATCCTCGGTCAACCCCGTTCGGTCGCGATCAGGCCAGGGCAGCGTCGGCGCGGTGCTGATCGTCGCCAACCTGGAGCTTGTAGAGCCGCGCGTAGGTGCCGTCCCGCGCCAGCAATTCCGCGTGACTGCCGCTTTCGACGAGACGTCCGCCTTCCATCACGTGGATCGTGTCGGCCTCAATGGTGGTCGACAAGCGGTGCGCAACGATCAAGGTCGTGCGGCCTTTCATCAGTTCCTTCAGGGCGGTTTGAACCTGACGTTCGGATTCGGAATCGAGCGCCGACGTCGCCTCGTCGAGCAACAGGATGGGGGCGTCCTTAAGCATGGCGCGGGCGATGGCGATGCGCTGGCGCTGCCCCCCCGAAAGGCGCGTGCCATCCTCTCCCACCTCGGTCTCGAAGCCCTTGGCCATGTCGCGGATAAACTCGTCCGCCGCCGCCGCCTTGGCCGCCGCCGCGATGGCGTCGTCGTCGGCGCCCGGGCGGCCGTACGCGATGTTGCTGCGGATGGTATCGTCGAACAGCGTTGCTTCCTGGCTGACCAGAGCGATGGACTGGCGCAGGCTCGACAACGTGACATCCTGAACGTCCTGGCCGTCGATGCGGACGCTGCCCGTGCCGACGTCGTAAAAGCGCGGAATGAGGTTAAGCACGGTCGACTTGCCCGAGCCCGAGACGCCGACCAGCGCTACCGTACCGCCGGCGGGGACAGTCAGGGAGACGCCGTTGAGTGCCGGCGCATCGTCCGTATAGGCGAACGCGACGTTGTCCAGGACGATTTCGCCACCCTCCGTCCTCAGCGGCTTGGCGTCCGGTTTGTCGACGATTTCCGGCTCGACGTCCATCAGGGCGAAGATGCGCCCGGCCGCCGCCAGGCCTTCCTGCAGGGCGGTGTTGAGATTGGCCAGCGACTTCAGCGGCTGATAGGCCATCAGAAGGGCCGTGATGAAGGAAACGAACGTGCCTGTCGTGGTTTCGCCGGCGATCACCCGGCTGGCGCCGTAATAGATGACGACGGCGATGGCGACGCCGCCCAGGGCCTCCATGATCGGTGACGCGGCGACGCGCGTGCGGATGGTTTTGAGGATGGGAATCAGGCGGTGCTCGATGGCGGCGTCCGCCCGGTCGGTTTCGTACGCCTCCATGCCATAGGCCTTGACGTGCCGCGCGCCCTGCAGGGTTTCCGACAACAGGGCGGAAAACGTCCCCGTGCGTTCCTGCATGGAAACGGACGCCTTGCGCATGCGCTTGCCCAGATTGCGGATCGGGATGAGGGCGAGAGGGAAGATCACCACGCTGGCGATGGCCAGCCGCCAGTCCTGGTAAAACATCAAGCCGATCAGGAAGACCACCGTGAGGGCGTCCTTGACGATGCCCGTCACGGCCTTGGCGACGGCGTCACGCAAAAGATTGGTGTCATTGAGGAAATTGGAGATCAGCTGGCCCGAGGCGATCGACTGGAAATACGCCAGATCGGCGCGCATCAGGTGCGCGAAAAGGTTCTTCTGGATATCTGCGATGATGCGCTGGCCGATGGAGCCGACGATGTATCCCTGTATGAACGTGGCGACGCCTTTGATCAGGGCCACGGTCATGACGGCCATGGGGATCAGCACCAGCATCTGACGGTCCTGTTTGAAGAACACGTCGTCGAAAATGTACTGCATGAGCCAGGCGTTGGCCGCCGTCGTGGCCGCCGCAATGGCCATGCAGACGAAGGCGAAGCCGAGCTTGCCGAAATGCGGCCGCAGGTGGCCGCTCAGCAGGCGTCCGATGAGCGCCTTGCTGCTGGTGTCCCCGCGCGGTGAAATTTGCTGCTCGGTCAACTAGATAGTTCCTTGGGCGATGGCCTGGGCAATCGCCGGGAACATATCATGGTGCGGGGGCCGGGCCAATGTGGATGGCTTTGCGCATCGCGTCGGGGTAGTCTTCCGCCGCTGAGGTAATTCATTGGCAAGAAAGCAGAAACCGTGACGTCTCAAAGCGAAACCGCCTACTCCGCCTGTCCGCACGATTGTCCGTCGACCTGCGCGCTGGCCGTCGAGAAGATCAACGCGAATACCATCGGCCGGGTGCACGGCGCCGAGGACAACACCTACACGGCAGGCGTGGTCTGCGCCAAGGTGGCGCGCTATGCCGAACGGACCCACCATCCGGAACGGTTGACCGCACCCTTGAAGCGCAGCGGTCCCAAGGGCAGCGGCCAATTCGAAGAGATTTCCTGGGACGAAGCATTGGACGCCGTCGCCGAGGCTTTCCGGAAGGCGGCGGCGACGCACGGGCCGGAGGCCGTCTGGCCGCATTTTTACGCCGGCACCATGGGCCTGGTGCAGCGCGACGGTATCCAGCGCCTGCGCCATGCCATGGGCTACTCCAACCAGTTTTCGACCGTCTGCACCGCCCTGGTCGATGCCGGCTGGATGGCAGGGACGGGGCGCAAAGCCGGTCCCGATCCGCGTGAGATGGCGGAAGCCGATCTGATCGTGATCTGGGGCTCCAACGCCGTCTCGACCCAGGTCAACGTCATGACGCATGTCGCCAAGGCGCGCAAGAACCGGGGCGCCAAGGTCGTCGTCATCGATCCCTACCGCAATCCGACGGCCGAGACTGCGGACACGCATCTCTGCCTCAAGCCGGGCACCGACGGGGCGCTGGCCTGCGCCGTGATGCACGTGGCCTTCCGCGACGGCCACGCCGACCGCGACTACATGGCCAAATACACCGACGTCCCGGCGGAACTGGAGGCACATCTGGAAAGTCGCGGTCCGGCGTGGGCGGCGGATATCACCGGCCTGTCGGTTGCGGAGATTGAAGCCTTTGCTAAACAGTATTGCGAAACGGAACGCGCCTTTATCCGCATGGGCTACGGTTTTTCGCGTTCGCGCAACGGTGCTGTTAATGTCCATGCCGTCAGTTGCCTTCCCGCCGTGGCCGGCAAGTGGCTGACCCCCAGCGCCGGGATTTTCTACAGCAACAGCGGCATTTACGGCTGGGACAAGACGCTGATCGAGGGCCTCGATGTCCAGCGGCCCGGCGTGCGTTGGCTCGACCAATCCCGCATCGGCCCCATTCTAACGGGCGACAAAAGCGATTTGGGCGACGGGCCTCCGGTTACCGCCATGCTGATCCAGAACACCAATCCCATGGTGATCTCGCCGGAGCAGGCATTGGTGCACAAGGGCTTCGCCCGTGACGACCTGTTCGTCTGCGTGCACGAACAGTTCATGACCGAAACCGCTTACATGGCCGATATCGTCCTGCCCGCCACGACCTTTGTCGAGCATGACGACATTTATCAGGGCGGCGGCCACTCCCACATCATTCCCGGCCTCAAGATCATCGAACCGGTGGGTCAGTCGCGGGCCAACCACTTCGTGATCTGCGAACTGGCCAAGCGCCTGGGCGCCGAGCATCGCGGCTTCCATATGAGCGAACGCGAGATTATCGACGAGATGCTCAAGGTTTCAGGCTGGCCCGACCTTGAAACCCTGGACGCCGCGCATTGGCACGACTGCATCGGCGATTTCGAGACGCAGCATTTCGCCAACGGCTTTGGTTGGCCCGACGGCAAATTCCGCTTCAAGCCGGACTGGGAGGCGATGGGGCCACGCGGCCACGAACTACCCGATTTGCCGGATCACTGGGCGGCCACGAACGGCACGGACGATGAACGGCCCTTCCGGCTGGTGACGCCGCCGGCGCGCAATTTCCTCAATTCCAGCTTCAACAACACGCCGACCTCGGTGAAGAAGGAGGACCGGCCGTCGCTGCTGATCCACCCCGACGACGCCCGCGCCCACAATATCGGTGAGGGCGGCGGCGTAAGGTTGGGCAACAATCTGGGTGAAATGTCCCTGCACGCGAAGCTGTTCGAGGGCGTGCAGCAGGGCGTGGTGATCGCGGAGGGTGTCTGGGGACTGAATGCCCACGAGCACGGCAAGGGCATCAACATGCTGGTCAGCGCCGAGGCCGCCGCCCCGGCGGGCGGCGCGGTATTCCACGACACGGCCGTCTGGGTGCGCCCGGCTTGACCGCCCGGCGCGTCCTGATCGTCTTCAATCCCATCGCCGGCCGCCGGCGCAAAAAGCTGTTCGGCCGTACTCTTGACGCCCTGAAGGAACGCAACTGCGTTGTCGAGGTGCGGGTGACGCAAGGCCCCGGCGACGCCGAGCGCTTCAGCCGCCAGGCCGTTGCCGACAGCCGCTATGACGCGGTCGTCGCCGCCGGCGGCGATGGTACCATCAACGAGGTGATTCAGGGCATGACTTGCACAGGCACTGGTTCGCCCGGCGACGCCGAGGCGGAGAACGGCGTCTATGCCGGCCCGGCCTTCGCCACCATTCCCTTCGGCACTGTCAACGTACTGGCCCTCGACATCGGCCTCAAACAGGAAGCCGGGGCCATGGCGGAAACCATCTCGGCGGGGCGGGTGACCGAGGCCACGGTCGGTCTGGCGGGCGAGCGCACCTTCCTCATCACAGCCGGCGTCGGCCTCGATTCCGCAGCGGTGAAGTATCTTAATCCGCGGATCAAGCGCGTGTTTGGGTGGGGCGCCTACATCCTCTCGCTGATTATCGCGCTGGTGCGCGACGGCGGCGTGTCGTTTGAAGCCGAACTGGACGGCGAGCCCGTCACCGGCTCGACCATCGTCATGACCAACGTCTCCCGTTTCGGCGGTCCGCACGTCGTGGTGCCCGAGGCCCGCGTTGACGACGGCAAGCTGCATGTACTGGCGGCCCTGAGCCACGGGCGCTGGAACCTCTTGCGCTACGGAATTGCCTTTGCGCTGGGCCGCATCCCCCAGGTGCCAGACAAGATCACGCGCGCCGTGCGGGAGGTTAAAATCCTCTCCCCGGCGGGCTACCCCGTGCAACTCGACGGCGACCGTTACGGCTCGGTGCCGGTAACGTTTTCCATCGCCCCGGCGCGCATCAAACTACTCGTGCCGGGGTAGGGGTGCGGAGTACTGAACGGTTAAGTTGCAAGCTCGGCGAACGGAGAATATCCGATGAGATATTCGGTATGGCGGTCTGGCTTTTCAATCTTGCTGATTACCGTGGTGACTGGATGTGCCGGCGTCGGCGATAACACCCCGGATGCGCTTACGATCGCCAATCTTCAGGGAACGTACGATCTGAACATGAACGCCGTTGCGGCCAACCCACAAAACGATGGCGGCTTTGCGATGATTTCGGAAGTGCTGGAAATCGATGGAAACACCACAGTGTTCAGTCCAACGTTCGCGGGCGCTCGGCCGTATACTCTCTCCGGCGACACACTCACCTTAACGGGCAGCGACGGCTACGCCGACGTCATACAAGCGACCTTCGGCAATGGCGGGAGCAGGTTGACGCTGGTCGACAATATCGAGGGTGTCGCCGAAACCTTCGTGTTCAACAGAAAGGCCGGCGAAGCTACCTCAAACGAGGTTACCGAGACCAACTTGCGAGGAAGGTATGCCCTGGATGTCGCCGGCAGCGTGTTGAAGGTATTCGCCGCCGCTACCTCAGGAGAACTCGAAATTGCGCGGGGGATGGTCAAAGTTTCTCTGACGTTCTCGCAAACCAGACCGTTTACGCTTTCTGAAGGCGCCGTGAACCTCAAGGAATCGGATGGGAACACACTCGTTCTCCAGGCCACCCTGAGCGAGAACGGGCAAAGTCTGAAACTGATTTTCCCCGGAGATGGTGGAAGTTTTTCTTATGTCAAACGTTAGCCGGAATCGGAAAAGCCAACACATCAACGCATGACGTAGAAGACGTAAAGACTGCCTAGGTACACGGCCGTCACCGCAACGGAATCAATGCCAATACCCAGAACGCGGGGTTTGTTGCGCACCATCAGGCCGACCACGTAGATCATCGTCATCACGATGCCCGACAACAATGCCAGGCGCGAGATGGGGTCGGCCTGGCTGAGGATTTCCCCCTGACGGTAGAGCAGATCGGCGGGCAGCAAAATGAACACCATCAACATGTTGCTGCCGAAGATGTTTGCGATGGCCATGGTGTAGGCCCCCATGCGCACGGCGGCGATGGTCGTACTTAGTTCCGGCAGGGAGGTGGTGGTGGCCAAAAGGGTTACGCCAACGAAGCTGTCGCCGAGCGCACTTTGCGCCGCGATGGTTTCGCAGACCTCCACCAGTAATATACCGCACCCCAGAATGACCGCCGCCGCACCGCAGGACTGCAGCGTCAGGTCGCGAAGTGACCGGCCGCGCATCACGTTTGGGTTTGCCTGCGGTTCACCCGCGGTGGGCATCACCACATCCACCGGTTGCCGGGCATGGTCCCGGTCGTAGCGATTGAGCGCGTAGATGAACAACAGATACAAGCCCGCCAAAACCGTTACGCCCAGGCCTAGGCCTTCGACCAAGCCGATATCACCCACCGAGATAACGGCGAACACGGCCAGCAGCAATAAAGCCAGCAATGCGCCTTCCAGGATCGGCGTCAGCTTGCGCGGCGATGACGTTAGGATCACGCCCACGGCGGCCAAGTCGGCCACGACCAAAATTGCCGTCTGCATCGGTATGCCGCCCAGCATGTTGTTGAGGGCAAGAACGGCATTGCCCTTCAAGGCGGCGGTGGCGGTGGTGACCAGTTCCGGCAGTTCGGTGATGCCGGCCAGAAACAACAACCCCATGATGGCATTGCTGATCCCGGTGAGCTCCCCAATCGCATCGGCAAGATGGGACAAGCGCGTGCCGGCGATCCAGATGGCGGCGGCAAGCGCCGCAAAAGCCAAAACGTTGACCGATAGTGGAAGCTGGGAAAAGAGGTTCATGCCGCAATAATAACCGGTTGGGTGTGGAAAAATCGGGCTGCCACGAAGAGATTAAGCAAGGAAAACGTACACTTAAATTCGGTTAGCCGTAAGCGATCCAACGGCCTCCTCGAAGCCATCCTGCAGGGGCTTCACTCGTTGCAGCGGATTCGCTTACCCACCAAGGATTGTGTAGGATTCGTCTGCACCTCGGGGGCGCGATCGATGAATGAAATTGGGATTGAACGACTGTTGTCCGCAGTTCCAGCGGATGACGCGGCCGATTACACGCGTCTCGTGGCAGAAGATGCCCAGGGCGTCGCCAACCACGTGAAGACGGCGCGAACCCTTGATGATGCCGGGAGAGCGGCTCAGTGATGAGAGTGGTGTGGTTGGCCTCCTACCCAAGGGCCGGAAATACCTGGGCCCGGATGCTCATCGGTAATTTGCTCTGGGGGAACGAGGCCGAATACAACAATATGCAGATCGCACGCTACATCCCCGATTTGCATGATCCGATTCATCCACCCAGACTTATTTCGAGCGAGGAATTGGGCGGCGAAGCCGCTGTCTTCAAAACACACAGTGACTATGGCCAACAGATCCTCGCAAAGGATTTCTCTTTCAGCTATCTGGACCAGGAACATTCGGCCGAAACGGCGGGCGTGGTTTACGTCATCCGCAATCCCCTCGATATCGTCTGTTCGCTTTTCGACTTCATGACACTGGCTGAGGGTAAAGCCTGGTGGCGCTTGTCAGAGCAGGACCGGCTCGGACGCTTCCGCGACTTCGTCCACCATTTTTGTGACAAGCAAGGCGATATCAGGGAAATTGCGCCGAGTTTGGCGACAACAAATCTTGTTCAACACGCGATCAATTGGATGCACACAGCCGAAAATCACAGGGCGCTGATTGTGCGCTACGAAGACATTCACAAAAAGCCCCTGGAAACGATGACCCGCCTTTCGCTCTACTTCTCGACCCCGAAGAGCGACGAAGACCTGATGAAAATCCATGACTCTTGCTCGTTCGAGCGCCTGCGCAGCGCGGAAGACGAAGTAATCTCCACGCAAGGCAAGCACGCCCCTCAATCCGTTGCGCACGATCGGGCCGAAGGATCCGAGTTCTTTCGTAAATCGCGCCTGAGCGCCTACGGTCACGGGCAAAGGTTTTTCAACAAAGGTCAGATCGGCCGCAGTCAGGAGATGCTTAGCCAGGAAGAAATATCGATGATCCTCGAGCGGTTCGCGCCGGTATTCGAATTGTTCTATCAGGACCAATACGACGTGGCGTAGCGATCCCGAGCCACAATCCGGTCAATAAACCAATTCGTCCTCGCCGCCGCCATCGGCGATGACGATTTCGCCGCTGTTGGCCAGATCCTTTGCCTTGAGGACCATTTCCATCTGGGCTTCGTCCACCTCGCTCAGGCGGACAGGCCCCATGTTGTCCATGTCCTCGCGCAGGATCTTGCCCTGGCGTTCCGACATGTTGC
>CAYOAD010000165.1:0-9277 GCA_964401845.1 uncultured Rhodospirillaceae bacterium | reverse complement strand
GGCATTGTCACGTTAACTGTCTGGTGTCGGATCAGCTTGCCAAAGTATCATCGTGAGATGCAGAACATTTCCTTCAAGCGTCACCGTTTCCCGCCCGAAATCATCCGCCACGCCGTATGGCTTTATGCCCGGTTCACTCTGAGCTATAGAGATGTCGAGGATTTACTCGCGGAACGTGGACTGGACATTTCGTACGAAACTGTCAGACGTTGGTTCCAAAAGTTCGGTGGGCCGATAGCTGGCAACCTGCGAAGATCACGACCAATCCCTAGCGACTACTGGCATCTGGACGAGATGGTCATCGTGATCCGTGGCAAACGACATTGGTTGTGGCGAGCCGTCGACAACGAAGGCGAAGTTCTTGAGTTTCTTGTTCAGCCGAAACGTAACGCCAGAGCGGCATTGAAGATGATTCGTAAACTTTTAAAGAAACACGGCTGGCCGCCAACACGGATCGTGACTGATAAGCTTAGGTCCTATCACGTTGCCTTTAGAATACTCGGCCTGTCCGCAAAACATATTGACAAGAAGCGGGCAAACAATCGCGCGGAGAACTCGCATCAGCCCGTGCGGCGACGTGAGCGAAAAATGCAGAAGTTCAAGTCGCCCGGATCCGCCCAGAAATTTCTCAATGTTCAATCCGCCACCTACAACACGTTCTATATGCAGCGCCATCTACTCCCACGAACTTTGTTCAAGCAGCATCGTATTGAAGCCTTCGAAGTTTGGGAGTGCGCAAGTGCGGCGGCTTGAAAAGCGATAGACTGGAATCCCTGCGACCAAAGTCGGTTAATGTGACAATGTCGTGACGTTTCTGTGACGACTTTCCGTCGCATGCCTGCCGCGTTTACCGCCAATGCACCATTGGCAGGCCACCGACAGGAGATTGAAAATACGGAATGCGTGTCCCGGCAAGCGAGCCGATATATACGGTTTTCAGGTCCGGCCCGCCAAAGGTAATCGAAGCCATCCATTTGGCGATGGTGCCGCCGCAGGCCAGCATCAGATCGGGCGTCACTTCGTCGCGTTCGAAGGCTTGTTCCAGCGCCGTCGAAGGGCCGGGCACGTCGTCGTCGAGCAGGATACGCACGTCGCCCTCAGGCGTGATAGCGAAGATCTGATCACGCATGATGTGGGTTCCCCAAAGATTGCCGAATTCATCGAAGGCAATGCCGTCGATAAAATAGCCGGTGTTGTCGGGGCCGTAGATTTCGCGGTCGGTCAACGAGCCGTCGGGCTGCACGCGCATGCGGCTGATGTGCCGGGCGCAGGTCTCGACGATGTAGAGCCACTCCTCGTTGGCGTCCAGGCGGATTTCATTGGTGAAATGAAAACCGTCGGCGACGATACGGATGCCGCTTTCGTCGACCAGCGCAATATACCCATCGCAGATGTTGGGGCTGACGGCGTCCATCCAGTTGTGAATGCGCGTCGAAATAGTCAGCCAGATGCGGCTTTGGGAATCGCGCAGGACAAAATTGACCTTGCCGATGGGCCGGCCGTCGATGGTGTCGTACATCACCCGGGTCTCGCCGCTCCGGGTCATCACTTCGAGAATATCGGTGCCGAAATTGGAAATCAGGATATCGCCGTTCTCGGCGAAAGCCAGGCCGTTGGGCAGGGTGCCGTCGACAAACTTGGTGGCGATATCAGTTTCGCTGGCGAAGGCCCGGGCATAATCCTGCGTAATAATTTGCTGGGTGCCGTCGGGCGAAATTTTCACCACACCGCCGCGCGCATCGGCCGACCAGAGCGTGCCGTCGGGCTCGGCCAGAATACATTCCGGTCTCTGCAGATCCTCGCCGATGTATGAAAGGTCGGACTTCTCGACCTTGAAACCGTCCAGCGGATTAGCGCTCATGACACTCCGTTCTCCTAGTCATCGATAATGGCGACCGCGCGGGTCCAACCAGCCGAGGCCGCCTTGATTTTGACCGGGAAACAGATGACCTGGAATCCATCGCCCGGCAGGCTTTCCAGATTGTGCAGCTTTTCGAGGTGGCAGTAGCCAATCTCCATGCCGGCGCGGTGACCTTCCCAGATCAGGCCTTCGTCACCGGTTTCATCGAACTTGTCCTTGGTATGAACAAATGGCGCATCCCAGCTCCAGGCGTCGGTGCCGGTCACCCGCACGCCGCGTTCCAGCAGGTAAAGCGTTGCCTCCCGACCCATGCCGCAACCGCTCGAGACATAATGATCGGTCCCATAGGCCGCGCCGGCGCCCGTGTTGACCAGCACAATGTCCATCGGTTTCAATTCATGCCCGATGCGTGCCAGTTCTGTCTCGACGTCGGCTGCCGTCACCACATATCCGTCGCCCAGGGCGTTGAAATCGAGTTTGACGCCGGGGTTGAAGCACCAGTCCAGCGGCACCTCGTCAATGGTAATCGCCCGTTTGCCCCGATCCATCGTCGAATGGAAATGATACGGCGCGTCGAGATGCGTGCCGTTGTGGGTCATCACCTTGATCCACTCGATGGCCCAGCCCTCGCCACCCGGCAACTGATCCTTCTCCAGGCCGGGGAAAAACGACATGACGTTTTCCGCCGTGTCCTGATGGTCGAGGTATTCGATGCTGGGGCCATAGCCCGGCGGGTCGGACACCACGTCGTTTTCCAACGGCATGGAAATATCGATAAATCGTCTGGCCATCAGGCTGCCAATTTCGCCATCATTGCGAACAGCTGCACGACATCCGGCGGCGATGGATCGTTGTTGAATTCCTTGTATAGCGTATCGACATTGACAGCGATGCGCTCGGCATCGCCCCACGAGGAATAATCGTCGAGCGCGATGTCCTGAGCCGCCTCCATCACGCTCATACCGGCGGCGTGGCGCTTTCGCGCCTCGGCTTCGACATAAACCAGATAACCCCGCACCGCTTCGACGCCGGATTTGTCGGTGATCGGTCCGTGTCCCGGCACAATCGTCTCGACATCCCAACCCAGCATCAGATCGCAGGCCTTGATCCAGTTGGCGACCGGCCCGGCCCACATGATGGGATGGCCTTCGATAAACAGGATATCGCCGGTAAACACGGTCTTGTCGCCGGGCACGTAAACCAGGGTATCGCCCTTGGTGTGAGCGGGCCCGACCTCGTGCAGTTCGACGGTCTTGTCGCCCACTTTGCGGGTCGAGGTGCCGCTGAAGGTTTCGGTCGGACCGTTGTATTCGATCCCTTCGAAATCGAAGACATCGAACAACTTCTTGAGGAAGGCGCCGGCTTCGCCCATGGCGCCTGCGTTGCGCATGATTTCGGCGAGTGCGGCCGGCGGCAATTCGGCCATCTCTTCGGCGCCGGCTGCGGTGGCGACAATGGCCGCGCCTTCGACCAGCTGATTACCGTAGGTGTGATCGCCGTTGGCGTGGGTGTTGACCAGGGTGCCGATATTTTCCGATTGCGGCACGGCGTCGCGCATGATCTGCAGCATCTCGCGCGTCAGATTAAGGTCAAACAGCGTATCGACCAGCAGGCTGTCCTCGCCATCGGTAATCAGGCCGGCATTGGACCAGCCCCACGAGCCGTCCGGCTGAAGGTAGGCGTAACTGCCCTGTCCCAGATCATGTAGCCCTTTGGTGTATTGCCATTTCGACATCGTCAGCTCCTCGCCATTCTATTTGTCGTTACGCAGCACCTTATTACGCAAGACGCCAATTCCTGAAACCTCAAGCTCGACCACATCACCGGCTTCCAATGATCGGCCGTGTTCGAGGCCGCAACCGTCGCCGACGGTGCCCGAGCCGATGAACTCACCGGGATGCAGTGTTTCGCTCTGGGAAATGTGGGCAATCAGCTGTTCGAACGTCCAGTGCATGGTGCTGCTTGAGCCGCGCGACATCTCCACGCCGTTGACCCGCACAATCATCTCGTGATCGTAGGGATCGCCGAATTCGTCGGCCGTGACGATACAGGGACCGATGACGTTGGCGTTGTCGAAATCCTTGCCTTTGGCCGGACCGAGTTGCGCCGCCATCTCCGTCAATTGCGCATCACGCGCCGAAAAATCGTTGAAGACGGAATAGCCGAATATATGCTCCCGGGCCCGTTCCACCGGGATATCCTTGCCTTCCTTGCCGATAAAGATGCCAAATTCCATTTCGTAGTCCATGAACTGGGAATATGACGGCCAGACGACATCCGTGCCGGTGCCGGTTACCGCAAATCGATTGGCCTTGTAATAAATCGGCTGGTCGTACCAGACCTGTGGAATTTTGAAGCGCCCCGACGCCCGCAATTCCGCGGCCGCGGTTTGCGGATCGTCGCTCGTGGCGGCTTGCCTCAGGATGGCCTGGTCCATCGCCTGTTGCAGGTGCTTTTCAAAACACATGGCGTCGCGCATCTGCGGCGGATGGGGGATGGGCGCCATCAGCTTGACTTGGTCGGCCGTCATGACGGTATCGGGTGCGCGGCCCTCGGTGCTGAGTTGCATTGTCTCGCGGGCCTTATCAAGCGCCTCTTCACCCTTTTCGATCAACGCCAGCATCGAGCGGAAGGGTTGATAAGGCCGGCGATTGATCGAAACTTGGGAGGCCTGAAGGTCGACGATTTTGCTTCCGTCGGCTGTCATCGCGCCCAGCCTGGGTGCGCCTTGTTCATCAAAAGTCACCAGTTTCATCAACCGCCCTCCCGACGTTCGTTTTTTGGCTCTGCGTATTTAGGCAGATCGGCAGCAAAAAAAATATCGATATTTTTGCTTCTTGCCGATTTTTTTCTTGTTAAGACGCAGAATGTTGTCATCATACGGCGGCATCAAAGATCGATCAGGCGACCCGTTCGGATGAAACCAGAGAGCACGAACCTACCTGAAAGTGACAGTACGGCGACACTGACGAGCGTTGCTGTGGACCGTCTGCGCGACGACATACTGGGGGGTGCGTTTTCACCCAGCACGCGCCTGCGGGTGGGTGATTTGAAGGCCCGCTACGGCGTCGGCGGTAGCCCGATGCGCGAAGCGTTGTCCCGGCTGGTGGCGGAAGGCCTGGTGCACAGTCTCAATCAGCGCGGTTTTCGGGTGGCGCCGATCTCCACCGAGGACCTGGTCGATATTACCGAAACCCGTCAGGCGGTTGAAGGCGTGGCCATTGAACGCGCCATCGTCCGCGGCGACGACGCCTGGGAAGGCGACGTCCTGGGCGCCTTTCACCGCCTCAACAAATTCATGTCGCGGGACCAGGTGATTATCGACGAGAACATCGGCGACTGGGAAGACATCCACAGCAACTTCCATCGCACGCTGATTTCTGCCTGCGGCTCGCCGCGCCTGATCCGGTTTTGTCACCAACTCTACGATCAGGGTACGCGCTATCGCCGGTTGCTGCTGGATTACAACTTCGATCCGGAAGATGTCATCGCCGAGCATCGCGCGCTTTTGGACGCCGTGCTGTCGCGCGATTCCGGCCGCGCCCGGGCCGTGCTGGAACAGCACATGGCGCTGACGGCCGATATTATTCTGTCGACGAAAGCCGACATCACAGAAGGCGCCGAAATTTGACGGCGCCCGACCTGTGCGCTGCGCGCACAAACCTTTGGGAGGAAGGTAAGATGAAAAAGAGTTTTGTTGCATCGACGATCGGATTGATGGGCATGGCGATAATCGCCGTCGCCGGACAACCCGCTCTGGCCGGCGATATCAACGCCACGGTTGCCGCCGGGCATCCGCCGGTTTTCCGCTGGGTCAAGCACACCAGCAAGACCTTCATTCCCGCCGTCAACAAGGCGTTGGAAGGTTCCGGTCATACCATCAAATGGAAGGAACAATACGCCGGATCACTGGCCAAGGTCGGGAGCGTGCTGGAAGCCACGGAGGAAGGCCTGGCTGAAGTCGGCGTCGTCTCAACGGTGTTCGAACCGGCCAAGCTGTCGGTCCAGAACGTCACCTATTACACGCCGTTCGTCTCTTCCGACGCCACCGCCATATCAAACATGATCGATGATCTGCACAAGACCAACAAGGACCTGCAGGCGACCTGGCACGAGAACGGCCTTGAGTATCTCGGCGGTGGCATCGGCATCGATGATTACCTGATCATGGCCAAGTTCCCGATCAAGTCCATCGCCGATCTCAAAGGCAAGAAAATCGGCGCGCCGGGACCGGCCGTGAACTGGCTGAAAGGCACCGGCGCCGTCGGTGTTTCGGGCAACCTGACGACTTATTACAACGAAATTAAAACGGGCGTTTACGATGGCGTCATCGTGTTTGCCTCGGCCGCCCTGCCCGGCAAGCTTTATGAAGTCGCCCCGCACATCACGCGGATCGGTTTCGGCGCCCAGTACGCCGGTGGCCTGGCGGCCAACAAGGACTGGTACGACGCCCAGCCCGGGGCCGTTCAAAATGCCCTTAAGGTCGGCGCCGATGCCATGCGTGTGGCCTATCACAAGGATCTCGAAGCGACCGTCACCAAGTTCCTGGCCATCATGAAAACCAAGGGCGCCACCGTGTCGGATGTCGACATGGCCTTCCGTCAGCAATGGGCCAAAGGCATGGATAACGCGGCCAAGGTGTGGGCGGACAAACTCGACAAGGCCGGCAAAAACGGCACCGCGGTGCTCAACAACTATATGAACGCAATGCGCGCTGCCGGAGCCAAACCGGTGCGCAACTGGGATCAGAACTAAGCCCGGTTCAATATCGTCTTGAAGCGGGACATGCCGGAACAATCCGCCTTGTGGTCGTCGTTCGATACCACAAGGCGGATCATCGATTTCCTGACCAAGGTGCTCAACATGCTGGGCACCGGCCTCATCCTTTTGCTGGTCCTGCTGATCAACTCCGACGTTGTTGGCCGTGCCTTGTTCGGCGCCCCGGTGTCGGGCGTGCCGGAAATGGTTTCGTTGTCCATCGTCGCCATCGTCTTTTTGCAGATCGCCCAAACCGTCAGTGTCGGCCGCCTGACCCGCTCGGATGCGTTGCTCGGCGTGGTGGCGCGGCGATGGCCGCGACTGCGGCAGGTTTTTGAAAGCGTCTATAACCTGCTGTCGGCCGGATTGCTGATCATCCTGTTTTCATCCAGCCTGGGATTGTTCGAAAAGAGCTGGCGCAAACAGACTTTCGTCGGTTCGGTTGGCGATTTCACGGCTCCGGTATGGCCGGTAAAACTAATTATCCTGATCGGCTGCGCCGCGCTCGTTCTGCAATTTGCCTTGGGTGCGGTCAAAGCCTTCCTCCCCGACGACGCGACTGGGAAGTTGGGTACCTATGACGACGTTTGATATCGGCCTGATCTCGCTGATCGTCATGGTGGTCCTGGTCTACGCCGGGATGTTCGTGCCCATCGCTCTGATGTTGTGCTCCTATGCCGGTGTCTGGGCGATCAAGGGCTCGTCGGTTCTGGCCGGCAAGTTGCTGGCGCTGGCGGCCTACGATTCCATCGCCAGTTATTACTTCGGCGTGGTGCCGGTGTTTGTCCTGATGGGCTTTATCGTTCAGGTCACCGGCGTCGGTCGTGACGCCTTCGACGTCGCCAATTTTGTCTTCCGGCGCATTCGCGGCGGTCTCGGGGTCGGGACCGTCGGCGCCAACGCCATATTTGCCGCCATCACCGGCATTTCGATCGCCTCGGCCGCCGTCTTCACGCGCCTGGCCGTGCCGGAGATGCTGCGTCACGGCTATACCGAGCGCTTCGCTGTCGGCGTCGTCGCCGGATCATCGGTCCTCGGCATGCTGATCCCGCCGAGTTTACTGCTGATCCTTTACGGCATCCTGACCGAACAATCCGTTGGCGATCTTTTTCTGGCCGGTATCCTGCCAGGCATCGTTCTGGCCACGCTGTTTGGACTGACGGTTATTCTGATGGCGTTTTTCTGGCCCGGGTTTATCGGCTCAAACCTGTCGCCCTCGAAGGAAGGCGACATCAGTTTCGCCGATCTGATCCGCAAAAGCGCGCCCATCGTCATTCTTATCGGACTGGTGCTGGGCGGCATTTATTCGGGCTGGTTCACGCCGGTCGAATCCGGCGCCGTCGGCTGCATCGCCGCCATCGTTATCGGCCTGGTGCGGCGGTCGCTGAGGTGGTCGGATTTCTGGTCGGTGCTGACCGACACCGGCATCGTCACGGCCAGCATCTGTTTCCTGATTATCGCCGCCCAGATGTATTCCCGCATGCTGGCGATCTCCGGCTTGCCGGCCGAGTTCGGCAACTGGATCGCCGGCGCCGATATCGGTTTCTGGGGTGTGGTGCTGGCTTATGTGGCGTTGGTTATCGTCATGGGCACCATTCTGGATTCGTCCTCGATCATGCTGATCCTGGTTCCGATTATCCTGCCGGTCATGGTCTCGCTGAACACCGATCTGATTTGGTTCGGTATCGTCACCATTATCGCCGTGGAAATAGGTCTCCTGACTCCACCCTTCGGCATATCGGTCTACGTCATCAAATCGACGCTGGAGGACCAGACGATTTCGCTCGGCAACATTTTCGCCGGTGCGGCGCCGTTTGCGTTGATGATGCTGCTGGCATTAGCCTTGGTTTTGGCGTTCCCAATCCTGACGACGGGACTGCTCTGAGGCGAAGCAACCAACAAGGCGGAACCGTGGCGCGTATCAAAACAATTGCTCGGGAAGACCTCGGTGAATTTGCCGAGACATTTGAGCGTATCGAGGCAGCCTCGGGCTTCGTCCCCAACAGCCTGCTGACCATGGCCCACCGGCCCAAATTATTGGCGACGTTCCTGCCATTGGCCTTCGAGGTGCTGGTGGGCGAAAGTTCGCTGCCGCAGGGCCTGAGGAACCTCGTCGCCAATGTCGCCAGTCGATCGGCCGGCTGTCAGTACTGTATCGCTCATACCGCCGACGCCTCTGCCAAGGCTGGTGTTGATGCAGAAAAAATAGCCGCCGTATTTCAGTACGAAATCGATCCGTTGTTTTCCGAGGCGGAGCGCGCCGCCCTTCACCTCGCCCAGTGCGCCGCCAGCGTACCGAACCTGGCCGGCGACGATGATTTCGAACGCCTGCGCCGGCATTTTTCCGAAGAGCAAATTGTCGAGATCATGGGCGTGATTTCGCTGTTCGGTTTCCTTAACCGTTGGAACGATACCATCGGAACAGTACTGGAAGACGAACCGACCCGATTTGCAGAGCAGACCCTTCAGTCCAGCGGCTGGAATGTTGGCAAACATTCCAGCTAAACAGGGGCAACTAAGTCAAAAACGCCTGATCAGGCGAAGTAGACGTCGGCTCCGGGTCGGAATGCGGCATTGATCCGGGCTTCCGGGTACTTCCGAGATTAGCCATGTGTGGACGGCTCCCTGTTGGCAAGGGTTTTTGTTGGCGGTGATGCA
>CAYOAD010000164.1:2894-9425 GCA_964401845.1 uncultured Rhodospirillaceae bacterium | reverse complement strand
AACGCCTTTCCGGCGGCTCCTGACGGCCCACCTCGGATTTGCCGAGGCGCTGGCGGCGACGGATGAAGAACCCGGTACGGCCCGGCTCTGGCGCGGCGACGACGGCGAGGCCGCCGCCGCCTTCATCAACGAACTGAATGACGCCGCCGACGTTCTGCCAGAATTCGCCGGGGCGCTCTATCCGGCATTGCTGGAGGGCCTCATGGCCGGCCGCGTGGTCCGCCCCCGCTATGGCGGCCATGCCAGACTGGCCATCTGGGGTTTGCTCGAAGCGCGTCTGCAGCGCGCCGACCTGATGATCCTGGGCGGCCTGAACGAAGGGACATGGCCGCCGGAAGTCGATACCGGACCCTGGATGAGCCGCCCCATGCGGGCAGATTTCGGCTTGCCGCAGCCCGAACGCCGCATCGGTTTGACGGCCCACGATTTCGTTCAGGGCGCCGGAGCGCCCGAGGTCGTCCTGACGCGGGCGGCCAAGGCCGAAGGGGCGCCGACGGTACCGGCCCGCTGGCTCCTGCGCATTCAGGCGCTGCTGGACGGTAACGGACTTACCTGGCCGGAAGCTCCAGAGGTGGCGGGCTGGTCCACCGGCATCGATCTGCCGGCGGGGCCACCCCGCCCCGTTCAGCCGCCCGAACCGAGACCCCCGGTAGATGCCCGGCCGCGCGAGCTTTATGTAACGGAGATCGAAACCTGGATACGCGACCCTTACGCCATCTTCGCCAGAAGAATCCTCAAGCTTGAAGCCCTCGACCCGGTGGACGCCGATCCCGGCGCCGCCGAACGCGGCAGCTTCATCCACGAGGCGCTGGACCGTTTCGTCGCGGAAACCGATTGGCCGCCGTCGCCTGGCGCCTATGACCGTCTCCTAGAGATCGGCCGGCGGACATTCGGCGAAGCGCTGGCGCGTCCCGGCGTCTGGGCGTTCTGGTGGCCGCGCTTCGAACGCAGCGCACGCTGGTTTGTTGACCGCCTGAGGACGGACGCCCTGACGGGCGCGTCCCGGCCGATAGCGAGTGAAATTCGCGGCGCCACCGAGTTTCAGACGCCGGACGGCGGCTTTCGCATCAAAGGCAAGGCCGACCGCATCGACCGCGACGACGACGGCCGTCTGGCCATCATCGACTACAAGACCGGCGGTGTGCCTGCGTCGAAGGACATCGCGGCGGGGTACGCGCCGCAATTGCCCGTCGAAGGCATTATTGCGGAGGACGGCGGCTTTGAAGATTTGGCGGCGGGAGAGGTATCGGGCCTGGCCTACTGGCGCCTAAGCGGCGCCAACCCCGCCGGGGAGGTCAAACCGGTGCGCGGCGACGTCGCCGCCATCGTCGCCGATACCAGGCGGCGGTTGGCGGAACTGATCCGCGCCTTCGACCAGCCTGAAACGGCCTACCGGGCGCAACCGCGGCCGGGACGCGCGCCGCGCTACAACGATTATGCCCACCTTGCCCGCGTCGGTGAGTGGTCGGCGGATGACGGCGGAGATGCGGCATGAGCGATGACGCCGCCTTTGTCGATCCCGCCATGGCGCAACGGACGGCTTCCGATCCCGGCGTTTCGGCCTGGGTCGGGGCATCGGCGGGGACCGGTAAAACGCGGGTACTGACGGACCGCGTGTTGCGCCTAATGCTGGCTGGGGCGGCGCCGGGGCGCATTCTTTGCCTGACCTTCACCAAGGCCGCCGCCGCCGAGATGGCGAACCGGCTCAGCAAACGTTTGGCCCGCTGGGCCGTGCTCGGGGACGATGAACTTGCCGCCGAGCTCTTTGAACTGGCGGGCCAGAAGGCACAATCGGATGTGATGACGGCGGCGCGCGCCTTGTTCGCCCGCGTTCTGGACGTGCCGGGCGGTTTGAAAATTCAAACCATCCATGCCTTCTGCCAGTCCCTGTTGGGACGCTTCCCGCTGGAGGCGGGCCTGCCGCCTCATTTCCAGGTGATGGATGAGCGCACGTCGTCGGAAATGTTGATGGCGGCGCGCGACAGGGTTCTGGCCGAGGCGCGCCACACACCCGGTCTGAGGGACGCTCTGGGCGTCGTCACGGAACGGGCTGGCGAACAGGTTTTCGGCGAAGTCATCGCGGCCCTGGCGTCTGAAAGGCGGCGTTTTTCGGCTTTGTTCGCGAACCATGGCGGCCTTGCCGGCGTGATCGACGTAACGCGGGAGCGTCTGGGGCTCGAGAATGACGACACTGCTTCGGGGCTCATCGAGGCCGCCTGCGCCGACGGGGCCTTCGCCAAGACGAATCTGGCCAAGGCTGCGCAGGCGCTGGCCGCCGGCAGCCCGACGGACCGCAAAAGCGCCGCCGTCATGGCCGACTGGCTGGCCCTATCCGAGGGGCGCCAGGAAAAATTCGAGGATTATACCGCCGTGTTCCTCACCAAGGAGGGAACAGCCCGCGCGCGTCTCGCCACCAAGGGGGTAACGGAAGCCATGCCCGAGGTGGTGGACATCATGGCCGAAGAGGCGGCACGCCTAATCGAGGTTCGCGAGCGCCTGGCCGCCGTGGCGGTGGCGGAGGGGACGGCCGCTTTGCTCAGCCTTGCCGGCGCTTTGCTGACGGCCTACGACGATCTCAAACGCCGCCACGCGCGGCTCGATTACGACGATCTCATCCTGCTGACGCGCGATCTGCTGTCCCGCGCCGAGGCGGCCGAATGGGTGCTGTTCAAGCTGGACGGCGGCCTCGATCACATCCTGATCGACGAGGCGCAGGACACCAACCCGGATCAGTGGGCCGTCGTCAAAGCCCTGGCCGAGGAGTTTTTCGCCGGTGAAGGCGCGCGTGAAATGGGGCGCACCGTTTTTGCCGTCGGCGACGCCAAACAGTCGATATATGGCTTCCAGCGCGCCGATCCGGCGGCCTTTGCGGCGACGCGCGATCTCTTCGCGGTGCGGGTGAAGGAAACCGATCAGCGCTGGCGCCCTGTGGAGTTGGCCGTGTCGTTCCGCTCGACCGACGCCGTCCTGCAACTGGTCGACCGGGTTTTCGCCGCCGAGGACGCGCGCGATGGCCTGATGTTCGACGACGGCGAAGTCAGGCATTTCTCCTTCCGCCGGGGCCAAGGCGGTCTGGTCGAATTATGGCCGCTGGTGACGCCGGCCGACGACGACGACGGCGACTGGTCCTTGCCGGTAACCCAGCAAGCCGAACTCAGCCCCAGCGCCCGCCTGGCCGGCCATATCGCTGGCCGCGTCAGGGATTGGCTGGCGAATGGCGAGCGCCTGGAAAGCCGCGACCGGGGGATGCGGCCGGGCGACATCATGATCCTGGTGCAGCGCCGGGCGGACTTCGTCGCCGAGGTCGTCGCCGCCTTGAAATCACAGGGCGTGCCGGTGGCCGGTACCGACCGCATGGTGCTGGCCGACCAACTCGCCGTGCTGGACCTTCTGTCGGTGGTGCGCTTTGCTTTGCTGCCGGAGGATGAACTGGCGTTGGCCGAGGTCCTGAAGGGCCCTTTGTGCAACCTCGATGACGACGATCTGTTTGAATTGGCGCACCGCCGCACCGCAACCTTGTGGCGGACGCTGCAGGCCAGGGCGGCGGAACGGGATGACTGGGGCCGGGCGGTCGATCTGCTGGCGGACCTGCTGCGGCGGGCCGATTTCGCGCCGCCCTATGAATTCTTCGCTCATCTGCTCGGCCCAGCCGGTGGACGGCGGCGTTTGATGGCGCGGTTGGGCCCGGAGGTCAACGATCCCATCAACGAGTTCCTGGCGCTGGCGCTGCAGTTCGAACAGAGCCATACGCCCTCGCTGCAGGGCTTCCTGCGCTGGGTCGACGCCGGTGAGGCGGAGGTCAAACGCGACCCGGAGCTGGGCCGCGACGAAGTTCGCGTCATGACGGTTCATGGCGCCAAGGGGCTGCAGGCGCCCGTCGTCATCCTGCCCGACACCGTCCGGGTGCCGGGCCAGGACGACCACCTGATGTGGCTTGATCCGGCTGATGCCGGGCAGCCGCCGCTCATGCTCTGGCCCGGAACCGCGGCGAGTGCGGAGCCGGTGTCGCGGGAAGCCCGCGGCCGGGCCCGCCGCCTGCGCGATCAGGAATACCGCCGGCTCCTGTACGTGGCGCTGACTCGGGCCGAGGATCGTCTTTACATCGGCGGCTGGGAAACCAGCCGCAAGAGCTCTGACGATTGCTGGTACGAAATGGTGCGCCGGGCCATGGACGGCTGGGCGGATCCGACGGAGGGCGGCGACGGCGTGGCCTGGCGGCTTGAGACTAAACAAGAGGGAGAGCCCGACCGGACCAGGGAGCCTGGCGGCGAAATCCGGGAGACCTATCCGCTGCCCGATTGGATCCGCACCCCGCCGCCGCCCGAGCCCGCCCCGCCGAAACCGCTGGCGCCGTCCCGCGGTGACGGGGAGGAACCGCCCGTCCGGCCACCCTTGCGCGATGACGGCGAGGCGAGGTTCCTCAGGGGACGGTTGATCCACCGATTGTTGGAGACGCTGCCGGAATTGGCGCCGGAAATGCGCGCCGAGGCCGCCGCGCGCTACCTCGCCAATCCGGCCCACGGGCTTGATGAAGAAAAACGGCAAGACATCGCCGACGAAACCCTACGTGTCATGGAACACCCTGAATTTGCGCCCATATTCGGTCCCGGCAGCCGCGCCGAGGTCAATATCGCCGGCGCTTTGGGGGAACATGTGATTTCGGGACAGGTCGATCGCCTGCTGGTTGAACCGGATAAAATTCTGGTGATCGATTACAAGACCAACCGCCCGCCGCCTGCCCGCGTTGACGAGGTTTCGGCGCTGTATCTGGCGCAAATGGCGGCTTACAGGGCTGCGCTGGCTCGCATTTATCCCGGCCGGGCGGTCGAATGCGCGCTGCTGTGGACCGATTCGGGGGTCTTGATGCCGCTGCCGGAACACCTACTTATTGAGTTCGCGCCCGAGGGCGCGGCGAATTGACGCGTTCGCTTGACGGCGGCAAGTCGCGTTCGTAGAGTCCTTCCAACAGCTGCCAAGATAGGGTCCACCATGAGCACCATTACACACGTAAGTGACGATTCGTTCGACAGCGATGTCATCAATTCCTCCACACCGGTTCTGGTCGATTACTGGGCAGAATGGTGCGGCCCCTGCAAGCAGATCGCCCCGGCGCTCGAGGAAATCTCAGGCGAGATGGGGGAGCGGGTGACCATCGCCAAGCTCAACATCGACGACAATCCCGTGACGCCGACCAAATTCGGCGTGCGCGGCATTCCCACCCTGATGCTGTTCAAGGACGGCCAGGTCGCCGCCACCAAAGTCGGCGCACTGCCCAAGGGCAAGCTGCAGGAATGGATCGAATCGGTCATCTGACCGGGCTCTCACACGATCACGAAACGGACGCCCCCGGGCGTCCGTTTTTTTACGCCAACTCGCCGCCTTGTTTTTCCAGACCCTCCAGTTCAGCCAGGACGTGGCCGGCGAGGTAGAGGGAGCCGCAAATGAGGACGCGGACGGGGGTGGCTGCGTTTTCGCTGCCGATGGCCGCCAGGGCGCTGACGACGTCGGGGGCTTCGGTTGCCGCCATGCCGGCGCCGGCGATCTGACTGCGCACCTCGGCGGCGCTGAGGGTATTGACCTCGTCCGGGATGGCGACGGCGGTGATGTGCGGCGAGAGGGATTTGAAGGCGGCATAAAAGCCCGTCGCGTCCTTCACGTTCATCATGCCGGAGATGAGATGGAGCGGCTTCGCACCGCCATCGGCCGCGGCCCACTGACCGAGGGTCTCGGCCAGCGCCTCCCCCGACGCCGTGTTGTGACCGCCGTCGAGCCAGAGTTCGGAACCGGGCGCCAGCGCCAGCGCCAGGCCCGTCTGGCTGAGATCCTGCAGACGGCCCGGCCACACGGCGCTTTGCGTCCCGCTTGCCAACG
Source organism: uncultured Rhodospirillaceae bacterium (assembly GCA_964401845.1). Classification (GTDB taxonomy): domain Bacteria; phylum Pseudomonadota; class Alphaproteobacteria; order UBA2966; family UBA2966; genus CAYFKJ01. The sequence goes on along the minus strand of CAYOAD010000164.1, from coordinate 3,554 downwards.
CAGCATCGTCAATTTCAAGGTTGGCTAACGACATCAGGGCGGCCGCTGCCAGACCGGCATTGGCGATCTGGTGCGGGCCGGGCAGGGCGGGCGCGGGTAAGGCCGCCCGCCGCTCCCCGCTGGTTACGACGAAGCCCTCCCCGGCGTCGGTTTCGATCCCCCAGCCGGACCCGGCATGGACCAGCGGCGCACCGATCTCCGCGGCGCGCGCATCGATGGCCGTCAAGGCGTCATCGGGCTGGGCGGCAATGATGCCCGGGACGCCGGTTTTGAGGATACCCGCCTTTTCGGCCGCGATACCGCGCAGCTCGCCGCCGAGAAACTGCACGTGGTCGATGGATATGGGCGTGATGACCGTGAGGGCGGGCCGGTCGATGACGTTGGTGGCGTCGAGCCGGCCACCGAGGCCGACCTCCAGCAGGACGAAATCGGCGGGGTGGCGGGAAAAGGCCAGGAAGGCGCAGGCCGTCGTGATCTCGAAGTAGGTGATGGGCTCGGGCCCGTTGGCGGTCTCGCACTCGGTCAGCAGATCCGCCAGTTCCGCCTCGCCGATGGGCGCGGCGCCGCCGGGGGCGGCCAGCGCGATGCGCTCGTTGAAATGAACGAGGTGGGGCGAGGTGTAGACGTGAACGGCGAAGCCTGCCGCTTCGAGCATGGCTT
>CAYOAD010000164.1:0-2884 GCA_964401845.1 uncultured Rhodospirillaceae bacterium | reverse complement strand
GTCGTGGAGCCCTTGCCGTTGGTGCCGGCGACATGGATGACCGGCGCGAGCTTGCGTTCGGGGTGGTCCAGCCGATCCAGCAGGCGCTCCATGCGGCCCAGGGAAAGGTCGATGCGCTTGGGATGGAGCGATTTCAGCCGCTCCAGGATGCTTTGGGAGGCGCGCGCGGTCACGAATTATTTTTGTTCGCCGTCGCCGTCGCCGTCTGCCTCGTCCTCGAAAACGGCGTCCGGGGTTTCCGCCTCGGCCGCCTCGGGCGCCTGTTCGGGGGCGGTCAGGGCGGGGGCTTCGAAAGCCGGGGTCGGTGACGCCAGCGATTGCGTCTGGTTCATCAGAAGATCGATGATGCGCACCAGCGTCGCCCGCAGCTCGTGGCGGTGCACCACCATGTCCAGCATGCCGTGTTCCAACAGGTATTCGGCGCGCTGGAAGCCTTCCGGCAGTTGCTCGCGGATGGTGTCCTGAATGACGCGCTGGCCGGCGAAGCCGATCAGGGCGCCGGGTTCGGCGATCTGGATGTCGCCGATCATTGCGAAGGACGCGGTCACGCCGCCCGTCGTCGGATCGGTCAGCACGGCGATATAGGGCAGGCCCGCCTCGCGCACCTGTTCGACGGCGATGGTGGTGCGCGGCATCTGCATCAGCGAGAGAATGCCTTCCTGCATGCGCGCTCCCCCGGCGGCGGCGAAGACGATCAGAGGGGTATTGTCGGCAACGGCACGCTCGGCCCCGGCGATCAGCGCCTCGCCCACGGCCAAGCCCATGGAACCGCCCATGAAGGCGAAGTCCTGCACCACGATAACAGCCCCGAGGCCGCCCATGGTGCCGTGGGCGACGATTACCGCTTCGTCCTCGCCGGTTTTGGCCCGGTTGTCCTTGAGCCGCTCGGTATAGCGTTTTTCGTCGCGGAACTTCAGCGGATCAGCCTGCACCTGGGGCAGGGAGATGCGCTCGAATTTACCCTCGTCGAACATCTGAGCCAACCGGTCGCTGGCCCGGAGCCTGAGATGATGGTCGCAGTGCGGACAGACGCGCAACGCCGCCGCGAGATCGCGGTGGAAGACCATCTGGCCGCAGGACGGGCATTTCTCCCACAGCGTTTCGCGGTCGTCGTCCTTGCGCACCAGGGCCCTGATCTTGGGCCGGACGAAATTTGTAAGCCAGTTCATGGGTGTACTCTACTCGACGGGAGCGGCGGCGTGAATGCGCTCCGCCAGAGCGCGGGCGAGGTCGCTGACGGCGTCGACCAGACCGGGTTGGGCGCGGCCTTCGCCGTCCAGGTTGTCGGCGATGATATCGATGAATGCGGTGCCGACGACGGCGCCGTCGGCGGCCTGCGCGATGGCGCCCGCCTGGTCCGGCGTGCGGATGCCGAAACCGACCGCGACCGGCAGGTCGGTGTGGCGCTTGATGCGGCCCACCGCGGCGCCCACGACATCGGCATCGGGCGCGGCGGCGCCCGTTATGCCGGTGATTGAGACGTAGTAGACGAAGCCCGAGGTATTGGCCAGGACCTTGGGCAGGCGTTTGTCGTCGGTCGTCGGCGTGGCCAGCCGGATGAAGCTGAGGCCCGCTTCCAGCGCCGGCAGGCAAAGCTCGGCATCTTCCTCGGGCGGCAGGTCGACGACGATCAGGCCATCGACGCCGGCGGCTTTCGCGTCGTCAAGGAACGCCTCCACACCGTAGTAGTGAATGGGATTGAAATAGCCCATCAGAACGATAGGCGTTTCCCGGTCGTCGGCCCTGAATTCGCGCACCAGGTCGAGCGTGCGGCGCATATCGGCACCCGCCGCCAGGGCGCGCAGGCCCGCCGCCTGAATGGCCGGTCCGTCGGCCATGGGATCGGTGAAGGGCATGCCAAGCTCGATGACGTCGGCACCGGCGTCGGCCAGCCCCCGGACGATGCCCAGCGAGGTCTCATGATCGGGGTCGCCCGCCATCACGAAGGTCACGAAGGCGGACCCGCCCTGGCTTTGCCGGGTGGCAAAACGGGCGTCGAGGCGGGCCGTGCCGCCGGCGATGTCGCCGCTCATATCTCGACCCCCAGGGCATCGGCCACAGTGAAGATGTCCTTGTCGCCCCGTCCGCACATGTTCATCAGCAGGATATGGTCCTTGGGCAGCGTCGGCGCCAGTTTTTCGACATGCGCCAGAGCATGGGCGGGCTCCAGCGCCGGAATGATGCCCTCCAGCCGGCTGCAAAGCTGGAAACTCGCCAGGGCCTCGTCGTCGGTGACCGAGACGTACTCAACCCGGCCGATATCGTTGAGCCAGGCGTGTTCCGGCCCGATGCCGGGGTAATCGAGACCGGCGGAGATCGAGTGCGCTTCGATGATCTGGCCATCGCCATCCTGCAAAAGGTAGGTGCGGTTGCCGTGCAGCACGCCGGGCCGCCCGGCGCTGAGGGAGGCCGCGTGCTGGCCCGTCTCGACGCCGTGTCCCGCCGCCTCGACGCCGATGATGCGCACGTCCTCGTCATCGAGGAAGGGGTGAAAGAGGCCGATGGCGTTGGAGCCGCCGCCGATGCAGGCCAGCACGGTATCCGGCAGGCGGCCCTCGGCGGCCTGCATCTGCGCTTTGGCCTCGTTGCCGATGACCGACTGAAAATCACGCACCAGGGCCGGATAGGGGTGCGGTCCGGCGGCGGTGCCGATGATGTAGAAGGTGTCCTCGACGTTCGTCACCCAGTCGCGCAACGCCTCGTTCATGGCGTCTTTCAGGGTCGACGAACCGGAGGTCACGGGCACCACCTCGGCGCCCAGGAGGCGCATGCGGAAGACGTTGGGCTGCTGGCGCTCAATGTCGACGGCGCCCATGTAGACCGTGCAGGGCAGGCCGAAGCGGGCGGCCACCTGGCGCATACGGCTGGTTTGGGCCAGCCAGGT
>CAYOAD010000163.1:0-9435 GCA_964401845.1 uncultured Rhodospirillaceae bacterium | reverse complement strand
GTCACCATTTTATTGCTTCGGTGGGCGCCCCCGTTTGGATTTGCGTGTCGAAATGCCCGTTTTTCGTTCAGCGTCCAGCAAGAACTCGGAGGAACCCATCGGCAGCCCGGAATGTAAGTGTTGCCGCTGTTCATCCCACACGGCCGTCCCCAAACCATCGGCAAGGAAACGCCGCCAATCACGGACCAAATGCAATGACGGATCGTCCGGCGATAGAATCTCGAAACGGCGCCCGACATGTGCAGCGGCGCTACTCCATGAATAGCTGACGGGATCGCTCACAATCCCGGCCCGCACGGGGTTCAGCTCAATGTACCTCGCTGCCATCAGAAAGTGCCTCTCATCCATGGCAAATGAGGCGAAGCGTGATTGCCAGAGGTGCCCGGTCCAATCGTTGCGCTTGTTGATACGGCGGGCGTACGCCTTGTGCGTCTCTCCCACGACACGGGCCATCGAGCCCGCCTCAGCAGGAACCAGGATCAGATGAACATGGTTGGGCATCAGGCAGTAAGCCCACAACGCCACGCTTTGATCTTCGCACCGCCGTTTCAGCAGGGAGAGATAAAGACGGTAATCACCGTCCGCAAAAAACGTCTGCTGCTTGCGGTTGCCCCGTTGCACGACATGATGGGGAATTTCAGGTACGACGATTCTTGGTTTTCTGCTCATGTAGAGCTAAATGGATGGACCAGACCCAATTTTCCGTCATAATTGGGTGCATTAATTGGTGACAGGTACACTTTTTCAACTTCTGTCAAAAAGTGTACCTGTCACCAATTAATGTTTACTTCGTTTCGCCGTCGGGTATCACGTCGCTGCGGCCTTCAGGCAGCTTCTCGGGCAAAATCCCCTTGGCGAACTTCTGCAGGACGATCTGCAGCACCAGACCGATCAGGAACATGCGCAGGAACGGCACGCGCGTCGACCAATCGCCGAGTTCACCAGCAAACCGGCTTGTCACGATTTCCGAGGTCGACCAGAGGGTCCAGATGACGCCAACGCCGAGCAGGGCGCCGCGGTTGTTGCCGCTGCCGCCGATAATCAGCATGACCCACAGAAGGAAAGTGGTGAGCAGCGGGTCGGTTGCTTCGGGGCCGACGAACTTGAAGAAGTGCGCCGTCAGCGCACCGCCCAGGCCCATCAGCGATGAGCCGATAACGAACGCTTCGACGCGGAATTTTTCGACGTTCTTGCCGGCTGCCCGGGCCGCCAGTTCGTTATCGCGAATGGCCCGCATGACGCGCCCCCAGGGCGAGGCCTGGCCGCGTTCGAGGAACCAGTAGACAACGATGAGAATGGCAAACACCAACAACATGTAGGTAACCGGACCCCAAGGCTGGGGCAGCGTTTCAAACGGCCGGTTGATGTTGGAGATACCGCGGGCCCCGTTGGTGAGTTCCTGTTCGTTCTTGACGATCAGACGCAGAATTTCCGCAATGCCGATGGTGGCGATGGCGAGGTAGTCGCTGCGCAACCGGATACAGATCCGCCCAACCCCCCAGGCGATAATGCCAGACGCTACCATGGCCATGGGCCAGGCGAACCAATAAGGCATGTCGAAACCGCCAAGATGCTTGGTGGTTTCGGCTGTCGTCAGAATGGCGCTGGTATAGGCGCCGATGGCGAAGAAGCCGGCAACACCGACGTTGAAAAGGCCGGTCAGTCCCCACTGCAGGTTCAAACCCAGTGCCATGACACCATAGATGCCGATCATGGTGATCATGAACATGATGTAGTTGAGGTAGCCGTACAGCTGTTCCATCAGTAGACCCTCCCCCGGAACAGTCCGCTTGGCCGCCAGATCAGCATGATGATCATGATGCCGAAAGCGATGCCCGTCTTGTAGCCCGGTGACAGCAAGGGTCCGTCGCCCAGCCAGGGGTAGGCGGCAAGCTCCTCCGCCAGACCGATGATCAGCCCGCCCGCCATGGCGCCGTAAGGCTTGCCGATGCCGCCCAGAATGGCCGCGGCGAACATCGGCAGCAGAAGATCCCAACCCATGTTGGAGTGGAGGAAGCCGTCCCAGCCAACGAAAACGCCGGCGCACGCAGCAAGCGAGCCGCCGACGACCCAGGTCGACTGCACGACCCGTTCGGTCGAAATGCCGGCCAGGCGCGCGAGTTCGGCATTGTCGCTTACCGCCCGCATGGCCTTGCCTGTCCGGGTGCGCGTCAGCAGGTAGTGGACGATCAGGATCAACACGACGGTGATGACCATCATCCAGATGTGGCGCTCGGCGATCCGGAACGTATCGAAGAACACCAGCGGCCGCTGAATGCCTTCGACATAGGTTTGCGTATCCGGTCCCCACAGCACCTGAATCGAAGCCCGGATCATCAGCGCCACGCCGAACGACGCCATGACAACGATGATTGCCGAGCCCTCGCGGAAAGGTTTGTAGAGGAAACGGTCGATGCCCAAACAGACCACGACCGTTAAAACCATGGCGATGGGGATGGAGAGCAGCGGGCCGATACCCAGCGCCCAGACCGTCGACAGGGCAAAATATCCGCCCAAGGTCATAACGTCGCCGTGGCCGAAGTGGGCGAAACGCAGGACACCGAAGATCAGCGACACGCCGATGGCGCCAAGGGCATAAATCGAGCCCAGCACCAATCCGGGGATCAGGTAGAAATTGACGAAGATCAGCAGATCACCCATCGCTAACCCCCCAGGAACATTTCGGCGACTTCGGGATCGGCGATCAGTTCCGCGCCGGTGCCTTCATGGCGGTTCTGCCCGTCAACCAGAACATAGCCGCGATGCGAAATCGCCAGCGCCTGCTTGGCGTTTTGTTCCACCATCAGCACCGGCGTACCGGCGCCGTTAACGCGAATAATCAATTCAAAAATTTCCTCGGCATACTTCGGACTGAGGCCCGCCGTCGGTTCATCGAGCATGAGGACGACTGGATCGAGCATCAGCGCGCGCCCCATGGCGACCATCTGGCGCTGCCCGCCGGACAAAGTGCCCGCCGCCTGTTCGCGCTTCTCGAGCAAGGGCGGAAAAAGGTCGTAGACCTTTGCCAGCCGGTCATCCAGGGGACCATCCAGGATATAACCGCCCATCTCCAGATTTTCCTGCACCGACAAGTTGGGAAAAACGTTATCGGTCTGGGGCACGAAGCAAACACCCTTGCCAACCACTTTTTCCGGCGGCGTGCCGGTGATGTCCTGATCGCTCAATACGACCTTGCCGCCGTAGAGGTGCAGCAGACCGAAGACGGCTTTCATGGCGGTCGATTTGCCGGCACCGTTGGGGCCGACGATGGAAACGATTTCGCCGGGCTCCAGTTTGAGCGATACGCCGTGCAATATGGGGGCGTCGCTGCCGTAGCCGGCGGTGATTTCCTCAAGCGCCAGAACAGTCATGCCTCTGCCCCCACCCGAGAGCCGAGGTAGGCTTCGAGGACGCGGGGATCCTTGCGGATGTCCTCCATCGCGCCCATGGTCAAAACCTTGCCGGCGGCCATGACGATGACCGGATCGCAGAGCCGCGCGATCATGTCCATGTTGTGTTCGATGATGCAGAAGGTGATTCCGCGTTCCTTATTCAGGCGCTGGATCTTTTCACCCAGTTGCAGAAGCAGCGTCGGGTTGACGCCGGCGCCCGGTTCGTCGAGCAGCACGGTATGAGCGCCCGACATCATGGCGCGGCCCAGTTCCAGCAGTTTTTTCTGCCCGCCGGAAAGGTTGCCGGCCAGTTCGTTGCGCACGGCATCCAGTCCCAGGAACGACAGGGTCTCGTCCGCTTCGATGCGCACTTGTTCTTCCCGCGCCGCCACGGCGCCGGGCAGGAACCAGGCTTTCAGCAGGTTCTCGCCGTCCTGTTCCGCCGGCACGGCCATGAGGTTTTCAATGCTGGTCAGGCCGTTGAATTCGTGCGGAATCTGAAATGTCCGCACCAGGCCCTTGTGGAACAGCTGATAGGGCTGCTGGCCGGTGACGTCCATGCCTTCCAGCAACACGCGCCCCGAATCGGGTTTGAAAAAACCAGTGACAATGGTGAACAGCGTCGTCTTGCCGGCGCCATTGGGGCCGATCAGGCCGGTAATGGAACCGCGCGCAACGTCAAACGTACAGCCATCAACCGCGCGCACGCCCCCGAAATTCTTGTGGATATCCTGAATGGATATGATCGGCTGCCCGCTCGGCTCTTGTTGGCCTTCCGTGGCACTCGAAATTGTACTCAAACCTTGATCTCCCAGTTGCCGCGCCATTAAGCGTCGCACTTGGGGTCCAAGGCAAGTGAAAAAATTTTACTATGCGAAAATTCCGTCGTCGTCTTTTTTCCGGCGCTTATTGAGAACGTATTCAAGCTTGGCCACCGCCGTTCGCTTGAGCGCCTCGCGCCCGGCATTGGCCGGCCCGACGATGGACACCTCCAATCCCGTCACGGGATCGACGGCGCACACCTTCACGCTGTTGCCGTGCCGGATGTATTCGAGCAGGTACTCGCGGCGAGCGCGTCTCAATCCCCCCTCCCTGCTTCGCGAAAACCTAAGCCGCCAACCGCAATCCGATCTTGTCCCAAACGGTGCACATCGAGGCCACCAGGGTCTCGATCATTTCGTCGCTGTGCAACGGCGTCGGCGTAAAGCGCAAACGCTCCGTGCCGCGCGGCACGGTGGGGTAATTGATGGGTTGTACATAAATGCCGTGGTCGTCCAGCAGCATGTCGGACGCCTGCTTGCAGAGCACCGGATCTCCAACCATCACCGGGACGATGTGGCTGACCGAATCCATCACCGGCAAGCCCTGCTCGCGGAACCGGCGTTTCAGCAGCGCCGCTCGTTCCTGATGACGCGCCCGTTCGCTCTGGGACTGCTTCAGGTGCTTGACGCTGGCCAGCGCGCCTGCCGCAATCACCGGGCTGAGGGACGTTGAGAAAATGAAGGCCGCGGCGAATGACCGAATGGCGTCCAGCATGGCCGCGGGTCCGGCGACATATCCGCCGCCGACGCCGAAAGCCTTGCCCAAAGTCCCATTGATAACCGTCAAGCGGTCCATCACGCCGTCGCGTTCCGCGACGCCGCCGCCGCGTGCGCCATAGAGGCCGACGGCATGAACTTCATCGAGATAGGTCATGGCGCCGTACTTGTCGGCGAGATCGCAGAATTCGGCGATCGGCGCGATGTCGCCGTCCATGGAATATACCGATTCGAAGGCGATGATCTTGGCCCGGCCGGGTTCTGCAAGGCGAAGCTTCTCTTCCAGGTCCGCCAGATCGTTGTGCTTGAAGATATGGCGTTCACAGCCGGAGTGGCGAATGCCTTCAATCATCGAAGAATGATTGAGCGAGTCGGAATAGATGATGGCGTTGTTGAGCAGTTTGCCGAGCGTGCTGAGCGCCGCCTCGTTGGCGTTGTAGCCCGAAGTGAAGATCAAGCCGGCTTCCTTGCCGTGCAGATCGGCCAATTCCCGCTCCAAAAGCACATGATAGTGGTTGGTGCCTGAAATATTGCGTGTGCCGCCGGCCCCTGCCCCGACCTCTGAAATTGCCTGCTGCATGGCATCGAGTACGATGGGATTCTGACCCATACCGAGATAATCGTTGCTGCACCAGACCGTGACTTCGGTCGTGCCGCCGTCGACATAGCGCGTGGCACGGGGGAAGTTACCGGCATGACGGGCGAGCTCGGCAAAGACCCTGTAACGGCCCTCAGCCTTCAGCTCCGATATGCGGTCAGCAAAAAATTTTGTGTAGTCCATAACTTGGCGCTCCACCATTGCGGCCAATTTGTCCCCGTGAGTAGTAATGATATAACCCGAACGGGGCTCTGCGGCAAACGCGTCCAGATGTCGCAGGTAAGGCCAATTGTTGCTCAAAACATATTTTAGGTTTAAAACATTTTCCAAATTTGTTGGATACCCCACCAATTCGGAAACAGGTTAGGCGGAGAACATCATGCAAACGCTGCTGCCAGAGGGCTGGCCACGTCCCAGCGGATACGCGCTCGGTATCGCTGCGGAGGGTCGTCAGGTCCATGTTGCAGGCCTCATTGGTTGGCACCCGGACGGCTCGTTCGAAAGTGACGAAATAGCCGGTCAGGTGCGCCGTGCATTGATGAACACCGTCGAGGTTTTGGCCGAAGCCGGCGCAAAGCCCGAACACATTGTTCGCCAGACATGGTACATCACGGACCGGGACGCCTACTTGACGAATGTCAAGGACATTGGGGCGGCCTGGCGCGAGGTTATCGGCAAGCATTATCCCGCCATGGCCGTCGTCGAGATCTCCCGCCTGATCGAGAGCCGCGCCCTGGTTGAAATCGAAACCTACGCCGTGATCCCGACCGAATAGAGATTTCCGCGCAGCGATCAAGATTTGCACTAGAATAGTACCTACGATACCGACAGGAGCCCCCCATGAACGCCGAAACCGCCCAAGCCTCCGCAGACGTCACCACCTTGAAGCCCGTCTTCCAGTGGGACGATCCTTTCCTGTTGACCGAGCGCCTGACCGAGGAAGAGCGCCTGATCCAGGACAGCGTCCGGGCCTACTGCGAGGACAAGCTGATGCCCCGCATCATCGAGGCCAATCGCAACGAGATCTTCCACCGCGAAGTGCTGACGGAAATGGGCGAGCTCGGCATGCTCGGCCCGACGATCGAGGGTTACGGCTGCGCCGGCGTCTCCTACACCGCTTACGGCATCATGGCGCGCGAGGTTGAACGCATCGATTCGGGTTACCGCTCGACCATGAGCGTGCAGTCCAGTCTGGTCATGCACCCGATCAACGCTTACGGCAGCGACGCGCAGAAAGAGAAGTACCTGCCCGGCCTCGCCACTGGCGAGTTGATCGGCGCCTTCGGCCTGACCGAGCCCGATCACGGCTCCGATCCGGGCGGTATGATTACCCGCGCCCGGACCGCCGACGGCGGCTTCAAGCTGAGCGGCGCCAAGATGTGGATCTCCAATTCTCCCTACGCCGATGTCTTCATCGTCTGGGCCAAGAACGACGACGACGTGGTCAAGGGCTACATTCTCGAACGCGGCATGGAAGGCCTGACGACGCCGAAGATCGAGGGCAAGTTCGCGCTGCGCGCCTCCAGCACCGGCGAAATCGTCATGGACGAGGTCTTCGTGCCTGCCGAGAACGAACTGCCCAACGTCTCGGGCCTCAAGGGTCCACTGGGCTGCCTGTTCCGCGCCCGTTTCGGCATCGCCTGGGGCGCCATGGGCGCCGCTGAATTCTGCTGGCATGCCGCGCGGCAGTACACCCTCGACCGCAAGCAGTTCGGCCGTCCCTTGGCGGCAACCCAGCTCATCCAGAAGAAGCTCGCCGACATGCAGACCGAAATCAGCCTCGGGTTCGAGGCGGCATTGGCCGTCGGTCGCTTGATGGACGAAGGCCGGGCGACCCACGAGATGGTCTCGATCATCAAGCGCAACAACTGCGGCAAGGCGCTCGACATCGCGCGCATGGCCCGCGACATGCACGGCGGCAACGGCGTATCGGATGAATTCCACGTCATCCGTCATGCCATGAACCTGGAAGCGGTCAACACCTACGAGGGCACCCACGATATCCATGCCCTGATCCTGGGCCGCTCGCAAACCGGCATCGCCGCTTTTTAAGTCTTGGCCGACAATCCGGCGGAAAGCGTTCCGGGGCAGGCCAGCCGCTTGCCCGTGCAGGGCTTGCTGTTCCTGGCCGCCCTGACGCTTATCTGGGGCGCCAGCTGGCCGATCATGAAAATCGCCGCTGAAGGGCTGCCGGTCTTCACGTTCCGCGCCATTTCGGCGCTGGGCTGCGGCTCTTGCGTCATGGCCATCGCCTACCTGTCCGGACGATCCCTCAGACTGCCGCGCAGGATCTGGCGGCCCATGCTACTGATCGCACTGATGAACGCGACGGGCTGGCTTTATCTTTCGGCTCTGGCCTTGACGCTGATGCCTTCCGGGCACGCCGCAATGATCGCCTATACCATGCCGTTGTGGGCATTCATCATCGGTATACCCGTCATGGGCGACCGGCCCAAGTTGAGCCATTGGCTGGGCCTGGCCATGGGGATCAGCGCCGTCGGCGTTCTGACGGCCAGGGGCTGGACGGAAATCGGCGAGGCCCCATGGGGGGCCATCGCGATGCTCGGTTCCGCCGTTCTTTGGGCCGGCGGCACCGTCACCGTCAAGAAAGTCGACTGGGGCATCCCCATGATCGTCGTTGTCGGCTGGCAATTCACGCTGGGCGGCATCCCGCTGCTGGCGGCAGCCCTCGGCGATATCGGCATATTGCACTGGCCCACCACCGAGGTCGTCTGGGCTACGATCTTTTCGACCTTCGTCGCCCTTGGCCTCGGTTACTGGCTTTGGTTTCGCATCGTCGAACTGGTGCCGGTGTCGGTCTCTTCCATATCGGTACTGGCGGTACCGGCCGTCGGACTGGCTTCAAGCGCGCTGATCCTGAGCGAACCCATCGGCCCGACGGAACTCGTGGCGCTGGCGCTGGTGATCGGAGCTTTGATAACGGTGGTGCCGAAACCCAAGTTCGGCGGGCAGGCTTAACGCCCGCTAAACCTCAACTGATCGGCCCAGAAACGTTCCATGGTCTTGAGGCTTTGATTGATGCCGGCCAGGGCGTCGGGATCGATAACCCCTTCGGTCAAGGCGAGAACATGCTGGCGGTAAAGCTCGTCCATTGAGGCATGCAGAGCCTGGCCTTTTTCCGATAGCTGGATGCGGACAGAGCGGCGATCGTGGGTCGAGCGCTCCTGATCGACAAAACCGTTCTCGACCAGTTTCTTAAGATTGTAGGTGACGTTGGAACCCAGATAATAGCCGCGGGACGTGAGTTCGCCGACCGTCATTTCCGCGCCGCCGATGTTGTAGAGAATCAGCGCCTGCACGTTGTTGCAGTCCTTGATGCCCAGGCGATCGAGCTCAGCCTTGATTACATCGAGAAACTGACGGTGCAGTCGTTCAATAAGCTGAAGGGCCTCCAGATAGAGGCCCTTGGTGAGTGTTTCCTCCTCACCAAGCTCATTGTCGCCGCCGTTCCCCAAATTGGCGTCGGATTCCGTCATGCCTGTTCGTTCTCCGGTCCCAATGTCACCAAAACGCTTACCAAACGCATACTCTTATAAATCATAAAAGGTTAAAAGCTAAGTCTATATGAAAGGACGCAGCCTAGAGGACCGCCGATAACCCCCCATCCACGGTCAGCACCTGACCCGTGGTGAACGAACCGGCTTCCGATGCCAGAAACAGCACCGCCGAGGCGATTTCCTCGGGCCTCCCCCAGCGTTTCAGCGGGTTGCGGTTGACGATCAGATCGTTCCATTGGTTATCGAGGCTCAATTCCTCGGTAGCCTTGGTCAGCACCCAACCCGGCGCTACGGCGTTAGAGGTAATGCCATCGACCCCGAGTTCGGCAGCCAACGCCCGCACCATTGCATTCATGCCACCCTTGGCGGCCGAGTAAGCCGTATTGTTG
>CAYOAD010000162.1:0-9544 GCA_964401845.1 uncultured Rhodospirillaceae bacterium | reverse complement strand
GTTAATTGGTGCCTGACACCAATTTCAATAATTAAGTGCCAGGCACTTAATTCAGGCACTTAATTATTTCGCGATCAAGCGGCCAGGTCCGGGCGGTTGTCGTTGCCGGACGGGGAGGAAATGGGGGTGCCGGCTTCGATGGTTCGCCAAGCCACGTTCTCAAACGGGGCCCCGTCGGCGGTCCGGGCTTCATGGTCCAGCATGGCGTCCACCACAGCCGGGATGTCCTCCCGCCGCAGTCCGATATCCCTCAGAAGATGGGTGTTCATGGCTCTGAATTCACGGATGGCGATTGAACGGCGGTGATGGTGACGGTATGCCGCGATGGCGCGATCCGCCAGTCGGGCAACGGTGACCAAGAGCGATGAATTGCGGGGCCGGGAAGCGGTGTGCGTGTCCACTGGGAAGTCGACTCGGGTGGCATAGCCGATGCTGCGCGCCAGGATGTCCAACATGATCGTTCTCCTTGGTATGGATTAGCTATGTTTAATGCATGTGAATGATATGCACCTATTATTGCTTGCATACAAACGACTAGTTCTCATACTATCTGTTAGAAAATCTAAATTATAACCGGAACCCATGCCTCATCCCCTACCGCCCCTGAACTCTTTGCGAGCGTTCGACGCCGCCGGCCGCCACCTCAGCTTCACCAAGGCCGCCGATGAACTGAACGTCACGCCGGCCGCGATCAGCCACCAGATCAAGGCGTTGGAGGACTACGTCGGCGCGCCGCTGTTCCGGCGCTTGACGCGGGCGCTGCGTCTGACCCTCGAGGGCCAAGCCGCCTTGCCCCTGATCCGCGAGGGCTTCGAGCGGCTGGCCGAGGGTGCGGAGCGCATGCGCGCCGCCGATGACTCGCCGCTGACCATCAGTGTCTCCACGTCATTCGGCGGGAAATGGCTGGTGCCCCGCCTCGATCGCTTTCGCCGCGCCCATCCCGATTTGGAGATCCGCATCGACGCCATCGACACCCTGGTTGATTTCGTGCGCGACGATGTCGACGTGGCCGTTCGTTTCGGCCGGGGCAACTATCCGGGGCTCCGGACAGACTGGCTCAGCACCGAGGACGTTTTCCCTGTCTGCAGCCCGGCGTTGCCGGCCGGGCCCGAACCGCTGCGGATGCCCGCCGATCTGGCCCGCCACACCCTGCTGCACGTCGATTGGCGAAGCCAGGGTGACACCTGGCCCGACTGGCGCATGTGGCTGCTGGCCGCCGGTGCGCCGGAGGTCGACGCTGACCGGGGGCTCAAACTCTCACAGGACACGATGGCATTGCAGGTGGCCATCGACGGTCAGGGCGTGGCCCTGACAAATTCTGCCCTGGCGGCGGACGACCTGGCGGCGGGCCGGCTGATCAAGCCCTTCGATCCCGCCCTCGATCTCGCGGTGGAATTCGCCTACTACGTGGTCAGTCCCGAGGCGACGGCCGAAGCACCCCGGGTTACAGCGTTTCGGGAGTGGATCCTAGCGGAGGCCAGGGGCAGCAACGGGTGAGTATTGTTGGTTATGGTTAACGCCGTGGCTGGTTTTTCTCAGTCACAAAAGAAGTAATGGGCGAAAAGCTTTTGATTTTGTTGACAATATGCTAATACGGCCCCATATAATTAGTTGACATTGGGGTTTTGGTGTTAACCAAAGGAGATTCCCATGCCAAGCGAAACAGCTGTTACAGGCGTTCGGGCGGCTCTGCAATCCGACTATCAGCGCAGCGTTGATACCGCTCACCGCAGACGGCAGCCCACGGCCGTTTCGGATCGTGACGCCCGGGAGCAGGTGCGCAATAGCGAAGTCGCCAACCGTCGCCACCGCGAACAAATCGCGGCCGAACGGCGCGGTGGCCTCGACGTCGACGCTTGATCTGAATTAGCGACTAATCCAACAGTTTTAGTTCCGCGCCCGCGGATGGGCGTTCTGGTAGACGTCCATCAGACGTTCGGTGTCGACCTCGGTGTAGCGCTGGGTGGTCGAGAGCGAGGCGTGTCCCAGCAATTCCTGAATGGTCCTGAGATCGCCGCCCGCCGACAGCAGGTGGGTGGCAAAGCTGTGGCGCAGGGCATGCGGCGTCGCGGTCTCGGGCAACCCGAGGGCCGCTCTCAGCCGTCTCACACCTTTCTGCACGACCGACGCATTGAGGCGTCCGCCGCGCACGCCCCGGAATAAGGGTGCGTCCGCCGCCATGGGGTGTGGGCACAAATCAAGGTATTCCTGGATGGCCTCGCGCACCACGGGCAGTACCGGCACCATGCGCTGCTTGCCACCTTTGCCGGTGATGATGAGATGATCGCCTTTGGGCCTGTCGCCGGCGTCGATGCCCAGGGCCTCGGATAGCCGCAAACCGCAACCATACAGCAGTGTCAGCAATGCGATATCGCGGGCGGCGACCCAGGGGTCTTCCTGCAGCCCGCCGGCGGTGTCGATGGCGGCGCGGGCTTCCTTGACGCTCAACGGCTTGGGGATCGACGCGGGCCGCTTGGGCGAGCGGATCGAAACGATGGCGGGATTGTGGAAGCCCTCGCGCGTGTTTTCCAAAAACCGGTAGAGGCTCTTGACCGAGGATAGCGTTCGACCGAGCGATGCGTTGTTCAGGCCGTCCCCTCTGCGCTGCGCCAGATAGGCCCGGAAGTCGGCGGCCTTCAGCGCCGCCAGGGCGTCGATGGTGACCGCGTTGGCGGTGTGTCCTGACGTAAAGTCGATGAAGCCCGTCACGTCGCGAAAATAGGCATCAACTGTGTGATCGGCTACGCGGCGCTGGTCGGTCAGCCAATCCAGCCAGTCGGTGACGGCGGCGCGGGTGGCGGCATCCGCCTTCAAGGTTTCGAGCTTAAGGGCGCCTATCTCGGCAGGTCCAGCCATGAGCGCATTGCGTAGGTCAGGATCCGTGCCAGGAAGCTGAGCAGCTCGGTGCCCTGACCGGGATGAAAGCGCTCTTCCTCGCGGCTGCCGAAGGCCAGCAGCGCCATCGGGCCGTAGGCATTGATGGGCAGGCGCAAGATGGCGGCGGAGCGGACCAGGCCGACGGCAGCGCCGAACACCGCGTGTTCGGCCTCGGCCTTGGCGCGCAATACGATATCGCGGCCCGGACCGAGCGTTTCGTCGACCATGCCGGGGGCGACGACGTGGACGCCGGTCACCTCGGGCAGGTTTAGCTTCGCGTCCCCGTTCTCGACACAGAGCGACGCCACCTCCACGTCGAGCATGTTGGCCAAGTCGGTCGTCACGACCTCGATCATATGGTCGAAGGTTTCGGCTTCCAGGATGGCCAGCACGGCGGCATGAATGCGGGACTGACTGATCATATTGCTGCGCGAGGCGGCGATCAGTTCGCCGTGGTTGTCCCTGAGATCGCCGATCTCATTTTGCAGGCGTTCGATCATGAAGGACTGCATATCGACCACGCCGTTGCCGGGATCACGTTCCGGCGGCAGCATGACTTCGGCAAGGTCGGGATTTTCCACCAGGAAACCCGGATTTTCCCTCAGGTAGGCCCGCACCTCGACGCTGGTGGTGTCATGGTTTCCGGCCGAAGCCGACGCCTTGTCGCGATCCTGAACCATAACGTGTTCCCCCTGAACCCTTTCTTCAGCCGCCGCCCAGGATGGACTGACCGGTCTTCTCCCAATCGGCGAGGAAAGCGGCGAGCCCCTTGTCCGTCAGCGGATGGCTGGCGAGTTGGCGGATCACCGACGGTGGAATGGTGCAAACGTCGGCGCCGAGCTTGGCGGCCTCGACGACGTGGCTCGGACTGCGGATGGAAGCAGCCAAAATCTGCGTGCCGCCGATTGCCGGGTAGTTGTCGTAGATGATGCGGATATCCTCGATCAGCTGCATGCCGGCGTGTCCGATGTCATCCAGCCGCCCGATGAATGGCGAGATGAAGTCAGCCCCCGCCTTGGCGGCCAGCAGCGCCTGAGCTGGTGAAAAGCATAAGGTGACGTTGACGCTGATATCGTCGTCCGAGAGCGTGCGGCAGGCCTTCAGGCCATCCATCGTCAGGGGCAGTTTGACCGCGACGTTGTCGGCCAAAGCCGCCAGCTTACGTCCTTCGGCGATCATATTGTCGGCATCCGTCGCCGCCACTTCGGCACTGACCGGGCCGTCGACGATGCCGCAGATTTCCTGAATGACTTCGATGAAATCGCGTCCCGATTTGGCCACCAAGGACGGATTTGTGGTGACTCCGTCCACCAGGCCGGTGGCGGCAAGTTCGCGGATGTCGGCGACTTCCGCTGTATCGACAAAGAACTTCATGGACTTTGGTTTACCACTTCCTGCGATTGTTTGGCCGCGCGGCTTGTCCGGCGGCCCATACCTCGGCACAGTGTAGCCCATGGCACAAGGAGGTACCAGTGACGGCCAAGCAACCCTGGAGTGTCCCGTTTTCGGGCCCGGGGAGCGTCTCGCCGTGCTGCTGCCGCTGCCGCTCAGCGGCGCTTACGACTACCGCGTGCCGGGTTCTTGGCAAGGTGCGCCGCTAGAGCCCGGCGCTTTTGTCAGCGTGCCGCTGGGCCGGCGCGAGGTCATCGGTGTGGTCTGGGGGGCGGCGGACGGCGACGTCGACGAGGCGCGCCTAAAGGACGTTGTCGACGCCCTCGATGCGCCTGCCATGACAGGGGAACTCCGACGCCTGGTCGACTGGATCGCCGCGTATACCCTGGCGGCGCCGGGCGCGGTTCTGAAGATGGCGATGAGTGTGCCCGACGCCCTACGCGCGCCCAAACCGCGCACGGGCTACGAACTGGCGGGACCGCCGCCGGAGCGCATGACGAAGGCGCGCGAGCGCGTCATCGAGGTCTTGCGCGACGGTCCGCCGCGCGCCAAATCCGACCTGGCCGAGGCGGCGGCGGTGAGCAGCGGCGTCGTCAGCGGCCTCGTCGCCGCCGGGACATTGGCGCCGGTCGCCCTGTCCGCGGGTAATCCGGCGCGCCCCGACCCGGGCCATCCCGGCCCGGCCTTGTCGGAGGCCCAGTCGGCTGCCGCCTCAAAACTGGCAGCGGCGGTGCGGGCCTCGGCGTATTCGGCGACGCTGCTGGACGGCGTGACAGGGGCGGGCAAGACGGAGGTCTACTTCGAGGCCATCGCCGAAACCCTGAAGCTCGGCAAACAGGCGTTAGTGTTGGTGCCCGAAATCGCTTTGACGGCACAATGGCTGGAGCGCTTCGAGCGCCGCTTCGGCACCAAGCCGGCGGAGTGGCATTCGGATCTCAGGCAATCCCTGCGGCGGCGCACCTGGCGAGCGGTGAGCCTGGGCGACGTCCCGGTCGTTATCGGGGCGCGCTCGTCCCTGTTCCTGCCGTTTCCCGACCTCGGCCTGATCGTGCTCGACGAGGAGCACGAAACCTCCTTCAAGCAGGAGGAGGGCGTTGTCTACCACGCCCGCGACATGGCCGTGGTGCGGGCCCACACGGCGGGCATCCCCATCGTGCTGGCGTCGGCCACGCCGTCGCTGGAGACCATCGTCAACGCCGACGCCGGACGCTACGAGGTACTGCATCTGCCGGAACGCCACGGCGGCGCCGACCTGCCCGGCATCGAGGCCGTCGACATGCGCCGCGATGCGCCGCCGGCGGGGCGCTGGCTGTCGGCCTCGCTGATTGCCAGCCTGCAGCAGACGCTGGCAGCGGGCGAACAATCCATGCTCTTTCTCAACAGGCGGGGATATGCGCCGTTGACCCTGTGCCGCGCCTGCGGCCACCGCCTGGAATGCCCTCATTGTTCGGCCTGGCTGGTCGAACACCGTCGCGCCGGACGACTGATGTGCCACCACTGCGGCTACGCCACGCTGCTGCCGCAAACCTGTCCGGCCTGCGAGGCCGAGGATCGCTTTGCCGCCTGCGGTCCGGGTGTCGAGCGGTTGGCGGAGGAAGTGGCGGAAGTCCTGCCCGAGGCGCGCTGCGCGGTCATGGCGTCGGACACCGTCACCAGCCCGCGCGCCGCCGCCGAATTGGTGGCGCGCATGGCCGACCGCGAGATCGATAT
The DNA here is from genome assembly GCA_964401845.1 of uncultured Rhodospirillaceae bacterium. Classification (GTDB taxonomy): domain Bacteria; phylum Pseudomonadota; class Alphaproteobacteria; order UBA2966; family UBA2966; genus CAYFKJ01. The sequence continues at coordinate 3,565 of CAYOAD010000162.1, read as the reverse complement.
CCTGGTCGGCACCCAGATCGTCGCCAAGGGCCATCATTTTCCCTACCTCACTTTCGTCGGCGTGGTCGATGCCGACCTCGGCCTGGGCGGCGGTGATCTGCGGGCGGCGGAGCGCACCTACCAGGTCCTCTCCCAGGTCGCCGGGCGGGCCGGCAGGGCTGAACACCCGGGGAAGGTGGCGCTGCAGACCTACTTTCCCGATCACCCCGTCATGAAAGCGCTGGTGGCGGGCGACCGGGAGGGCTTTATCGCCCAGGAAAAGACGGCGCGGCAGCGCCACGGCATGCCGCCCTTCGCCCGCCTCGCCGGCATTGTCGTCTCGGGAGAGGATGAGGCGCACGCCGCCGCCGTCGCCCAGGCGCTGGGACGGGCCGCGCCTCGAAGCGACGATGTTGCCGTTTTGGGTCCGGCGCCGGCGCCGTTGGCCGTACTGCGGGGCCGCCACCGGCACCGCTTGCTGCTTAAGGCCAAGCGCGGCGTCGACGTTCAGGGGACCCTGCGCGACTGGCTGGGTCGCGTGCCGGTGCCCAATAATGTGCGGGTTCAGGTTGACGTCGACCCCGTGAGCTTCCTTTAATCTCTTTCCCCCGGCCCTACTTCGACTTACCACCACTGTTTTCTGACGAGGTTTGCTAGATGACGGAAATGACAGGCGGCGAAGCCATGGTGCTGAGCGCGATCGAACACGGCGTCGACACGGTGTTCGGGTTGCCCGGCGTACAGATGTATCCGCTGTTCGATGCCTTGGCGCAAAGGGAGACGGACGTTCGCCTGATCGGCTCCCGGCACGAACAGGGGGTCGCCTACATGGCCTTCGGCTACGCCCGCGCCAGCGGCAAGCCCGGTGTCTTTTCCGTCGTGCCGGGACCGGGCGTGCTCAACGCCACGGCCGCGCTGTCCACCGCCTGGGCCTGCAACGCGCCGGTGATGTGCTTGACGGGACAGATCCCCTCGCCCTACCTCGACGATGGCTTTCAGGGCCTGCGCTGGGGACATCTTCACGAAATCCCGGACCAGTTGGGCGTGCTGAAATCGCTGACCAAGTGGTCCACCCACATCGAAACGCCCGGCGATACACCGGCGGTCATGCAGGAAGCCTTCAGCCAAATGATGAGCGGGCGGCAAGGCCCCGTCGCCGTGGAGATGTGCTGGGATACCATGGCCCGTCGGGCCGACATCAATGCGGTCCCCATCGGAGATCCACTGGCGCCGCCAGAGGTCGACCCCGATGCCGTGGCGTCGGCCGTCAAACTGGCGGCGGATGCCAAAAAGCCGATGATCTTCATCGGCGGCGGCGCGCTGCATGCCCAGGAGGAAGTGCTGGCGCTGGCGGACGCTTTGGGCGCGCCGGTAACCGCTTTGCGCGGCGGCCGCGGCGTTGTACCGGAGGACCACGACCTGTTCGTTTCCTCCGTGGCGGCCCTTGATCTGTGGCCCGAAACGGATTTGGTGATCGGTATCGGCAGCCGGCTGGAGCTTCCCTTCATGCGCTGGCGCTCGGACGCCCATCCCGACAACCCGACGGGCGAGCCGCCGCTGATCCGCATCGAAATCGAAGAGACGGAAATGCAGCGTCTCGCCCCCACCGTCGGCATTTTGGCGGATGCCAAGTCCGGCGCCCGCGAGCTGGGCAACGCCATCGCCGCCAAGCGGCCCAACAGCCCCGACAACAGCGAGCGCATCGCCGCAGCCAAGGCGGGCGCCGAAGCCAGGCTCGATGAGTTGCAGCCGCAAAAAGGTTATCTCGACGCCATCCGCGACGTGCTGCCGCGCGACGGTCATTTTGTCGGCGAGCTTTGCCAGGTGGGCTACATCTCGTATTTTGGCCTGCCCGTCTACGAGCCGCGCACCTACCACATGCCGGGCTATCAGGGCACGCTGGGCTTTGGCTTCCCGACCTCGCTCGGCGTCAAGGCCGCCCGGCCCGACAAGGCCGTGGTGTCGGTCAACGGCGACGGCGGCTTCATGTTCGGCGTGCAGGAGCTGGCGACGGCCGTGCAGGAGAAACTCGGCGTCGTCGCCATTGTCTTCAACAACCAGGCCTTCGGCAACGTGCGGCGCGACCAGCAGGTGCGCTACGGCCGGGTCAGCGGCGCCGATCTCAAGAACCCCGATTTCGTGGCGCTGGCGGAAAGTTTCGGCGCCGCGGGCTATCGGGTGGAGGACGCCAAAACCTTGCGCACCACGCTCGAAAAAGCGCTGGCCGACGACGCCCCGGCGGTGATCGAGGTCGTCGTCGAACCCGACATCGAACCCTCGCCCTGGGAACTGATCTACCCCGGACGCAAATAGCCGGGGAATCGCCCGGCTTGGGGAGCAGGCAAAACCCCGAGAATCAGAGGGTTGTCGGTTGCAACGCACCAATCTGTGTGCTAACTAAGCCCCGCGTCGGTGTGGAGAGCACGTTAGTGATTTTCTGTGCCAAAAAAAATCAAGAGTTATCAATGGCTTGCCGGTATCTCTAGCTGGCTGGCTGATTCACTCCAAACTTCGTGGAGCCCCCCAAGTTGGTCGCTGAAACATCGATCGTTTCCGGGCTGTCCGGCAGGTACGCCGTGGCCCTTTTCGACCTCGCCAAGGAAGGCGGCGAACTCGAATCCGTCGCCGCCGATCTCGACCGTATCGACGCCATGATGCGCGACAGCGCAGACCTGATGCGTCTGGTGCGCAGTCCGGTGATCAGCCGCGAGGATCAAGGCAAGGCCATGGACGCCGTTATGGCGCAGGCTGAAATCGGCGCTACGACGCGCCGCTTCATCGGCCTGGTGGCTCAAAACCGCCGCCTTTTCTCGCTCGGCGCTATGATCGGAAGCTTCCGGCAGCTGCTGGCGAGCCACCGCGGCGAGGTCACGGCCGAGGTCACTTCGGCACAGGCCCTGGACGCGGACCAGCTCTCGGCGGTTTCTGCCAGTCTGGCCAAGGCCGTAGGCCGCGAAGTAAATGTCACCGCCGACGTTGACGAAAGCCTGATTGCCGGCCTGGTCGTCAAGGTGGGCTCGCGCATGATCGACAATTCTCTGCGCACGAAACTCCAGAATTTACAGTTTGCTATGAAAGAGGTTGGGTGATGGACATCCGCGCCGCTGAAATTTCTTCGATCCTCAAGGATCAAATCGCCAACTTCGGCACCGAAGCCGAGGTTTCCGAAGTCGGTCAGGTCCTGTCCGTCGGTGACGGCATCGCCCGCGTCTACGGCCTCGACCAGGTCCAGGCCGGCGAAATGGTCGAATTCCCGGGCGGCATCCGGGGCATGACCCTGAACCTCGAGAGCGACAACGTCGGCGTCGTTATTTTCGGCGATGACCGCGGCATCAAGGAAGGCGACACCGTCAAGCGCACGGGCGCCATCGTCGACACCAACGTCGGCAAGGGTCTTTTGGGCCGGGTCGTCGATGCGCTGGGCAACCCGATCGACGGCAAGGGCCCGATCGAGGACGCCACCCGTCAGCGCGTCGAGGTCAAGGCGCCCGGCATCATCCCCCGCCGTTCGGTGGACGAGCCCATGCAGACGGGCCTCAAGGCGCTCGATTCGCTGGTGCCGATCGGTCGCGGGCAGCGCGAACTG
>CAYOAD010000161.1:0-9588 GCA_964401845.1 uncultured Rhodospirillaceae bacterium | reverse complement strand
ACCGACGACCTCTTGAATGCCATTCAAGCGCTCTCCCAACTGAGCTATGGCCCCAAAAATCGTCCCGCGTTTGGCGCGCCGGGATGGGTCCGGGCGGCGGGCGGGCAATACATGCCCCCGAGGGAAATGGAAATCAAGGGGAAAATGACAAAATCGCCAATCTCCGCCATCGGCCCGTGTTCGACGCAGCTCAAGTGCCTTCGCTGGTGCCGCCGCTTTCGATGGGTGCGTCCAGCACGTCGGCCACGTCCTCGCCGTCGTCACCGTCGAACTCACCGGCGATCAGACCGTCGGCACCTTCTTCGGCGTCATCCTCCGTCTCCTCCGCTTCGATCCCCGCTTCGCTCAAGAGGGCGACCTCCTCATCCACCTCCCCTTCAGCCTTGTCGTCATTGGCCGGCGGCGTGGCAGGTCCGGCGGGCGCCGGGGCGGGCTCGGGCTTGGCCTTGGCTTTGGCCCGGGGCTTGCTGGTTTCGGTGACGGAAACGGCTTCACATTTGGGACAGGTGATCGGGTCGCGATTGAGATCGTAAAAGCGCGCCCCGCACTCGGCGCACTCCCTTTTCGTTCCCCACTCTTTTTTCACCACGCGATTAGCCTCCAATAGTCGAGTTGTTTTTTGGCCGCTGTTTACCGCGGCGTTATTCCCATTTGGCACGATCCCCCCCGGCTGTCAAAACGTTTTGTGAAGTTCGGCCCCGGCCATCGGCATGTTCCGGTCGGCGAGGCTTTGTGCTAGACAGTCGAGCCAGCCTTGAACCACTCACATCGGACCTTGTCTCACGTGCTGCCGTTGCGATCTTCGCCGACCAGGGAACTGACCGGAACCATCCATGTGCCGGGCGATAAATCCATATCGCACCGGGCTCTGATCCTGGGCGCGTTGGGCATCGGTGAAACCGCCGTGACCGGGCTGTCGCAGGGCGAAGACGTGGCCTGCACGGCCGCCGCCCTGCGCGCCTTGGGCGTCGCGGTCGACTGCGGTCCGGATGGCGCCGGACGCATCGAGGGCCGCGGCGTCGGCGGCCTGGTCGAGCCGCAAGGCGTCCTCGATCTCGGCAATTCCGGAACCGGCGCCCGCCTACTGATGGGTGTCGCGGCGCATCACCCCTTCCCCGTCCACATCAGCGGCGACGCTTCTCTTTCCGGCCGGCCGATGAAACGCATCATGACGCCGCTCTCACGCATGGGGGCGCAGTTTTCGGCCCGCGAGGGCGGTCGACTGCCGCTGAGCGTCCGAGGCAGGCACACGCTGGTGCCGATCGAATACCGGCTGCCGGTCCCCTCGGCGCAAATCAAGTCCGCCGTCCTGCTGGCCGGTCTCGGCACAGCGGGAACGACAACGGTGGTGGAGGCGGAACCCAGCCGTGATCACACGGAACACATGCTGCGGCACTTCGGCGCGGAGATAGCGGTGACCGACGAAGGTGGGCTAAGGCGGATTTCACTGACCGGCCTGCCCGAACTCCGGGGAACCGAAGTCAACGTCCCGGGCGATCCGTCGCAGGCCGCCTTTGCCGTTGTTGCCGCGCTGCTGATACCGGGCGCTGAGATCGTCGTGAAAAATGTCTGCGTCAGTACATTGCGGGATGGATTGTTCACGACCCTCCGCGAGATGGGCGCCGACATCGAGTATCTCAACCAGCGCCCTGAGGCCGGCGAGCCGGTGGCCGATATCCGGGCCCGTCACAGCATCCTGAAAGGCGTTGCCGTGCCCCCGCGCCGGGCGCCTTCGATGATCGACGAAATTCCCATTCTCGCCGTTGCCGCCGCCTTCGCCGTGGGAACGACGGAGATGCGGGGCCTGGCCGAATTGCGCGTCAAGGAAAGCGACCGTCTGGCGGTCATGGCGGACGGCCTCGGTGCCTGCGGCGTTCGCCTGACCGAATTGGACGACGGACTGATCGTCGAGGGCGGGACGCCACCGGAAGGCGGGGTGAGCATCGCCACCCACCTCGACCACCGCATCGCCATGTCCTTCCTGGTTCTTGGCATGGCGGCGAAAAACCCCGTCACGGTCGACGACGGCCATCCCATCGACACGAGCTTTCCCGGGTTCGCCGACCTTTTCAACGGCCTGGGCGCAAACATCGAGTGTATTGAAACGGAAGCGAAATGATTATTGCCATTGATGGTCCGGCCGCCGCCGGCAAGGGAACCCTGGCCCGCGCCCTGGCTGAAGAATTCGGCTACGCCTTTCTCGATACCGGCAGCCTGTACCGCGCCACCGCGTTGCGGGTGCTGCGTGGCGGCATTGACCCGGCTGACGCCCAAGCCGCGGCGGCCGAAGCAATGGCCCTCACGTCCGATGATCTCACCGACCCGGCGCTGCGCGAGGAGCAAACCGGTGAAATGGCGTCGAAAATCGCCGTCGTGCCGGAAGTGCGGGCCGCCCTCTTGGAATACCAACGAAATTTTGCCAAAACCCCGCCGAACGGAGCCGGGGGCGCGATCCTCGACGGCCGCGATATCGGCACCGTCGTGTGCCCCGACGCCGATTGCAAAATCTTCGTGACGGCCAGCGATGAAGCGCGCGCACACCGCCGCTGGCTGGAAATTTCGGCGCGCGGCGAGGCCGTTTTGGAGGCCAATGTGCTGGCCGATATGCGCCAACGCGACGCCCGCGACGCCGAACGGGCGACCGCGCCGCTGAAACCCGCCGAAGATGCGCACTTGCTAGATACCTCAAAGTTAGATATAGACGCTGCATACGTTGCCGCGAAAGCGATAGTGACCGGGGCTTAAGACCTGTTCCCGGGCGGTCGAAGACGCAGCGGGCCCGCAACACCCGCATATTGACGCGTTAACCGTTCAGACCAAGGCACGCCGTTCAGAGAGATAGCTGTTTTCAGCGCACCGCCTTTTCCCTGGGCTTGATAAGCCTTTGGAATTACTGTGGTTTCGCTGCTGAGTTAACCGTTGTCGGGAACGGCCAAGTTATTCAGGAGAGATTATGTCAGATACCACGACCGCGTCCCCCACGGGGGAAGAGGACTTCGCTGCCCTATTGGAGGAATCGTACGGCACGTCCGAAGACCTCGTCGGTTCAGTTGTCCGCGGAACCATTGTCACCATCGAAAACGACCTCGTTATCATTGATGTCGGCCTTAAATCCGAAGGCCGCGTGCCGCTAAAGGAGTTCTCCGAAGCGGGTCAAACGCCTGAAATCAAGGCCGGCGACACCGTCGAGGTTTTCCTCGAGCGCATGGAAAACGCCAACGGCGAAGCCGTCATCAGCCGCGACAAGGCGCGGCGCGAGGAAGCCTGGGAAAAACTGGAAAAGGCCTTCGAAAAGAACGAGCGCGCCACCGGCGTGATCTTCGGCCGCGTCAAGGGCGGTTTCACCGTCGATTTGTCCGGCGCCGTGGCCTTCCTGCCCGGCAGCCAGGTCGATGTGCGCCCGGTGCGCGACATCACGCCGTTGATGGGCAACCCGCAGCCCTTCCAGATCCTCAAGATGGACCGCATGCGCGGCAACATCGTGGTTTCGCGCCGCGCCGTCCTGGAAGAAACCCGCGCCGAAGCCCGTTCGGAGCTGATTTCCAACCTCAAGGAAGGCCAGGTGCTGGAGGGCGTCGTCAAGAACGTCACCGATTACGGCGCCTTTGTCGACCTGGGCGGTATCGACGGTCTGTTGCACGTCACCGACATGGCCTGGCGCCGCGTCAACCACCCCTCGGAAGCGGTTTCCATCGGCGAGACCGTCAAGGTCCAGGTCATACGCGTCAATGCCGAAACCCAGCGCATCAGCCTGGGCATGAAGCAGCTTGAAGCGGATCCCTGGGAAGGCGCCGCGGCGTCCTACCCGGTCGGTTCCAAGTTCAAGGGCCGCGTGACCAACATCACCGACTACGGCGCCTTCGTTGAACTCGAAGCCGGCGTCGAGGGCCTGGTTCACGTCTCCGAAATGAGCTGGACCAAGAAGAACATCCATCCCGGCAAGATCGTCTCGACCAGCCAGGAAATCGAAGTGATGGTGCTGGACGTCGATCCCCAGAAGCGCCGCATCAGCCTCGGCCTCAAACAGTGCGCCGACAATCCGTGGGAAGCCTTTGCCGGCAGCCACCCGTCGGGCACCGAGATCGAAGGCGAGATCAAGAGCATCACCGAGTTCGGCCTGTTCATCGGCCTCGACGGCAACGTCGACGGCATGGTGCACCTGTCGGACCTCGACTGGAGCAAGGCCGGCGAGGAAGCCATCGCCGACTACAAGAAGGGCGACACGGTCAAGGCCGTGGTGCTCGACGTCGACACCGACCGCGAACGCATCAGCCTGGGCATCAAGCAGCTCTCGGACGATCCGTTTGCCGGCGCCGACGAACTGAAACGCGGTTCCGTCGTCACTTGCACGGTGAGCGAAGTCGTCAACAACGGCATTTCGGTCAGCTTCGGCGACGGCATGACGGGTTTCATCCGCAAGGGTGACCTGTCGCGTGAGCGCTCCGAGCAACGGCCGGACCGGTTCGCCGTCGGCGACAAGGTCGACGCCAAGGTCAACACCGTCGACCGCGATTCGCGTCGCGTCACGCTGTCGATCAAATCGCTCGAAATCGCGGAAGAGAAAGAAGCCATGGCCCAGTACGGCAGCTCCGATTCGGGCGCCAGCCTGGGCGATATCCTCGGCGCGGCCATGAGTAAGGCCAGAGGCGGCGAGGAAGAAGAAGCTGGTGCTGCCGCTGAGACCGCGGAAGCGGAAGCGACGGCCGAACCTGAAGCAGAAGCCGAAGCGGAAGCCGAGGCGCCTGCCGAGGAAGCCACCGAGGAAGCCGAAACGGAAACCGAGGAGGCTGCCGAGGAAACCAGCGAAGAAGCGGAAGCGGAGACCGATGCCGAACCCGAGGCGGAAGAGGCCGCGGGCGACGCAGATGAAGAAGCGACCGAAGAGGACGCCAAATAGCACTCACATTATTCCGGTTCCACGACCATACGGTGTAAACCATTTGGTAATGGAACCGGAGTAAGACTTGTGAGGGTGTCCTCAAGGGGATGACAGGAGGTAACACCCATGTCTTTGGATGCGGATGCCATTGTTGACCGTCGGCGCCTAAAACGCCGGCTCATCGCGTGGCGACTGGCCGCCATTACGGCTGTCGCCGCACTCGCGTATGTCGCCATATTTCCAAGCCAAACCCTTGATGTAAGGGACCATATTGCCGCAATCGGCGTGGCCGGCCTGATCACCGACGATCAGGAGCGGATCGAGGTCTTGGACGAAGTTGCCAGCACCGACAGCGCCAAAGCGTTGATTGTGCGCATCAACAGTCCCGGCGGGACCGCTGTCGGCGGTGAAACGCTTTACCACGCGCTGCGCCGGGTGGCGGACAAGAAGCCCGTGGTGGCGCTGATCCGTACGCTGGGGACGTCAGGGGGCTATATGGCGGCATTGGCCGCCGATCGCATTTATGCCCGCGAAAACTCCATCACGGGATCCATCGGCGTGCTGCTGCAAACCGCGGAAATGAGCGGTTTAATGGAGAAAGTGGGCATCAAGGCGGAAGCCCTGACCAGCGGCCCGATGAAAGGCCAACCGTCGGCCTTCGAGCCCATGGGTGATGAAGCCCGTGCCGTCAACCAAGCCCTGATCGACGATACCCACAACTGGTTTGTCAATCTGCTGGCCGAACGGCGCGGTCTGGATGCTACCGAAGCCGCCGCCGCCGCGGATGGCCGGGTCTTTACCGGACGTCAGGCGTTGGCCGCGAAACTGATCGACGGTTTCGGCGGTTTGAGGGAAGCCCGGGCCTGGCTCGACGCCGACAGAGGCATCCCCGCCCGCTTGCCGTTGCGGGAGCTGAAGATGCCCGAAGCGCCTCTCGATCTGATCAGCCGCTTTCTTGGTTCGGCGGAAAAAACATTGCTTTCTGAAAGACTTGCCCTTGACGGCTTGCTAACGCTTTGGCAACCTGACGGTCTGTTTTGAGTTCGCCGCAGGGAAATTTGCCTTGGCAGCGAAATAACGGATATCCCGAAACTCTCTGATGATTTGAGGGGATGGACGGGTTTGGGCGGCGGCGATGATCCGGATTGCGGATCAAGAGATGCCGGATAACAAGAAAACGACGCCGTTAGCTATTCGACGCCGTAATGTATGTTTGGGAAGCCTTCGAGGGAACGGTCGATGGTCAAATCGGAATTGATCGCAAGACTGGCGGAAAAGAACCCCCATCTCTACCAAAGGGATGTGGAACGCATCGTCACAACGATATTCGAGGAAATCTCCGCCGCTTTGGCGCGCGGCGACAGGGTTGAACTGCGCGGCTTCGGCGCCTTTTCCGTCAAGCAACGCGCACCCCGTGTGGCGCGCAATCCCAGGACCGGACAGGCCGTCCACGTCGGCGAAAAGCACATTCCTTTCTTTAAAACCGGCAAGGAATTGCGGGAACGCTTGAACAACGGGTCCAACTCCGACTAAAACTCTCCCAGCCGGCTTCACGGCGTTGCGGGACGGATTGGGCATAATTTCGTGAAACTTCTCTGGTGGATACTCGTGCTGCCGCTGATTGCGCTGGCGGCTGCCTTTGCCGTCGCCAACCGGGCGGCGGTGACGATCGATCTCGACCCGCTGCCGTTCGCACTGGACGCTCCGCTTTACGCCTTGGTCATGGCGGCGGTCTTCGCCGGCCTGGTTGTCGGCGGCGTAGCCGCCTGGCTCACGGGCGGCAAAAGACGCCGCGAAATCCGCCGTCTGAAGCGAAACCTCAAGATGCTGGAATCGGAAGTGGCCTCCCTGCGGGCGCGCCTGGCGGAACCCGTCAAGGAAAACGACGAGCCGGAACCGCAGCCGAAAACCACGCAAGTGACAGCACGAAGCGGCGACCCCACGGCGCCGCCGCCCGCGGGTTAGCCCGGCTCCGTCATGCAATTGTACGATGCCCAAGCGGTCCACGAGGCGCTGGATTACGGCATTCTCGTCGAGCGCCTCAGAAACGCTTTCGCCGCCGGCGCCGAAGTTCCGGTGCGCCACCACCACAACATCGAACTGGCGGACCAGCCGGATGCCACCTTGCTGCTGATGCCGGCCTGGCGCGCCGGCGGTCAAGTCGCCGTAAAGGTCGTCAGCGTCTTTCCGGGCAACGCCGATAAAGGCTTGCCGGCCGTCAGCGGCCAGGTCCTGCTGTTGGACGGCGGGACGGGACTGCCGCTGGCCATGGTGGACGGCACGGCGCTGACCGTGAGACGGACGGCCTGCGCCTCCGCCCTGGCGGCTTCATACCTCGCCCGCGAGGATGCTGCCACCTTGTTGATGGTCGGGGCGGGCGCCATGGCACCGCATCTCGTCGGCGCCCATGCCGCGGTACGGCCGATTGACCGCGTGCTGGTCTGGAACCGGACGCCGGGCAACTCGGAAAAGCTGGTGACCGAACTCGCCGCCGGCGGCTTCGATGCCGCCGTCGTCGACGATCTGCCGGGAGCGGCCGGAGACGCAGACGTCATCAGCTGCGCCACCCTTTCCCACGAGCCGGTCATCCAGGGCAACTGGCTGCAACCCGGAGTCCACGTCGACCTGGTCGGCGCCTTCCGCCCCGACATGCGTGAAACCGACGATGCCACCGTCACCAAGGCCCGCGTTTTCGTCGACACCCGCGCCGGCGCCCTGAAAGAGGGCGGCGATATCGTCCAGCCCCTGGCGGCGGGCGTCATCGGCGAGAGCCACGTCCTCGGCGAACTGGCCGAGCTTACGCGCGGCTCGGTCATGGGCCGCCGCTCGGCCAACGACATCACGCTGTTCAAATCAGTGGGCACGGCGCTGGAGGACCTGACGGCGGCGGAACTGGTGGCGGAAAGCAAGTCGGGCGAAACCTGAACGAATTCCAGGACCATGCTATAAACCGCGCCATGACAAATACCAACCCGCCGCCCAATCCCGTTTTTTGCGCCATAGATACACCCAACGCCATGCAGGCCGCCGCTTTGGCAGAAGCGCTCGCGCCCGTCGCCGGCGGCCTCAAGCTGGGCAAGGAATTCTTTACGGCGCTGGGTCCGGAAGGCGTCCGCCACGTCACGGCGGCCAGCGGCCTCAACCTTTTTCTCGACCTCAAGTTCCACGACATCCCCAACACCGTGGCCGGGGCGGTGCGCGCCGCCTGCGCGCTCGGGCCCTACATGATGACCATTCACGCCTCTGGCGGTCCCGCCATGGTCGCGGCAGCGGCAGACGCGGCGATGGCGGGCGCCGAAGCATCCGGTACCGCCCGGCCGCGCATCCTGGCCGTGACCGTGCTGACCAGTCTCGACGATGCGGACCTTGCAGCAACGGGCGTGAACCATACGGCAACCGATCAGGTCCGCCGCCTGGCGGAACTGGCCCAGGCCAACGGCGCCGACGGCGCGGTCTGCTCGCCCCACGAAATCGCCACCCTGCGCGAGGACAGGGGCCCCGATTTCGAACTCGTCGTGCCCGGCATCCGGCCCGCCGGCAGCGCCGCCGGCGACCAGAAGCGCGTCATGACGCCGGCCGAAGCCGTTTCCTTGGGCGCCACCCACCTGGTGATCGGCCGGCCCATCACGCAGGCGGACGATCCCGCCGCCGCCTGCCGGGCCATCGTATCCGAGCTCCGCTGAGGCCCCTGGTGACGGTTGCCGCCAAGACCTGCGGGCTGTCCACGCCGAAAACCGTGACCTGCGCGGTCGCCGGCGGTGCGGCGTTTGTGGGCTTCGTTTTTTACCCGCCGTCGCCGCGCGCCGTCACAATCGACGACGCCGCCGCCCTCGCGGCAATCGTTACCGAACCGGTCAAACGCGTTGGCCTGTTCGTCGATCCCGACGACGGTATGCTGGAGGCGGTTCTCGACATTGTGCCACTGGACATGCTGCAGCTACACGGCGCCGAAACCCCGGACCGGGTCGCCGATATCCGCCGCCGGTTCGGACAAGCCGTCATGAAGGCGGTCAAGGTCGAAAGCGCCGCGGACGTCGAGGCGGCCCGGGCCTACGAAGCGGCCGCGGACTGGTTGCTGTTTGACGCCAAAGCGCCTAAAACCATGGCGGGCGCGCTGCCCGGCGGCAATGCGCTGAGTTTCGACTGGCAGCTACTGGCCGGACGGGCATGGAAACGTCCCTGGATGCTGGCGGGGGGATTGAACGCCGACAATGTCGGCGAGGCCGTGGCGGCGACGGGCGCCGAGGCCGTGGACGTCTCATCCGGTATCGAGGACAGTCCGGGCCACAAGGACCCCGCGCGCATCCGGGCCTTCCTGGCGGCGGTGGCGAAACTTTAGGTAACCGAACCGCTCCGGCGGCAGATCAATGCGAGAGACCGTGGATAAACCCAATACCTACCGCGCAGGCCCGACGGAAGACGGCCATTTCGGCATCTACGGCGGACGTTTCGTGGCCGAAACATTGATGCCGCTGATCCTGGAGCTGGAAGAGGCCTGGAAGTCCTCCAAGCAGGATCCGTCGTTCCAGGCGGAACTGGACCATTTCCTTGAGCACTATGTCGGCCGGCCCAGTCCGCTTTATTTTGCCGAACGCATGACCGAACACCTGGGCGGCGCGAAGGTCTACTTCAAGCGCGACGAGCTCAACCACACCGGCGCGCACAAGATCAACAACTGCATTGGCCAGATACTGCTGGCCCGGCGCATG
>CAYOAD010000160.1:0-9871 GCA_964401845.1 uncultured Rhodospirillaceae bacterium | reverse complement strand
CGCCGGCGCCGCCAAACCGGAATTGTTTGCCAAACTGCCGAGTGCCCTGATCGGTGACGGCGCGGCCATCCGCGTGCCCGATGACGCCCGGAACCTGCACTACGAGGGCGAATTGGTGATCGTCATCGGCAAACGGGCGCGTAACATCACGATAGCCCAGGCGCCCGCCCACATCTTCGGCGTTTCGGCGGGCAACGATGTCAGCGAACGCACCTGGCAGTTCCAGGATTCTCAATGGCTGCGGGCCAAGGCCTCCGACGGTTTCGCGCCGGTGGGACCGGTGCTGGTCAGCGGCCTCGACTACAACGATCTCCTGATCGAGACCCGCCTCAACGGCCGGGTGGAACAATCCGAGAGCAGCCGCAACCTTATCCACTCCGTCGACAAGGTCGTCGCCTATGCCAGCCGCTACTTCACGTTGGAACCCGGCGACATGATCTTTTCCGGCACGCCCGGCCGTACCAGCGCCATGAAGCCCGGCGACACCGTCGAAATCACCGTCGAGGGCGTCGGCACCCTGACCAACAAAGTCGTTGCCCAATGACGCCCCCGGCCCGGATAATGCCGCCTGGTTCGCATCCGTAGGAGAGACACCGTGGCTCGCGTTGAGTTCTTTTTCGACATATCCAGCCCCTGGACCTATCTCGGCTTCGAGAACATCCAGCCGATGGCGGCCGACCTCGGCGTCGATATCGAGTGGCGGCCCATCCTGGTCGGCGGCATCTTCAACACCACCAATCCCAGCGTGCTGGAGGCGCGGGCCAACCCGATACCGGCGAAATGGGACTACATGGCCAAGGACCTGGCCGACTGGGCGGCTTATTCCAAACTCAAGATCATCTGGCAGCCCAGCGTCTTTCCGGTGAATTCGGTGAAGGCCATGCGCGGCTGCATCGTCGCCGACGGCATGGGCAAACTGGTGCCCTTCGCCCGCGCTTGCTTCGAGCTTTACTGGTCCGAGGACAAGGACATCAGCCAAGACGACGTCGTGGCCGAGGCTTGCGCCCGGTCCGATATCGACACCGCCGAACTGGGCGCCGCCATCGCCGATCAGGCGGTGAAGGATCAACTCCGCGCCAACACCGAGGAAGTCGTCAAACGCGGCGGCTTCGGCACGCCGACCATCTTCGTCAACCAGGATGACATGTACTTCGGCAACGACCGCCTGGAACTGATCTCCGCGGCGATCAAGCGCGCGGGCTAGGCTTTCTTGCCCCCGCCGAACATGATCTCGCGAGCTTCGTCGGTCATCGGTTTGTTGAAGGTGCGCTCCTCCTTGCCGACATCGACACCGCGCCGCGCGGCCGGGCGAGCCTTCATGGCGTCGTGCCAGCGCCGCACGTGGGGCAGGTGATCCAAGGGCTGCTCGAAGCGGCGGTAGGGCAGCAGCCAGGGCCAGGTCGCCATGTCGGCGATGGAATAGTCACCGGCCAGGAACTCGCGGTTTTCCAGTACCCCGTTCATCACGCCCAGCAGGCGGTCGTATTCGTTGGCATAGCGGGCGTGGGCGTAGTCGTGCTCGCCCTGGGCATAGTTGACGAAGTGGCTGAGCTGCCCCGCCATGGGACCGAAATTGCCGACTTGCCAGAACACCCATTGCGTCGCCTCCCAGCGCGCCTTGAAATCAGTCGGCAGGAACCGCCCGGTCTTTTCCGCGAGGTATAGGAGGATGGCGCCCGATTCGAAGATCGTTTGCTCGCCGCCGCCGTCCGCGTCGTGGTCGATGATGGCGGGCATGCGGTTGTTGGGGGAGAACGCCAGGAATTCCGGCTTGTACTGATCCCCCTTGCCCAGATTGAGCGGCACGACGCGGTAGTCGAGGCCGCACTCCTCCAGCATGATGGCGATCTTCCAGCCGTTGGGTGTCGGCGCGTAGTAGAGGTCGATCATCGGGCGTCCTTGAAACTCTTCGCCAGCGCATCGGCGTGCTTGATCAGCAGGCCGATATCGGAACCGATGGCGACGAAGGTGAAGCCCGCCTCGATCCAGCGCTTGGCTTCCTCCTCGACGAAGATCAGGAAGCCTGCCGGTTTCCCCGCCGCCTTGCAGCGCTCAAGGATATCGGCGATAGCGGCCTGGACGTCCGGGTGGCCGGGATTGCCGAGATGACCGAGACCGGCCGAAAGGTCCGACGGGCCGACGAAGACCCCGTCGACGCCCTCCACGGCCAGGATCTCGTCGAGATTGTCATACCCTTTTCGCGTTTCGACCTGCACCAGGACGCAGATCTCGTCCGACGCTTGGTGGAAGTATTCGGGCAGACGGCCGAAGCGGTTGGCCCGCGTCGCACCCGCCACGCCGCGCATGCCGTCGGGCGGGTAGCGTGTGGCCTCGACGGCGGCTTTGGCCTCCGCCGCCGTTTCGACGTAGGGCACCAGGAAGGTCTGCACGCCGATGTCCAATAGACGCTTCATCATCACCGCGTCGTTCCAGGCCGGCCGCACGATGGCCGAAGAGCCGCCCGCCGCCATGGCCTGCAGTTGGCTCAACACCGACGCCGTGGTGTTCGAGGCATGCTCGGTATCGACCAGCAGCCAGTCGAAGCCGGAATGGCTTGTGACCTCCGCCACGATATTGCTGCAGAGGCTGAGCCAGAGCCCGACCTGGGTCTCGCCGCTGGCAATGGCGTGTTTGAATTCGTTTCTCGGGATGTCCATGGATCCTCCGGCCGACGCCGTATCGTTGGTGAAATTGCCGCGGTATCGTGACGGATAAGACTTGCGAAGACCAGAGCGCTTTCGGACAATATAAACGGGAACCATCTCCGGCACTCATTCCGGCAATATCAATATTGAGCAATCCGCATGACATCCGACGCGACAGCCATGACCGCACCCCTGAAATTTGCCTCAAGCCAAGGCGTAACGCGGCGGGAGGACATCGGCCTGTTGCGGGGAGAGGGCCGGTATACCGACGACGTCAACCTGCCGGACCAGCTGATCGGATATGTCCTGCGGTCGCCCTACGCCCACGCCGTCATCAACGGCATCGGCACGGATGACGCCCGCGCGGCGGACGGCGTCCATGCCGTCTACACGGCGGCGGATATGGATGCGGCGGGCTACGGCCCCTTTCCCAAAGTGCTGCCGCTGGTCAACGCCGATGGCTCCGAGCCCAACTTTCCCGAACGCTATCCCCTGGCCCGCGACAAGCTGCGCCACGTCGGCGAACCGGTCGCCTTCGTCGTGGCGGACAGCCTGGCGCAAGCCGTCGACGCCGCCGAACTGATCGAGCTCGACGTCGACATTCTTGAGGCCGTGACCGACCCCGTCGCCGCCCTGGCGGAGGGCGCGCCGCAGATCCACGAGGCCGGCAACCTCAGCCTGGACTGGCAGAACGGCGATGCGGCGGAAGTGGACGCGGCATTCGCGCGCGCCGACCATGTCACCCGCGCCCAAGTCCGGGTCAACCGCCTGGCCGGCATCACGATGGAGCCGCGCGGCGCCGTGGCGTCCTACGATGCGGTCACGAAGCGCTTTACCGTCCACCTCGGCTGCCAGGGCGTCTGGGCGGCGCGCGAGATGCTGGCCCGCGCGCTGATGAACGTCGAGCCCGAACAAATCCGGATCCTGGCCAGGAACATCGGCGGCTCCTTCGGTATGAAGGCTCAGGCCTATCCCGAAACCATCCTGACGCTGCACGCGGCGCGCGATCTGGGCCGCCCGGTCAAGTGGATCGAAGACCGCAGCGGCAGCTTCCTGTCCGACTACATGGGCCGCGACTACGCCGTCGACGCCGCCCTCGCGCTCGATGCTGAAGGCAACTTCCTCGCCGTCAGGTTCGACGGCCACAGCAACCTGGGCGGATTTTCGACGGGCCTTGAACCCATGATGCACACGGCCAACATCGAGAAGAACGGCGTCAGCCTCTACCGCACGCCGCTGGCGCATGTGCATACCCGCTGCGTCATGACCAACACCGTTCCCACCGGGCCCTACCGCGGCGCGGGCCGGCCCGAGGGCAACTACGTCATGGAACGTCTGATCGACGCGGCGGCGCGGGAGACCGGGCGGGACGCCGTCGATCTTCGGCGGCAAAACCTGATCCCGGCCGACGCCGTGCCCTACACCGCCGCCTCGGGCCTGACCTACGACAGCGGTAACTTCCCCGCGGTGCTGGACAAAACGCTGGAGCTGGCCGACTGGACCGGCTTCGAGGCGCGGCGGGCGGAAAGCACGGAACGGGGCCGCTTACGCGGTCGCGGCATCACCTGTTATCTGGAGGTCACAGGACCGCCGGGCCTGGAGATGGGCGGCATCCGCTTCGGCGAGGACGGCCGGGTCAAGATCGTCACCGGCACGTCCGACCAGGGCCAGGGCCATGCCACGGCTTTCGGCCAGGTGCTGGAGGGTCTGCTCGCCGTTCCCCTCGACCTCATCGATCTCGAGCAGGGAGACAGCGACGAGATCCTGCAGGGCGGTGGCACCGGCGGTTCCAAATCCCTGATGTCGACCGGCAAGGCGCTGGTCGAGGCTTCCACTGAAGTCGTTGCTAAGGGAAAACTCTGGGCCGGACACACCCTGGAAGCAGCCGTCGAGGACATTGAGTTCGACGCCGGCCAGTTCCGCGTCGCCGGCACCGACAAGGCTGTCGACCTGTTGGACCTCGCCCGGCAGGTCGCGGAAACCAGCGAAGTGCCGGATGGCCTCGCCGATACCCTTGACGTCAACATCAGCGCCGAAACCCCGCCCTTCGCGTATCCCAACGGTTGCCATGTCTGCGAGGTTGAGATCGATCCTGAGACGGGCCGGGCGGCGGTCGCGCGTTACACCGCAGTCGACGACTTCGGCAACATCATCAACCCGGTCATCGTCGACGGCCAGGTGCACGGCGGCGTGGCCCAGGGCATCAGCCAAATCCTGATGGAGGATGCGGTGTTCGACGCCGACGGCCAGCTGGTGGCGGGCTCCTTCATGGACTACGCCATGCCGCGGGCCGACGACATGCCGTCCTTCGAGGTCGACTACCTGCCCTCCCCGGCAACGACAAATCCCCTCGGCGTCATCCTTCAACCGGACAGTCTCCTCGACCTGATTGAAAACTTCGTCCATGTCCGTGAGGAGGTCGAGAAGGTCTACGACCCTGAGACCAAGAGAATTATCGACGAAAAGTCAGAGATACTCGTCTTCCCCCGGTATCACCAACTCCGTGTCGTTCGAAGACTCAAAGAAACGGTTATCAAAGAAGGTCCCGGTCACAAGTATCTGATCCAACACACGACGGGGAGTGGAAAATCCCTCTCGATTGGGTGGTTACCCGTCCATAGATGACGACCTTTTCCAAGGTATCCTCCGTATTTTTCTCAGATAGAATTGTGGGGGTCCGATCTCGAACGTCTTATCGGTCAATCGGTCTAATCTGTTTTTGAATTTGTTTAGGGTCACCCACACCAAGGATGGTGTGTAGGAAACACCTCGTGGAGAGGTCATTCCCGATGAATTCAGTAGGTTGGTAATCTCATTATTGGTCCAACCATCCATATGAAGATCATGGATGAACCAGAGACGTTGTTCTCTTGAAGGAGGTATTTCGGGAAGTGACAAAATTCGGGTTGTTACCCGAACATCGACCCCAAGAAGGAGGTCGGTAATCTTATATTTTATATAACGAAATTTATTCCACGGTCACCGACTTCGCCAGATTACGGGGTTGATCGACATCGGTGCCTTTGGCAACCGCGACGTGGTAGGCCAGGAGCTGCACCGGGATGGCGTAGAGGATCGGGGCGACGAAAGGGTCGACGGCGGGAAGCGCGATGCTGGCCTCGGCGGCCTTGCCCAGCTTGGCGATGCCGGCCTCGTCCGACAGGAACACCACCCGCGCGCCGCGCGAGATGACTTCCTGCATGTTGGAGGCGGTCTTGTCGAACAGGTCGTCCGACGGCGCGATGACGATGACCGGCACGGTCTCGTCGATCAGCGCGATGGGGCCGTGCTTGAGCTCGCCCGCCGCGAAGCCCTCGGCGTGGATGTAGGAGATCTCCTTGAGCTTCAGCGCGCCCTCCAGGGCAATCGGATACGAGACGCCGCGGCCGATGTAGAGGATGTCGCGGGCCTCGGCCACGTCCTGGGCCAGGTCCTGCAAACGTTCATCGTGGTTGAGAACCTCGGAGGCGCGCGAGGGCACCTCGGCGATGGCGGCGGAGAGGTGCGCTTCCTCGGCCTCGTCGATGGCGCCGCGGGCCGAGGCCGTGGCGATGACGAAGCAGGCCAGCATGACGAGCTGGCAGGTGAAGGCCTTGGTGGAGGCCACGCCGATCTCCGGCCCGGCGTGGGTCGGCAGCAGATAGTCCGCCTCCCGCGCCATGGAGCTTTCCGGCACGTTGACGATGACGGCGGTATGCTGGCCGTTGTCCTTGGCGAAGCGCATGGCGGCCAGGGTGTCGGCGGTCTCCCCCGATTGCGAGATGAAGAGCGCCAGTCCGCCTTCGGGCAGGGGCGCCGAGCGGTAGCGGAATTCCGAGGCAATGTCGATGTCGACGGCCAGGCCCGCCACCTGTTCGAACCAGTACTTGGCGATCATCGCGGCATAGAACGAGGTGCCGCAGGCGATCACCGTGACCTTGGGTACGGCCGCCAGATCGAACGGCGCCTCGGGCAGCTGGATGGTGCGGCTGGCCGGGTTGAAGTAGGCGTTGAGCGTCTCGCCGATCACGGCGGGCTGTTCGTATATTTCCTTCATCATGAAGTGGCGGTGGTTGCCCTTGCCCACCAGGCCGCCGGAGATGGAGGAGAGTTTGACCTCGCGCTCCACGACCTCGCCGTCGGCGTTGCGGAATTCGGCGCTGGTGCGGGACAGCACGGCCCAGTCGCCTTCCTCGAGGTACGTCACGCGATCCGACAGCCCGGCCAGCGCCATGGCGTCGGAGCCGAGGAACATCTCCCCCTCGCCCCAGCCGACCACCAGCGGGCTGCCGCGCCGGGCGCCGATCATCAGGTCATGGTCGCCGGCGAAGATGATGGCCAACGCGAAGGCCCCTTCCAACCGGCCCAAAGCCTGGCCCGTCGCCGCGATGGGGTCGAGGCCTTCGGAAATCAGGTGAGAGATCAGTTGCACCACGACTTCAGTGTCGGTGTCGGAAGCGAAGTTGCAGCCGGCCTCGGCCAGTTCGTCGCGGATTTCGCTGTAGTTCTCGATGATGCCGTTGTGCACCAGGGCGACGCGGCTGGTGGCGTGAGGGTGGGCATTGACCTCGTTGGGTACGCCGTGGGTAGCCCAGCGCGTATGGCCGATGCCGATGTCGCCGGCGATGGGCTCGTCCGCGACCTTTTCCTCCAGGTTCACCAGCTTTCCCTCGGCCCGCCGGCGGTCGATGTGGCCGTTCACCAGCGTGGCGATGCCGGCTGAATCATAGCCCCGGTATTCCAGGCGACGCAGCCCTTCGATGAGCCGGGGCGAAACCCCTTCCTGGCCGATGACGCCGACAATCCCACACATCGCCTAATCCTTTTTCGCTTGTTTGGCCCGGGCCGCTTTTTCAGCCGTTTTACGTGCCCTCAGCCGTTCCGCCCCGCCCGGGATCTGTTTTTGCTCGGCGCGCGTAACCGCAACGGCGTCCTGCTGGACATCTTCGGTAATGGTGCTGCCGGCGCCCACGACCGCGCCGTCGCCCACTTTCACAGGCGCGACTAGAGCCGTGTTGGAACCGATGAACGCGTCGGCGCCGATGTCGGTATGCGACTTGTTGTAGCCGTCGTAATTGCAGGTAATGGTGCCGGCGCCGATATTGGCGCGCTCGCCGACGCGGGCGTCGCCGACGTAGGTCAGGTGGTTGACCTTGGCCCCGGCCTCGATGGCGGCGTTCTTGACCTCGACGAAATTGCCGACACGCGCGCCCTCGGCCAAGTCCGCGCCGGGTCTGAGACGGGCAAACGGTCCGACGGTGGCGCCGGATGCGATGCTGGCGCCTTCGATATGGCTGAACGCCTTGATTGTCACGCCGTCGCCGACCGTGACGCCGGGCCCAAAGAAGACGTTGGGTTCGATGGCGACGTCACGACCGAGTTGGGTATCGGCGGAGAGATAGACGCTGGCGGGATCCGTCATCGTTGCGCCTGCCGCCATGGCCCGTTCGCGGAGACGGTCCTGCATGCGGGTTTCCGCCAAGGCCAGGGCGGCGCGATGATCGACGCCCATGACGTCCTCTTCCGGTCCTTCCACGGTGGCGCAGACGCGCCCCCTCTTCACCGCCGCCGCAACGATGTCGGTGAGGTAGTATTCGCCCTTTGCGTTGTCGTTGTCGGTGGCATCCAGCAGGTCGAATAGAACAGCTCCATCCGTCACCATCGCGCCGCCGTTGCAGAGCTTGATCGCCTGCTGGCGTTTGGTGGCGTCGCGCGCCTCGACGATGCGCGTGACATGGCCCTGCTTGTTGCGCACGAGGCGGCCGTAGAGCGCCGGGTCGTCGGGCCGGAAGCCGTAAACGACGACGGCGGGGTCGTCCGCATCATGGCGGCGCTCGATCATGGCAAGCAACGTCGCGGGCGTGATCAGCGGCGTGTCTCCGTAGACAATCAGGACATCACCCGCGAAATCCGCCAGCGCCTCGCGGGCCTGCATCACGGCGTGGCCGGTGCCGACAGGTGGATTTTGCAGCGCGGTTCCCGCGCCGTGTTCCGCCGCCAGCGCCGCCACGTCATCCTGCCCGACACCGACGACGACGACCGATTTTTCAGCCCCAAGCTCGCCCACCGCCGTCAGAACGTGACCGAGCAGCGGCTTGCCGGCAATGCGGTGCAAAACTTTGGAAGTGGCGGAGTTCATGCGCGTACTTTGTCCGGCGGCGAGAACCACGGACGCGAGGGGGGATTTGCGCGGATAATCGGTCATTTCAACGTATGAATTCTCACCAGAATAAGAATTAAGCCGGAATTTGCTTTGTCGCGGACCGCCGGGCGATTACAAAGAACCCGCACGCGGTTGCGGGCGGAACTTGCCACAGCCCGAGGTGCCGCGCCAAGTCACGTTTTATGTCGAGTTCTTACGGAAATTCCATGCCCGCAGAAGCCGCCAAAGCCAACGCCTTCCCGTCATTCAGCGACCCCCTGCCGAGCGCCGTCGTGTTCGATCTCGACGGCACGCTGGTCGATACCGCGCCGGACCTCTGCGCCGCGACCAACTACGCCCTGACGTCTGCAGGACGGGGCGAGGTATCGCCTGATACCGTCCGCGGCCTGATCGGCGGCGGTCTCAGGCGCATGATCCAGCTCGGCTTCGAAACCACGGGCGAGGCGCTGGACGATCCCGAACTGGACCGGCAGTGGGCCTCCGCCCTGGCCTTTTACAGCCAGAACCTTTCAGCCAACAGCCGTATGTTCGAAGGTGTCATCCAGGTCCTGGAAGCGCTCGCCATGGCCAAGGTGCCGATGGCGGTGTGCACCAACAAGCCGACGCTGCTGGCCAAGCGGCTGCTGGCCGATCTGCGTATCGATTATTATTTCGGTGCGGTGCTGGGCGGTGATGCCTTGAGCGTCCGCAAGCCCGACTCGGCCCATCTCGTTTCGACCATCGGGGCGCTTGGGGTGGACCCAAAACGCGCCGTGATGGTCGGCGATTCGGAAGTCGACGTGAACGCCGCCCGCAATTCCAGCGTACCGGTGATCGTGGTTTCTTTCGGCTACACCAAGATCCCCGCCGCCGAACTGGGCGCCGACCGGGTGATCGATTCTTACGCCGAACTGCCGGACGCCATCGCCGCCGTCATTTGAGGGACCGGACGCGTGAGTTCCAAGGACCCCCTGCTGCTGCCCTTCGAGCTCAAACACCTGCGCCTCAAGAACCGGGTGATGAGCACGTCGCACTCGCCGGGCTATGTCGAGGACAGCCTGCCGCAGCAACGCTACCAGCTCTATCACGAGGAAAAGGCCAAAGG
>CAYOAD010000159.1:225-9897 GCA_964401845.1 uncultured Rhodospirillaceae bacterium | reverse complement strand
AAGAAAACGCGCCCAATTTCGAAAGCGCTTGATATTTCGGGGCGTATTTCGACGCAACGTGACGACCGGTTCCCAAATGACCAATGCCTGCTGAAAATCATTTGTATCTCTGGTGATATCTTCCTGGGCAATCGCCCTTGCCTGAAACATCAGCAGACTAATGCCGAAAGCCGACACCAGCCAAATATAGATCGGGTTTTGGCCCGACAAGAACCCTGCCGTGGAAGCAGCCGGCGCAAATACGACCTCCGAGGTGCCTCCCCGATCGTCCCGTTGATTACCGCCGCCCTCCTGACCAGCTGTTTTTGCCGGCGGCTCTGGGTTGCCGTTCGAGGAACCCGTCTCCGGCTTTTTCTCGGCGACCGCGGAAGTAAAAGTTGCTGACATGTCGATTTTAAGCATGAGGGCAGCGGTCTGGATAATTTCTCCACTTTGCCGCTTAAGTTCGTCCCAACCGGCATAGCCACCGACGCTGAAAACCAAAATGTAAAGCGCCACGGCGAATACCCGGGATTGCCACCACGCAGCTCCGCGAATGCGGGCTGCCAGCTTCCAGGCCCTGGGTTCCACATCCGCCTGCAGTCTTTCTGGCTCGACGTCGGGAACATGAGCATCGATGTTGATCAATTTCTCCATGTAATCCCGGGCAAATGTCGGTTCTTCCGAGAATTTCTTGTTTTTTACGTGGTTTTGAACGAGGTCTTCCACTCTTTGCCGGTCTATGCCGAGAACGACGTAGCATTCTCCCGACGACACTAGAAAATTCACCGCTTCCAAGATATCCAGGACGTTGTCCGGCTGGCAGCGGTCCAGATCGTCAACGAAAACGATCAGCGGCGAAGGGAACACGTTGGCCGGCGTTGAGAGGACCTTCGCAATCCTGCCGAACTCGGCGGCAAATTCCTCCCGGTATTTTAACTGCTTGTCAGCCCCGGCCACGCTGACCGGCGCGGAGCGCGTGGCAAAGAGCTTGCCGGGACTCAGCGCCATTGCCGCGAACCGGTTTCGCATCAAGTAGTAGAACGCCGCCAACGTTGAAACTGATCCGCCATAAAACCCGATATCGCCCTTCAAATATTCCGCCACGAACGTGCTGGCATTTCCGGAAAGCTGGATGCCGAATGCAGCAGCGCAAACGGCCGCCAAACCCAAGACAAGAACTTCTCTGCGGCGCCCCCATATTCGAAGCGCCGCAAGTTTGATCCGGACCCATAATCCAACGGGCGTCCAAGGAGAGGGTACTGCCTGCCTGCGGATGGCTTGAAGGAGAGCCGCCAACAGGCGTTCCTCCTTCTGATTGTGCCAGGCGTTGAACCAGACCGCGCGCCAGCCATGACGCCGGAGGTCGAAGTTCAGAAGGTTCATGATCGAGCTTTTGCCCGACCCCCACTCGCCGTTAATGGCCAGGGTAAGCGGCGCCTCGGTCGCATCGTTTCGCAAAAATCGGGAAATCGTCAAGGCGAGTTTGCCAAAGCCCAGCAGGTCCGGATCACCGTATCGAAGCGGACGGTCGCTGGACAGCGAGTTGGAAACGTCACTGGGATTTACGATTTTCGTCGAGCTGTATTTTTTCAGCGAACGCCGATCTACCAAGTAACCGGCGACGAACAAGATCAACGCTCCAGCGAAAAACAGAATGCTGATGGGCGATGGCCATGACCGGTGCCGGTAACTGTTTAGCCTGGCGAACCCGTCGGGGCCCGATGTGGTGACCTCCACTTCTTTATCCGAGGTCAAGCGCCAGCCAAAATCCTGCCCTTTGCGGAATGGCGGCATCGACGCCTTTCGCCAGGTCTGACCGCCATTAACTGACTGACCCAATGCGCCATTTTTTCCAACGACCCAACCCGTCAACCCATCTTCGCCAAAGCGAACTGCCGCCAAATCAGCCGTCAAGCCGGTGTCGAAATCAGTCCAGACCGGCGGCGTGCTGGAAAGGTCGAAGTTCTCCTGAACATCGGTACGACGGCCTTTGCCGTTTTCCCCGACGGCCCATATCTTTTGCCCCGCCTGACCGACTTCAAGGGCAATTAAACCGCTTTTGCTCTCAGTCTGGCCGGCAGATGCCTGCGGCGGTTCACGTTTTCCGTCAATCAGATCCAACGTACTGAAAGCGTGGACGAGCGAGGGCAATCCGTCTTTGCTCAGTAGCCATACCTGGTTTTCGTGCCCGTAGCCGTAAACGGTGAAATTCCGGAATCGGAGCCGAAGTCCCGTGTAGCTGAGAGGTTCATCCCCCTGCCGCCAGACGCGGTCCCTGCCAAATCGATATGCCACATCATTGGCACGCATAATGCCGCCGTTGGTTCCGTCCGAGGTGAACGCGACGGCGACAAAGTCATCCGCACTCAACGGACCCGTGCGACTCCAGTTTCGTCCCCCATCCGTACTTTTCAGAACAACCCCGGCGTCGCCGACGGCCCAACCGATGCCGCCCGTAAAATCTATCCCCCGCAGGTTGGCGGCGGCGGCAGGCTTAGCCAGCGCGGCCGCGATGTCAGTGTCGCTGGCCAGCAGAGCGGCTATTTCCTTCGCCCGATCGTTCATTTGTCCCCACAGTCGAACCTGTTGGTCTTCCAGGTCGCGGCTTTTAGCGGCCGTCCGCACCGACCGCTCAAGTTCCCGTTCCGCATCACGCATCAATTGTCTGGATTTGCCGTCACCGCCCTTCTTTGATTTGAGCGCACTCTTCGCTGATTTCAGTAATTCCTGGTATCTCTTGAACTGCTCCCCCTCCAGGGTGTTCAATTTCTCGATCTCGGCGTTGAGGTTTTTCGACCGAGCCTCCGCTTGAGACTGTTTCGACCGTAGTCTCTCCATCCGCGGATTTGTCGCGTTCTGCGGGGGAGCTTGGTTGGAAATTACGGATTTCGTCCATGACAGACCGCCATCGTCCGACCGCAAGACCAGGCCACCGTTCCCGACCGCGACTACTAGTTTGGCGTCGGGGCTGACGTAAATGTCATTGAAATCGCCGGATACAACCGCCAAGCGCCGAAAGGCATTTTCCTCGATCGTGGAAATCCACCAAGCCGCGGACGTGATACTCCGCTTTGCCAAGGGGTCCGGATTGTATTGGGCTTGAACGAGGAACAGCACCGCGAGGCCAAAGAAAACAGATCCGAAAGCGATCAAACCCATCCCCAGCCGTTTGGGCTTTTTCGTTCCGTTCCGCTGAGTTTGCCCGTCGAACACAAGCGCCCCCCCAGGTGCCATATTTCGAACCTAATTCAATCCGAAACTGCATTCTGCCACAAATGCGGGAAGCTATCTATCGGTGTGCTACTTTTTCCTACTTTCCATACATCGCATGCGCGCGTAGTTCAAAGGCGTGGACCATGCGTTTGACGGCCTCGTTGAAAACCGCCCCGATGAGTTTTTGCATCAGGCGGGAACGGAATTCGAAATCGACGTAGAAGTCGATGGCGCAGGTCCCGTCTTCTCCTTCGTCAAGAAAGATCCAGTGGTTGTTGAGGTAGCGGAACGGTCCGTCAAAATATTCGACATCGACGCGATTGGGCCGGTCGAGCGTCACCTTCGAGCTGAACCGTTCGCGGAAAATCTTATAGCCGATCACCAAATCGGCGACGATCAGTTCATCCGATTTCTCGCGCACGCGCGCGCCGACGCACCAGGGCAGGAATTCGGGATAGGCGCCGACATCGGCTACAAGGTCGAAAAGCTGTTCCCGCGAATACGGCAGGATGCGCTTTTCGGCATGGGTCGGCATTTGTTGATGAAGGTTAGGGTTTGGCCGTGGGATCTAGGTCGCGGGCGGCCCGGAGTTTTGCGAAATCATCGCCGGCGAAATAGGACGAACGCGTCAGCGGCGTCGACGAGACCATCAGGAAACCTTTGGCCCTCGCGGCTTCGGCGTAAGTTTCGAACTCGGCCGGCGTGACGAAACGCTCGACCGGCGCATGGCGCGGCGTCGGCTGCAGGTATTGGCCGATGGTGATGAAATCGATGTCAGCCGAACGCATGTCGTCCATCACCTGCATCACTTCGCTTTTTTCCTCGCCCAGTCCGACCATGATGCCGGATTTGGTGAATTGCCCCGGATTGAGCTGCTTGGCATCGGCCAGAAGCTTGAGGGAGTGGAAGTAACGTGCACCTGGCCGGATGGTCGGATAGAGACGCGGTACGGTTTCAAGGTTGTGGTTGAAGACGTCCGGCCCGGCGGCGACGACGGCCTCCAACGCGCCCTCCTTGCGCAGGAAGTCGGGTGTCAGAACTTCGATCGTCGTGTCGGGCGTCAGGTCGCGAAGCTCATCGATACAGGCGACGAACTGCCCCGCCCCGCCGTCCTGCAAATCATCCCGGTCCACCGACGTGATCACGACGTGGGAAAGCCCGAGATTGCTAACCGCTTCTGCCAGGTGCCGGGGTTCTTCCTCGTCCACCTCGCCCGGTTTACCCGTCGCGACGTTGCAGAAGGCGCAGGCGCGGGTGCAGATGTCGCCGAGGATCATCATGGTGGCGTGACCGTGGCTCCAGCACTCGCCGATGTTGGGACAGGCCGCTTCCTCGCAGACCGTCACAAGCTTCTGGTCGCGCATCAGCTTGCGCGTCGCCTGATATTCCTTCGAGAGCGGCGCCTTGACGCGAATCCAGTCCGGTTTACGCGCCGACGCCGTCTGCTTAATGGGTTCCACCTTCGCCATGGCCTAGAAATGAATGACCCGGCCCAAGGAATCAAGCACCGATTCGTGCATGGTCTCCGACACGGTGGGGTGCGGGAACACGGTGTGGATCAGCTCGGCCTCCGTCGTTTCCAGGCCGCGGGCGATGGTGTAGCCCTGGATCATCTCCGTTACTTCAGGTCCGATCATATGGGCGCCGAGCAATTCACCGGTCTTGTCGTCGAACACAGTCTTGACCAGGCCGTCGGGTTCACCCAGCGCGATCGCCTTGCCGTTGCCCAGCATGGGGAAGCGCCCCACCCGGACCTTGTGGCCCGCCTCCGTTGCAGCGGCCTCGGTCAGTCCGACGCTGGCGACCTGGGGCGAGCAATAGGTGCAACCGGGAATGTTTGTGTTCTCGAAGGGGTGGACGCCCTCGACGCCGGCAATCTTCTCGACGCAGACAATGCCTTCGTGGCTCGCCTTATGGGCCAGCCAGGGCGGCCCGGCCAGATCGCCGATGGCGTAGACGCCCTTGACGTTGGTCTCGGCCCAGCCGTTGACCACGACGTGGCCCCGGTCGACCCTCACCCCGGCCTCCTCCAGGCCGATGTTCTCGACGTTGCCGGTGATGCCAACGGCCATGATGACGCGCTCGACGGTGACCTGGGAGGTCTTGCCGCCGTGATCCAGCGTCGCCGTGACGCCCTTGGTCTTTTTGTCGAGTTTGGTGACGGTCGTCGAGGTATGGATCTTCATACCCTGCTTTTGGAAAGCCTTGTCAGCCAGGGCCGAGATCTCGGCATCCTCCACCGGCAAAATGCGGTCCAGAACCTCGACCACCGTGACCTCGGCGCCGAGGGTGTTGAAGAAACTGGCAAACTCGATGCCGATGGCGCCGGAACCGACGACCAGCAGCGACTTGGGCATGACGTCGGGCACCAGAGCGTGCATGTAGTTCCAAACCAGTTTGCCGTCCGCTTCCAGCCCCGGCAGGTCGCGGGCGCGGGCGCCGGTGGCCAGAATGATGTGCGGAGACGTGAAGGAACCGACGGCTTTGCCGTCTTTCTCGACGTCAAGCTTGCCGGATCCGGCGAGCTTGGCCCAGCCGTCGATGACCGTCACTTTGTTCTTCTTCAGGAGATGCTGGACGCCGGCCGAAAGTTGTCCGGCCACGCCGCGGCTGCGCTTGACGATCTTTTCGAGATCGAAGCGCGGGTTGTCCGCCGCCATGCCGAATTCGTCCAGCCGGTGCAGCGTGTGCCAGATTTCCGCCGAGCGCAGCAACGCTTTGGTCGGGATGCAGCCCCAGTTGAGGCAGATGCCGCCGAGATGCCGGGCCTCGACCAGAGCGGTCTTCATGCCCAACTGCGCAGCCCGAATGGCGGCGACGTAGCCGCCCGGCCCGCCGCCGACGACGATCAGATCGAATTTGTTGTCAGCCATCAACCGGCCCCTACAGCAAAATGCTCAGCGGGTCTTCGATGAAGCCCTTGAAAGCCGCGAGGTATTCCGCGCCCAAAGCGCCGTCGACGACGCGATGATCGCAGCTCAGCGTGCAGGTCATGACCGTCGCGACGGCCAGCGCGCCGTCCTTGACCACGGGGCGTTGCTGACCCGCGCCAACAGCCATGATGCAGGCCTGCGGCGGATTGATGATGGCCGAGAATTCGCGAATGCCAAACATGCCGAGGTTGGAAACGGAAAAGCCGCCGCCCTGGTATTCCTCGGGCATCAACTTGCCCTCGCGGGCCCGTCCCGCCAATTCCTTGATTTCGGCGGAAATCGCCGCCAAGCCTTTCAAGTCGGCGTTCCTGACAATGGGCGTGATCAGACCGCCGTCCAGAGCTACGGCGACGGAAACGTCAACGGTGTTGTATTGCAGGATGGCGGCTTCCGTCCAACTGGCGTTGACGGCGGGCACGGCCTTGAGCGCCAGGGCATTGGCCCGGATCACGAAGTCGTTGACCGAAACCTTGCCCGCGCCCTCGCGGCGTTCGTTGATTTCCTTGCGCAGGGCCAGCAGGCGGTCGAGTTCGCAATCGATGGTGAGGTAGATGTGCGGGATCGACTGCTTGGCCTCGACCAGACGCCGGGCGATGGTCTTGCGCATGCTGTTGTTGGGTACCTCGGTGTAGGAACCGCTGACCGGCATCGCCATGGCGGCCGGCGTCGGCACGGAAGGCGCTGCCGGCAAGGCTGGCGCTTGAGCGGTTCCGCTGGCCTGGGCGTTGAGGATATCCGCCTTGACGATGCGGCCGCGCGGGCCGGAACCCGACAACTGTCCGAGATCGATGCCGGCATCCGCCGCCATGCGTTTAGCCAGCGGGCTGGCAAGAATGCGGGCGCCCTCGGGTGCCGCTGCGGGGGCTGCCGGCATCGGGGTGGGAGCCGGAGCAGCGGGCGGTGCTGCCACCGGCGGCGGCGCCGGTTCTTTGGCAGCGACGACGGGCTCTGCAGCAGCCACCGTTTCGGGCGTAAACCCTTCCAGCGCCGCGGCGTCCTCGCCGTCTTCCAACACCAGCGCGATGGGTGCGTTGACCTGAACGTTGTCGGTTTCGCCAGGCACCAGGATACGCGCCAGGATACCGTCGTCGATGGCCTCGAGTTCCATGGTGGCCTTGTCCGTTTCGATCTCGGCCAGCACGTCCCCGGCGATCACTTCGTCGCCCTCGTTCTTGAGCCAGCGGGCCAGACGGCCCTCCGTCATGGTCGGCGACAGAGCCGGCATCGTAATCGTAATCGGCATGGTGAGATCCCCTAACGGTAACAAACGGCTTTGGCGGCGGCGGTCACATCATCCGCCGACGGCAGCGCCAATTTTTCGAGATTGGCAGCATATGGCATGGGCACGTCCTTGCCGGTTACGCGCATGACCGGCGCATCGAGATCGTCAAACGCCTGCTCCATCATGACGGCGGCGATTTCGGAGCCGATCCCGCTTTGCGGCCAGCCCTCCTCCACCGTTACCAGACGGTTTGTTTTGGCGACACTGGCAGCCAACGTGGCTGTATCGAGCGGACGCAATGTGCGCAGGTTGATGACCTCGGCGTCAATGCCTTCGGCGGCCAGGGCTTCGGCGGCCTGCAGGGCGTAATCCATGGCAATGGAAAAACCCGCAATGGTCACGTCGCTGCCCTCCCGCATCACCTGCGCCTTGCCGATCGGAATGGTGAAATCGTCGAGCACCGGCACTTCAAACGAGCGGCCGTAAAGGATTTCGTTCTCCAGGAAGATCACCGGGTTGGGGTCCCTGATGGCCGATTTCAGCAAACCCTTGGCGTCCGCCGCCGAATAGGGAGAGACGACCTTCAGCCCTGGACAATGGGCGTACCAGCTGGCGTAGCATTGGGAGTGCTGCGCTGCCACGCGGGAGGCCGCGCCGTTGGCGCCCCGGAAGACGATGGGATTGGGCATCTGGCCGCCCGACATGTAGAGCGTCTTGGAGGCCGAATTGATGATGTGGTCGATCGCCTGCATGGCGAAGTTGAAGGTCATGAATTCGACGATGGGCTTGAGGCCTGAATAGGCTGCGCCGACGGCCACGCCGGCGAAGCCGTGTTCGGTAATCGGCGTATCGATCACCCGCCGCGCTCCGAATTCGTCCAGCAACCCCTGGCTCACTTTATAGGCGCCCTGGTACTGGGCGACTTCCTCACCCATCAGGAAGACATCGCCGTCGCGGCGCATCTCCTCCGCCATGGCGTCGCGCAGCGCCTCACGCACGGACATCGAAACCATTTCGGTGCCGGCGGGAACATCTTCCTCTTGCACGGCAGCGGCTACGGGCGCCGTAGGAGCCGCCGGTACCGGCTCCGCAACGACAGCTGGTGCGGCTTGAGCCGGTTCCGCGGCGGCCGGCGCTGCAGTCGCCTCGATGGCGGATGCGTCCTCGCCGTCCTCGAGAATTACGGCAATGGGCGTGTTGACGGCGACCCCTTCGGTGCCGCCCGCCACTAAAATGCGGCCGAGAATTCCTTCGTCGACCGCTTCCAGTTCCATCGTCGCTTTATCGGTTTCGATCTCGGCAATAATATCGCCCGACGTTACCGCGTCGCCTTCGTCCTTAAGCCAGCGGGCGACGGTTCCTTCGGTCATGGTCGGCGACAGCGCCGGCATCAGAATTTGTACGGTCATGTCGGGCCCTCAGACTTCTACCAATACGTCGGTGTAAAGCTCGGCGGCGTCGGGTTCGGGGCTTTGCTGAGCGAATTCCGCCGCTTCCGTCACGATGCCCTTCACTTCCTTGTCGATCGCCTTCAGCTGGGCCTCGTCCGCAGCCCCCGCCGAGACCAGCAGGTCACGTACGTGGTCGATGGGGTCGCGCTCCTGGCGGACCTTCTGCACTTCTTCCTTGGTGCGGTACTTGGCGGGATCGGACATCGAGTGGCCCCGGTAACGATACGTCATCATCTCCAGGATGATCGGCCCCTTGCCGGACCGGCAGTGGGCAATGGCTTTTTCGCCGGCAGCCTTCACGGCCATCACGTCCATGCCGTCCACCTGAACGCCGGAGATGCCGAAACTTTCACCGCGCAAATGCAGATCGGGTTGCGCGGACGCCCGCCCCAGGGCGGTGCCCATGGCGTATTGGTTGTTTTCGATCACGAAGATGACCGGCAGCGACCAAAGGTCGGCCATGTGGAAGCTTTCGTACACCTGGCCCTGATGGGCCGCGTCGTCGCCGAAGAATGTCGTGACGACGTTGTACGTGCCGCGGTAAGCCTCGGCGAACGCCAGGCCGGTGCCGATCGGCACGTTGGCGCCGACGATGCCATGTCCGCCATAGAAGTTGGCCTCCTTGGAGAACATGTGCATGGAGCCGCCCTTGCCCTTGGAATAGCCGCCCCGGCGCCCGGTCAGTTCCGCCATGACGCCGCCCGGGTCCATGCCGGTGGCCAGCATGTGGCCGTGGTCGCGATAGGTCGTAATTACCGAATCGTCCTTCGATGCCGCCGCCATCAGGCCGACAACCACCGCTTCCTGGCCGATATAGAGGTGGCAGAAACCACCGATCAGCCCCATGCCGTAGAGCTGGCCCGCCTTTTCC
>CAYOAD010000159.1:0-215 GCA_964401845.1 uncultured Rhodospirillaceae bacterium | reverse complement strand
AGCGGCGGATCAGCAACATGTCGCGATAATGCTGCAGCAGCTCGGCGCTATCCAGCTTGGGCTGTTTGCGGCGCGAGGCGGATTTTGGCGGACGTCCTGCCTTCGATTTGGCGTTTGCGGCGGACTTTGCGGCGCTTTTACCCTTGCGGGGCGCGTTGGCCATCAGGGTACCTCCCGAATTGAACAACTTCATGCCGCCCCATTCGGGTTGCGAC
>CAYOAD010000158.1:0-9915 GCA_964401845.1 uncultured Rhodospirillaceae bacterium | reverse complement strand
GCCTATACCAATGCCTTGCCGCTTTCACTCACGCTGGGCTGATCGCCTTGCGGCCCCAGGATCATCTCGTAGTGGGCCGCACCCGAGGGGATCATCGGGAAGCAGTTCTCCTTCTGATCGATCACCACCTCGGCAATGACCGGGCCTTTGGTGGCCAGCATGTCGGCGATGAGCTGATCGACCTGGTCCGGTTTGTCGGCATGCAGACCTTCGGCGCCGAAGGCATCTGCCAGCTTGGCAAACTCCGGCAGCGATTCCATGTAGCTCTCGGCATAGCGGTTGCCATGCAGCAGTTCCTGCCACTGGCGCACCATCCCCATGTAGCGGTTGTTCAGCAACAGCACTTTGACAGGCAACTCGTGCTGTACGGCCGTCGAAAGTTCCTGAACGTTCATCATGAACGAGGCCTCGCCCGTCACGCAGACGACGTCCGCCTTCGGATACGCCACCTGAACACCGATGGCGGCCGGCAGGCCATAGCCCATTGTGCCCAAACCGCCAGAGGTCATCCAGCGGTTCGGCTTCTGGAAGCGAAGGAACTGGGCCGCCCACATTTGATGCTGGCCGACGTCCGTCGTGACATAGGCGTCACGGTCGGCAATGGCGGCCTGGAGGCGTTCCATGACGTACTGCGGCTTGACGATGTCCTTGCCCTGTTTGAAGGACAGGCAATCGCGCGCCCGCCACTTTTCGATCTTGTCCCACCAGCCCTTGAGTGACTTGGTGTCGGTCGATTTTATCTGGGACTTCCAGATTTTGAGCATGTCCTCCAAGACATGCCCGACGTCGCCGACGATGGGAATGTCGACTTGGACGTTCTTGTTGATCGACGACGGATCGATATCGATGTGGATCTTCTTCGATCCCTGGCTGAAGGCGTCGATGCGCCCCGTCACCCGGTCATCGAAGCGCGCGCCGACGCAGACCATGACGTCGCATTCGGCCATGGCCAGATTTGCCTCGTACATGCCGTGCATGCCGACCATGCCGAGATAAGCCTTGTCGTCCGCGGGGAACGCGCCCAGCCCCATCAGGGTACTGGTGATCGGCGCGCCGGTCTTCTTCACCAGCTCACGCAGCAATTGCGCGGCGCCGGGGCCCGAATTTATCACCCCGCCGCCGGAATAGATCAATGGCCGTTTGGCACCGGCGATCAGATCGACGGCTTCGCGGATGGCGTCGAGGTCACCCTTGACCTTGGGATTGTAGGACTTGTGCTGAACCCGGTTGGGCGGCAGATAATCGCCTTCGAAGACCATGACGTCCTTGGGCAGGTCGACCACCACCGGGCCGGGACGGCCGTTGGTGGCGACATGGAAGGCGTCGTGCATGACGCGGGCGAGGTCGCCCGTGTCCTTCACCAGGTAGTTGTGCTTGGTGCAGGCGCGGGTGATGCCGACCGTGTCGGCTTCCTGGAAAGCGTCCGTGCCGATCAGATGGGTGGCCACCTGGCCGGTCAGGCAGACGACCGGAATGCTGTCCATCAGGGCATCGGTCAGACCGGTCACGGCGTTGGTCGCGCCGGGTCCGGACGTCACAAGCACGACCCCCGGCTTGCCCGTGGCGCGGGCGTAGCCTTCGGCGGCATGAACGGCGCCCTGTTCGTGCCTGACCAGGACATGCCGGATGCGCTTTTGTTCAAAAATGGCATCGTAGAGCGGAAGTACGGCGCCGCCCGGATAACCGAATACGACCTCCACGCCCTGATCCACCAAGGATTTCAGGACGATTTCCGCTCCGCTGAGCTGCGCGCTTGCCATTTTCTTTTCCTCACTCGTGACGAAACCGCCCGCGCGCGGAATTGCGCCGAGCGGCCGTGGCTATAATTGAAAGCCGCCGCCCCGAGAGCCGAAGGCGGCGGAAAACCGCGACAAACTAGTCGTTCAGCGGTTTGGGGTCAACAGAAATTGACGAACAAATGAAAAGATTTTGGGTAATAATCTTTCCGAATCTTGCTCAGTGTAGGAATTCCAGTTTTGCATCTGATTGCGGATCCAGGTGAATTGCCGCTTTGCATAGCGCCGGGATGATTGTTTTGCGGCCAAAACCGCCGCCGCCAAGTCCATCTCACCTGCCAGATGAGCGGCCAATTCCGGCACCCCCACCGCTTTCATGACAGGCAGCTCCGGATCAAGTTGGCGGGCTAGCAGGTTTTGCACCTCGGTGACGGCGCCGGCATCGATCATGGCATCGAAACGCCCGTCACAGCGTTCGTACACGGTCTCCCGGTCGGGCGTCAGGACCACCGGCGCGTAGGGCAGCTCAAGTCCGCCCGAGGGTGGGTCGGATTGCCAATCGGACAGGGTGCGTCCGGTGGCGGCCAATACACCGGCGGCACGCAGCATGCGTTGGATGTCCGACGCCGGAAAGCGATCGGCGGCAGCGGGATCGTCCGCCTTTAGCCGCGCATGGAATGCGTCGGCGCCTTGGGCAGCCAATTGCCGCTGCAGATCGGCGTGAACATCGGGGGGAATGTCGGGCACCGGCGCCAATCCCTCGAGCAGCGCCTTGAAATAGAGACCGGTGCCGCCGACGACGATCGGAATTTGTTTAGCCGCCAGTGCGGCTTCGATCTCCCTGCCCACCATCAGCAACCAGCGGCCGGCGGAGCACCTCTCGCCGCCGTCAAGGATACCGTAAAGCCGGTGCGGCACTCTTTTTTCGGCTGTTTCGCCGGGCCGGGCGGTAATTATTTCGAGGTCGCGATAGACCTGCATGCTGTCGGCATTTATGATCACGCCGCCGACACAGCCGTCATCACTCAGCTCCGCGATTTTTTCCGCCAGGCTGATCGCGACGGCGGATTTCCCGCTGGCCGTCGGTCCGGCTAATAATATGACGCCGTGCTTCATGAACTCTTCGGTTATCGCCTGCTGTCCAGCCGTTTTGTGTGCCGGCGGTCCGCTTTGATTCCAGATATGCCTGGCGCACCATAGTGGAAAACGTCCTTACCCTCACGGGCAATCGTGCCTGGGCGCCCCTTGGCCGGGACGTCGCCTCGCTGGCGCAGGGCGCCTTGGAAGAGGCCGGCGCCGAGTGTGCCGACCCCGACTGGTTGTCGCCGGACCTGGCCTGCGACATCCTGTATTCGGGGTTCAGCCCGGATGTGGCCGAATCCGCGGTTCGGCAATACCTGCGTGACGCCCCCGTCGACATCGTCGCCCAGCCCGTGGCCAACCGGCGAAAACGGCTGCTGATCTCCGACATGGATTCCACAATGATCGAACAGGAGTGCATCGTCGAAGTCGCCGAATACGCCGGTCTGCGCGATGAGGTTTCCGAAATCACCGAAGCCGCCATGCGCGGTGAACTCGATTTCAGCGAAAGCCTGATCCGGCGGGCCGAGATGCTGCACGGCCTCGACGTCGAAGTGCTGCACCAGGCGATGAACGAACGCGTCACGGAAATGCCCGGCGCGAAAACACTGGTGAGAACCATGGCCAAGCATGGCGCCTACACGACGCTGGTCTCTGGCGGGTTCACCTACTTCACGGAACTGGTGGCTAAGGAACTCGGTTTTCACGAACACCAGGCCAACACGCTGGAAATCATCGCCGGACGCCTTTCGGGCAAAGTCATTCCGCCCATCCTCGACAAACAGGCCAAACTGATGGCGCTGGAAAAACACGCGGAAGAATTGGGCCTGAAGACGGAGGAAACCCTGGCCGTCGGCGACGGCGCCAACGATATTCCGATGCTGCAGGGCGCCGGGCTCGGCGTCGCCTTCCACGCCAAGCCGCTGGTCGCCGCCTCCGCCGCCGCCCATGTCGACCACGGCGATCTCACCTCGCTGCTTTACATCCAGGGCTACCGCGACGAGGATTTCGCGGCCTAGCTGTGTCGCGCGCCGGTTGACCGAGTCGCCATAGCCTGTTCGACCCCTTAGAATCGCCATGATCCTAGGCAGGAACCCATCCGATGACCGGTGCCAAGAATCACGGAACGGACCATACGTATAAGGCGATGACCCTGGCCAAGCCGGGCCAGCCATTGCAATTCCGCGAACATCCCGTGCCACAACCCGGCCCGGGCGAGGTTCTTGTGGCGGTCCACGTCTGCGGCGTCTGCCGCACCGACCTCCATGTCGTGGACGGCGACCTGCCTGATCTAGGGCATGACGTGGTGCCGGGTCACGAAGTGGTGGGACATGTCGAGGCCATCGGATCCGGCGTAACCGAATTCGCGATCGGCCAACGGGTCGGTGTGCCCTGGCTGGGCTGGACCTGCGGTGAATGCGAATACTGTCTCGCGGGCCGGGAAAATCTCTGCCTGCGTCCCCGTTTCACGGGCTATTCGCGGAACGGCGGTTATGCCGAATATCTGATCGCCGACCAGCGCTATTGTTTCGCGCTGCCTGAGCGCTACAGCGATGAAGAAGCGGCACCGCTACTTTGCGCCGGTTTGATCGGCTACCGGGCGCTGGTGATGGCGGGACCGGCTCCCCGGCTCGGCATTTACGGCTTTGGCGCGGCAGCCCACATCGTGGCCCAGGTCGCCCGCTTCCAGGAGCGCCAGTTTTACGCTTTCGTCCGGGACGGCGACGAGGCGGCGCGGGACTTCGCCCTTCAACTCGGAGCAACATGGGCGGGCTGGTCGTCCGAGCTGCCGCCTGCGGAACTGGACGCCGCCATCATTTTCGCGCCGGTGGGCGAATTGGTACCGGCTGCGCTGCGTACCTTGCGGCGGGGCGGCACGGTGGTCTGCGCCGGCATCCATATGAGCGACCTGCCGAGCTTTCCCTACAACATTCTTTGGCATGAACGAAAAATCGTCTCTGTCGCCAACCTGACCCGCCAGGACGGTATCGATTTCCTGAAACTCGCCGGAGAATTTCCGCTGGAAACCCACACTACGCTTATGCCGTTGGGCGAGGCCAACGAGGCCCTGGATAAACTACGTGCCGGCGATGTGCAGGGGGCGTTGGTGCTGGATGTCGCGGGGACGCGGGACGGGCTTGCCTGATCGGCGTCCCAACGCTAATCGTTTAGGTACTTGGTGTAGAACGCCTTCACCCGTTGATGGGCAATCTTGGCGGTTTTCGGGTTGTATTTGTAGTCGCGCTTAAAACGAACCCAGTAAGAGTGCCCGGTTTCGGGCAGCAACAGAAATTCGAAGTCCGCCGTACCCGTGAGTTTCTCGGCGTAGTCCTTACACAATACGGGTCCGACCTCGGGATCCTTTTCCCCTGTCACCACCAGCAGCGGGAGGCCGGGAGGCCGGGCCTTGCCCGGACAATAGGGCGCCACCGCCACGGCGGCGCGATAGACCTCGAGTTTGTCGCCGCCGTAACCGGCCGCATCAACCACCGCGCTTCCGCCATAGGAATGACCCCACAAGACGAGATTATCCTTATCGACAAACTCGGACGCCCCAAGAATTTGGGCGGCCCCGAAGCCGTAACTACCGTGGTCCGCAAAACTGTATGTGTAGCGGCGGGTGCCATCCTTCTCTCGCGCCGTGCGGGGCGCGACGGGGAGGGTGACGTAACCCCACTCCAGAAATGTCGGCAATATGGACGAATAGCAGGTCGGCACCCTGAGCCCCCTGCCGCCCGGCAATAGAACCGCGCCGGGGAATGGGCCGCCACCCGACGGTTTGGCCAACAGACCCGCGAGCCGGACGGACGTGCCGTTGAGCATCTTCGCGTCGAACTCGATAATCTCGGCGCGTCCGTCGACCACCTGTGGGCATTTCCGGATGTAATCGAGGGGGCTGTCTTCGGCGAACGTGGCGGGGGCCGCCACAATCGCACCCAACAGTAAAATCAGGAATCTTCGGAATCGCGTAATCAAAGCGCCCCCCCGTCCGACAAGGTATCTTACCAGACGCCGGCTGGCGGATACAAAAGCGCTCGGTATTCTAGTTATTCAGTTTGGCTTTGATCTTCGGCCAGTTGGCGTTGGCGGCGGCGATCAGTTTCGTGACGCCCCCTGCTTCCCATTGCTTTTGGACGCCCTTCGAATAGTTGAGGTAGAGCTTGCCGTCGACGATCTTCCAGGCGTCAGGATCGATCGACGCCGTGTAGCCCTGGCTGACGGCCCAGGCGCAATAGCCGCCGTACTGGGGTGCGTATTTTTCGGGGTTTTTGACAAAGGCATCCTTGTTGGCGGCACTGGCAAAACGCCATTTGGCGCCCATCCACTCATGCGTGAATCCGCTCTTGCCTTCGACCGGTTTGCTGTCGGTAAAGTAGGCGACAGGGTCGTAGCCTTTGATCGCCTTGCCCCAAGACGAGTAGATGACGCCGTCGGCCTGGGCCGGCAGCGTGATGAAACTGATTGCCGCCGTAACGACGACCGCCAGCAGCGAATGCCAGATCGAATTTCTCAAGTACTGCATCTCTCGGCCTCCCCGTGAGCAACAACGGATTGTCTGGCCTAAGAGATAGTGCCTGTTCGATCACGGCGCATTTCAAATTCTTGTTATGTGCGGCACGAAAAAAAGGGGCGCGCCACCGGCGCACCCCCTTATCCGTTCGAAACGAACCTTGGCTACTCGGCCGCAACCGGAGGCAATTGAGACAACGCCTCATCCAGTTTGGCGTGGTCGTAGTCTTCGTCCTTAAGCGCACCGGCAAAGTAGTCGGTGTACGCCTGCATGTCGAAGTGACCATGGCCGGAGAGGTTGAAGAGGATCGTCCGGCTGACGCCTTCTTCCTTACACTTCAAAGCCTCGTCGATGGCGGCCTTGGCGGCGTGGGTCGATTCGGGCGCCGGAACGATGCCTTCGGCCCGCGCGAATTGCACGCCGGCTTCGAAGCACGTGTTCTGGTGATACGAAACGGCATCAATGTGACCCAGTTCGGCAAGGTGGCTGACCATCGGCGCCATGCCGTGGTAGCGCAGACCGCCAGCGTGGAAGCCGGGCGGCACGAAAGCCGAACCAAGAGTATGCATCTTCACCAACGGCGTGAGGTGACCGGTGTCGCCGAAATCATAGGCGTACTTGCCGCGCGTCAAGGTCGGGCATGCCGCTGGCTCGACCGCCAACGCCCGCACGTCCTTGCCGCCTCTCAGCTTTTCACCGATGAACGGGAAGGCGATGCCGGCGAAGTTGGAACCGCCACCGGCAGCACCGATTACGACGTCCGGATAATCACCCGCCTGCTCCATTTGGAGCATGGCTTCCTGACCGATGACGGTCTGGTGCGTGAGCACGTGGTTGAGCACGCTGCCGAGCGAGTACTTGGTGTCATCGTTGGTGGCGGCGATTTCGACCGCTTCCGAGATGGCGATGCCGAGGCTGCCCGTGCTGTCCGGATCCTGCTCCAGGATGGCCCGGCCCGAGTTCGTCTCGTTCGACGGACTGGCGACGCAGGTGGCGCCGTAGGTCTCCATGAGGGCCCGGCGATAGGGCTTCTGGTTGAAGGAGATCTTCACCATGTAAACCTTGACCTCGATGCCGAACAAGGCGCCGGCAAAGGCCAGGGACGAGCCCCACTGCCCCGCGCCGGTTTCGGTGCTGATCTTGGTGATGCCCGCTTCCTTGTTGTAGAAGGCTTGCGCCACGGCGGTGTTCGGCTTGTGGCTGCCGGCCGGGCTGACGCCTTCATATTTGTAGTAAATCTTGGCTGGCGTATCGAGCGCGGCTTCCAGACGGCGGGCCCGGAACAGCGGCGTGCAGCGCCACTGCTTGTAAACGTCGCGCACCGGATCGGGGATCTCGATTTCGCGATCGGCGCTGACTTCCTGGCCGATCAGAGCCATGGGGAAGAGCGGCGCCAGGTCATCCGGTCCGATGGGCTCGCCGGTACCCGGATGCAGAACCGGATTGGGCGGCTCCGGCAGATCGGCGGCGATGTTGTACCAGGTTTTGGGTATCTGTTCTTCACCGAGCAGATACTTGATTGAGTCTGTCATTAGTTTCTCCCTGTTGGTGAGGAGGTTCCTCATCGGCTTAAATGTTAGCGGCTGCCTTTTTTTATGAACCTTGACCTTGATCAAGTTATTATTTGGTAAGACCCTACTTATTTTAGGTATAAAACAATTTTTGGCCAGCCCAATCGGGTCTTCGAACAAAAAAAACGGCAGGAATTTCCACCTGCCGTTTTTCTATTTATCGGATTTATTCAGCACTAACTTTCATTCAGCCTAAGCGCCACAAAACGCAAATCCTCGGCCCGTTGCAGCAAGATCAAAACGGATTTTCGGTTGGTGTCGCGGACCTGCTGCACTTTGTTGACGATCTGATCGGGCGAGGACACTTCCTCCTGGCCGACCTCGACGATGATGTCGCCCGGCCGTATGCCTTTCTTTGCGGCTGCCGATTCGTCGGCGACGCCGGTGACGACCACGCCTTTGGCGTTTTCGCTAACCTCGAAACGCTGCCGCAGTTCGTCCGTCAGCTTCGAAAGCGTCATGCCGAGCGCATCAACGGTCTTGGACGGCTTCGTGCTCTGGCTGCCGGTGCTGGCGACGACGGTATTTTCTTCATCCATTTCGCCGACCGTGACACCCAGATTCACCTCTTCTCCTTTACGCCAGACCGTCGCCTCGATTTCCTTGTTGATTTCGGTTTCGGCGACGATCCGCTGCAAGGCGCGGGCGTCCGCCACCTCTTTGTTGTCAAAGGAAAGGATGACGTCGCCGGCCTCAATGCCGGCATCCTTCGCCGGTCCCTCGTCGAACACGCCGGCGATCAGGGCGCCACGCGCCTTGCCGAGGCCGAGGCTTTCGGCGATCTCATCCGACACGGGCTGTATCCGTACACCGAGCCAGCCACGGCGGGTCCGACCAAACTCACGCAGGTCCTTGATGACGGCCATGGCCATGTCGGAGGGCACCGCGAAGCCGATGCCGACGCTACCGCCGGACGGCGAGAAGATCGCGGTGTTGATGCCGATAACCTCGCCGTCGAGATTGAACAGCGGACCACCGGAATTGCCTCGGTTGATGGACGCATCGGTCTGAATGAAATCGTCATAGGGGCCGGAGTTGATGTTTCTCGCCCGGGCCGAGATGATGCCCGCCGTGACGCTGCCGCCCAGTCCAAAAGGGTTGCCGATGGCCAGCACCCAGTCGCCGACGCGAGCCCGGCGGGATGACCCGAAACCAACCGATGGCAGGGGAACTTCCGATTCAATTTTCAGCACGGCGATGTCGGTCTTTTTGTCACGTCCGATCACCTCGGCCTTCAAGCGGGTTTCATCGCTCATAACCACGGTGATTTCGTCGGCTTCGGCGATCACGTGGTTGTTGGTGATGACGATGCCGGAGGGATCGATTATGAAGCCGGAACCCAGCGAAGTGACCCGGCGTGACGGCGAGCCCTGGCCGTTTTGCCCATTGTTGGGACGTTGGCGGTCGAAAAAGTCCTTAAAAAATTCTTCGAACGGCGAACCCGGCGGAAATTGAGGCATCTGCCGCTGTTGCTGTTGTTGGCGGGCACCCTGGCGGACTTTTTGGGTGGTTGAGATATTGACGACTGCCGGCGACAACCGTTCGGCCAGATCGGCAAAGCTTGTGGGCGCCTGACGGGCCTGAGCGCTCAACGCAAACGCCATGATCAAGAGGAGTGCAAGCAGCAGCCCTCCGACAACCCGCATGTCATATACGCCGCGCCGGAAGGCGGCGGTCTTGGCAATCTTTCGGTTCACGGTTCCTCGTCTCCTGAAAATTCGTGCTCCGCCGTCTAGAAGGCGGAACGTTCGATGTCCGTCGCGTTGCAGCGTATATTAGACCCGAATATGGTTACTTTGTGGCTCGATTTGGGCATTTCGTTGTCAAATATTCGTGCTTATTCAAGTCAGCCCCGAACCAACCAAACGACGACCGCCCCCACCAGAGCGACCCCAATCCCCAACATTCTCAGTGTCCCCGACGGTTGTTCGAAAGCAACGACCATCATGCGTTTTACGCCATTGGGAAACAGGGCGTAGAGCGCCCCCTCGATGGCCATGGCGAGGGCCAGGGCGGT
>CAYOAD010000157.1:0-9928 GCA_964401845.1 uncultured Rhodospirillaceae bacterium | reverse complement strand
TAGCATAATCTCCATCTCAGGGCATCGATTAACGAGTTCATCTGGGAAATGGGGGGTAAGTCGTTTTTCCGTACTCGTTCCATATCGTGAAGGCTTCGCTCACGTTGAGCGATTTTGTGCTCAGCCAGCCCCATTTCTTCGTGATGTTGGCTAAATCGGCTTCCGAGACGAATAGTTGACTATGACTAGCGGACGTATGAAAAAACTCCGCCCTCGGAAAACCGCCGGAAGGTCCCACCCATCTCGCCTGGTAAGATCTGCCGCTTTTTGCAAACAATCCCTTGGAATTGTAGAGGCCGGGACCGTGAAAAATTATGAGTGAATCGTACTCGCTGATATTCTGCCATTCTTCAGCAGCTGGCTGATTGCTGAATAACATTGCAAGGAACAAAAAGGCCCCCATCGAGACGCAAACCAAGGATTTCATTATTCTCGCCTAAAACTGCATTCAAATTCGCACCCAACTAAAGACAATTTAATTGTGCTTAGATGCAACGGTAATTCTATAATTAGTAGCTGGGCGAACATCAAGATATTTTGATGCGCCAACCCGATCAGCGATCACATTTCAGCTATCCGAATCGGACGGAAGCATGATCTCCGGTCCGGAAGAGCGTTAGTTTGCGTGCTGGATTAAGTTGGGAATTCATTTATACGTGTCCCGATTTTCTGTTTCGGGAGGATGTCCGGCCATGTGGGGCTGGCCGGAGCATGGATTGGGGCCTGTTCGTGGAACAAATGATCATCACGGCGCTGACCATCGGCCTTCTGGGCTCGACACATTGTATCGGCATGTGCGGCGGTATCGTTGGGGCGCTCAACACAGGTTTGATGGAGACCAGTCGGCGTTCAGGCCTTGGTCTGGCTTTGCATCATCTCAACTACAATGCCGGCCGCATAACGAGCTACGCTGCCATGGGGGCCGCGGTCGGAATTATCGGCGCCCAGGCGAGCAAGGTGGACCTGGCCGGCACGGTATCGGTCGGTAATCTGATCGCCGGGCTATTCATGATCGCCCTTGGCCTTTACCTCGCCGGCTGGTGGCAGGCATTGGCATCGCTGGAAAAGGCGGGTGCGCACCTCTGGCGCCATATCGAGCCCCTGGGCCGCCGGTTCCTGCCGGTTAAATCGCCGACGCAGGCTTTCGGGTTGGGGTTGGTCTGGGGCTGGCTGCCGTGCGGACTGGTTTACTCGGCGCTGACGCTTGCCATGGTTTCGGCCTCGCCGCTGGAAGGGGCACTGATCATGCTGAGCTTCGGCCTCGGCACGCTGCCTATGCTCATGGCTCTGGGGAATGTCGCCGGCAACCTTGGATCACTGGCTCGGCATCCGCTAGCGCGCCGGGTTGCAGGTATCGCCGTCATCCTGTTCGGCATCTATTCCTGTGTGACGGCATTTCGGGAGGGCGCTCACGATCACGGCGTTCACGATCAAGCCGCGACGGAAAG
Source organism: uncultured Rhodospirillaceae bacterium (assembly GCA_964401845.1). GTDB lineage: Bacteria > Pseudomonadota > Alphaproteobacteria > UBA2966 > UBA2966 > CAYFKJ01. Next base: position 8,480 of record CAYOAD010000157.1, on the reverse strand, counting down.
CTACTTGGGCGGAATCAGCCGCGACAATGATCTCCGGTCGATCAGTTCCGGTCCTTCGGAGAGGCTCGCTTTTCCCAGGTTGCCCACGGGACGGGCGGAATTCCAAACCACGAGGAGGCTGCTGGCCGACATCGCCACGGCGGCAAACAGCGGATTGAGCAGGCCGGTAACCGCCAACGGTATCGCCACCGCGTTGTAGAGCAGAGCCCAGCCGAGGTTTTGCCGAACCCTTAGCCGGGTGGTGCCGATCAGGTCGAGGGCATCGAAGATTCGTTCCAGCCGCTCGCCGGGAATGACTACGTCCGCCGCGTCGGCTGCCAACGCCGTGGGGGCGCCGAAGGCGATGCCGAGGTCGGCGGCGGCGAGGGCCGGGGCATCGTTGCTGCCGTCACCGATCATCGCCACCGTGCCTTCCGCTTTCAAGCCCCGGATCACGGCCGCCTTGCCCTCGGGCGGCACACCGGCGAAGACCTGATCGACCCGGTCTTCATAGCCGCTGGGATGCTCGGCGCCGGTCAGCAGCACGACCTTGCTGTGCAACCTGAGGCGGTCGACGACTTTGTCCCATTCCGGCCGGGACCGGTCCTGCGTGACGACGGCGCCCTGGAGGGCACCATCCCAACCAATGTAGGAGACGACGCCGTCACCGGGCAAAACACCGGCCGCGAACGACGCCAGCTGATCGGGGATGTCCCAGCCGAGCATTTCGAACAGTGATTTTCCGCCCACCGCCACCCGCCTGCCGTCGACGTTCGCCACCGCGCCTTTGCCCGGCTGGATCTCGATGGCGTCGGCGTCGCGCCTGGCATCCAGGCGGCCGATCGCCTCGGCGATGGGATGGGGGGAATGGCGCTCGACCGCGGCGGCGAATTCGATCATTTCGGTCGGGCCGTTGACCTCGGTGACCGCCATGTCACCGGTCGATAGCGTGCCGGTCTTGTCGATGGCGAAGATGTTGGGCTGCGGTATTTTCTCGAAGGCGTCTGCACTTGTCACGATGATGCCGTGGCGTAAGGCCGTGCTGACGCCCACCGCCGTGGTCAAGGGGATGGCCAGACCGAAAGTACAGGGGCAGGAGACGATGAGGGTCGCCAGTCCGGCCAGCATCGCGGCCCCCGGCGCCGCGCCGCCCAGCGTGAACCAGAAAATTACGAAAGCGGCCAGGGCCAGGACCAAAGGAACGAAAACGCGCGCGACCCGGTCGGCCATGCCTTGGGCGCCGGCGGTCGTGCTCTGAACATTCCAAAGGATGCGCGCCAACACGTCCATCTGGCTTCTTACTTCGACACCGACTTCGATTTCCAGTTCGCCTTCGACCACGACCGAGCCGCCGAGAACGCATTCCTTCGCGCCGCGCGTAACCGGAAATGGTTCGCCCGTCAGGAGGGATTCGTCCACGGCACCGACGCCGCCGACGATGGTGCCGTCCACCGGGATCGCTTCCCATTCACCGACATAGACGCGGTCGCCCGGCAGCAGTTGGTCCGCCGGGACAGCGACATACCCCTGGTCGCGCCGCACCCGCGCCCGCGGCGCCCAGGCCGTCATGAGCTTGGTGAGTTCCTGGGTCGCTTCGGCCTTCGCCAGCTTTTCGTGATAGCGCCCGACCGTCACAACTGCGACGATAACCGACGCAACGTCGAAGTAGAGATCGAGGGAGCCTGTGAAAAGCTGGCCGATGCTGTAGCCGTAGGCCGCCAGAATGGCGATCGACAGCAGATTGTCCATGTTCAGCATGCGGGCCTTGAGGCCGACCCAGGCGCCGCGCAGGATGGGCGCGCCGACATAGAAGATCAGCGCCGACGTCAGCACGAACATGGCCCGGGGGACGGCCTCAAACGCCAACCAGTGCACCGGTTCGAAGTCTTCGTAGGCGGCCAGTCCCAGGTGGACGGGGTAGTAGAAAGCGAGATAAAGCATCATCACGAGCCCAGCCAGGCAGACGCCGGTGACGAGCCGCAGCAAGGGTAGGCGTTCGTCGAATTCAGGCGCATCCTCGGAACGAAGGCGAACCTGATACCCGCTGCCGCTCAAGGCAGACGGCAAATCGTCCTCGGCAATGATGTCGGGATTGAAAATGACCTTGGCCGTGGAGGTGGCATAGTTTGCCGCGGCCGAGAGGATGCCGTTCACCTGAGCCGCCGTGCGCTCGATCAGCAACTCACAGGACGAACAATGCATACCGTCGATGCGCAGGAAGGCTTCCGCGCCGGTCGGGTCAGATGCGCCAATATGGCTTGGTTCCAATTCCGCGCCGACAACAGCGGCATCTCCGAAGCAGCGGTATACCTCGCGGCAGCCGACACAACAAAATGAATCCCCGCCGCTTTTTACAGGCAGCGGCGGTGTCGGTAACCCGCAGAGTTTACAGTCCAGCGTCATGCCTAACCAATTCAGATATTGCCAATTAGAATAACTACAAAGTAGAACTTACTTGAATATTATACTCTAAATAAGATAATTCTAATGTTGACGAACAAATATAAATAAACAAACGACCGTCGATCGAATCTGGGAATTCAAATATGGGGGAGCTTTAAATGCTCGACGTCCTTTTCCAAAGCGGGTGGGGGGCATTTTCTGCGATGCTCTTCTTCCAAATTCCTTTTCTTGTCGTATTTTTGTATATCGTTTACCGCAAAGGCTCCGTCGATCCTGAACCGAGCGGAACCGATCAGCGTACCATGTCACGACTGGACGGCTTCTGGATAGCCGCCGTCATCGTTCTGTTCCTCGGTGTTAATGTCGCCAGTATCAAGTTCATGCCGCCGGTGTCCTCGGCAGAGGCGGCGACGCAGGGGAATGTGCAGGATGTCACGGTGAAGGCCGAATCCTGGTCTTACGAGTTCTCCTCCCAGGAATACGAAGTCGGCCGTCCGGTCCGCTTCGCAGCCAAAAGCGTCGACACCATGCACAGCTTTGCCGTCTACCATCCGGACGGACGCATGCTCTTCACCATGATGCTGATGCCGGGCCTGGAAACTCCAACTTCGCTCGTCCATGTCTTCACCGAAGCGGGAACCTACAAGGTCCGTTGCCTGGAATACTGTGGCGCCGCTCACCACGAAATGAGTGACGAACTTATCGTCTCTCAGAGCAAGTCATAGTCCGGGCCGCAAGGAGGATCTGAAAAATGGTAGCCGCAACAAACATCATTCAAAAAGTTCCCGTGCTCGGCAAGATGTTCAAGGTCGACACCAGTACGGGTCTCGAAGACATCAGCGCCTGGCCGGCCCTGATGGTCATGACCTCGTTCGTCTGGCTCGCCGTAGCCGGACTGTTAGGCGTGGCCATGCCGGTCACCCAGATATTGGAGGTTCAAAGCGAGCTCTTCTACACCGCCCTTACCGCGCATGGCGCGGCGCTGGCCTTTCCCTTCGTGTTCCAGCTCATGGTCGGCGTCAGTCTCCATCGGGCGGCGGGCTGTTTGGGTAAACCGGTCACGGGCTGGTTGCCGGCGCTCATCTACATCTTCATGAACTTCGGCGCCGTCCTTCTCACGCTGGCCATTCTGGGCGGCCTGAAAATCAGTTACGCCATCATGTATCCGCTGCCCATCGTCGGCGTGCAGACCGGCCAGTGGAGCATGGCGGTGGTCATCCTCGGTTTCACGGGCGTCGCCCTGGTGCTGAGCACGGTCATTCTGCTCTACCCGATCCAGGTTCTGCGCATGCTGTTCTTCGGTGAGCAGCGGGGAGATCTCGTTCTCGATGCCCGCACGCTGCGGGACCCCGGCATGCTGGGGATGGCGATGTCGGTTATCGTGCTGATCGTCATGGGGACGCCGTTCCTGCTTATCGCGGGGCTCATATTGCTTGGGCTTTACGGCATCATACCGTTGGCGGCGATATCCTGGGCGACGGAACCGGTGGTCTTCCAGTTCGCCTTCTTCATCTTCGCCCACAATTTGATGGAAGCGATGGCGATCATGATCATCGCCGCGGTGTATGCCACGCTGCCGCTTTACCTGGCGGACGGCACCCGAAAGCTCTATAGCGACCGCCTGGCCAATCTGGCCTTGTGGATCCTGTTGATCACCTCTGTCACCTCGTTCTTCCATCACTTCTTTACCTTGTTCCCGGGTCTGCCGGCGGTGCTGGCCTATCACGGCAACATCATGAGTTGGGGCACGGGCGTCGGCGCCGCGATCACAATCTTCACGGTGCTTGCGACAATCTGGAAGCACGGCTTGAGGGCGGAGGCCGGCACCATGGCCTTGCTCATGGGTTTCGTGCTCTACATCCTGGACGGCGTCAGCGCCATCGTAACGTCGAACGTCGCCTGGTCGTTCAAGCTGCACGGCACGATGTGGCAGGCGGGTCATACCATGGCCGTACTGATCGCCATGGCAATGATGTGGATGGGCGTTCTCTACCATCATTACCCGGTTATCACTGGGCGTCGGCTGAATCCCGTCTTGGGGAAATGGTTCGTCATCCTTTTTACCGTCGGTTCGGTCGGCGCGCATTACTCCTTCATGATGGCCGGGGCGGCCGGTATGCCGCGGCGCTTCGCCGATTGGAATCAGGAGGGTTGGATGTTCTACGGCAACCTCATCCTGCTCTTCGGACTGGTAATCGGCGCTGGATTGATCATCTTTGCGATGGATCTGGCGAAGTCCCGGGAGATCGAAACCTCACGGGGCGACAGCACGGTCGCCGCGGAGTAGCCCACCTGGGTTAAGATGGGGCGCTATCACGCCGGGGTCATTCCGCTGGAATGGCTCCGGCGCCTGCGTTTAAGGTTGCATGTGAAACTTCTTGACTTTGAGGAGTCGGTGAATGAACATTCACTCATTAATGAAGAAACTCAAGTTTCCGGGGGAATGTGAGTAATCGGCGCGGGCCGGAATGATGGCGCGCGCCTAACGAAGGATACCGAACTTATGCGAATTGACGGAAAAACAGCCGTTGTCACGGGCGCCGCCTCGGGAATCGGTCTGGCAACGGCCACGGCGCTTGCCGACGCGGGCGGTCACGTGATCATGAGCGACATCGACCAGGAAAAGGGCGAAGCCGCAGCCGCTGAAATCAGGGAAGGCGGCGGCAACGCGGAATTCCTGCCCCTCGATGTCACCGACGCGGACGCCATTGCCGCGTTCAAGGCGGAAGCCGAAAAGCGTTCGGACGGCGTGGACATCGTGGTCAACGTGGCGGGCTGGGGAAAGATCCAGCCTTTCGTTGAAAATACGCCAGATTTTTGGGACAGGGTCATCGACCTGAACCTCGTCGCCCCCATCGCCGTCACACGCGCCTTCATTGAGCCGATGATCGAGCGGGGCGCGGGCAAGATCGTCACGGTCGCCAGCGATGCCGGCCGCGTCGGCAGCCTGGGCGAAACCGTTTACTCCGGCGCCAAGGGTGGTGCCATCGCATTCACCAAGTCGCTGGCCCGCGAGGTCGCGCGCTTCAATATCAACGTCAACAGCGTCTGCCCCGGTCCAACCGACACCCCGCTGCTGGCCGCCGTCCCGGAAAAGCACCGCGAGGCCTTTGCCCGCGCGACACCGATGCGCCGGCTGGCCAAACCGAGCGAGATTGCCGACGCGGTTCTGTTCTTCGCCAGTAATCGCTCGGACTTCATCACCGGTCAGGTCCTCAGCGTTAGCGGCGGCCTGACGATGGTGGATTAAAGGTAGGGAACGGCCACCGTGATAAACCTGGAAATAGAAGAAGGCGTTGCCACGGCGACGCTGTGCCGGGCGCCGGTCAACGCGATCAACGAGGAATGGATCGACCGGCTCGGGGAGATCCTGGACGATATCGATGGACGGTCGGATGTTTCCGTCCTGCTCTTCCGCAGTACCGAGCGCATATTTTGCGCCGGCGCCGATCTATCGCTGATGAGTTCGCGTTTTGAAACGGAGGAGGGCCGCAAACTGATGGTCGCCTTCGTGCGCCGTCTGCAGGCGGTTTATGCCCGAGTCGAGGCGATGCCCGTCGTCAGCATCGCCGAAATCGGCGGAGCGGCCATGGGTGGCGGTCTTGAACTTGCCCTTTCCTGTGATCTCAGGATTGCCGCCAACACGGCCAACCTGGGTTTGCCGGAGGCGCAACTGGGATTGCTGCCCGGCGCCGGCGGGACGCAACGTCTCACCCGTCTCTGCGGCGATGCCGTCTCGCGCCGGTTAATCCTCGGCGGTGAAACCATCACCGGGGCGGTTGCCGCCGAACTGGGGGTCGTGCAGTGGGCCGTGGCCGCTGACGAATTGGCGTCCTTCGCGGCCGATCATGCGGCGCGGATCTCAGTCATCCCCAAAGAGGCCGTGAAATTCAGTAAATTATGCATCGAAGCCGCCCTCAATGCCGATGCCAACGGCTTCGAGGTGGAAGTGGAGGGCACCGGCCAACTCTTTGCCCACCCCGAAACACAGGCCAAGGTGAAGAAATTTCTGGCGGGGAGCAAATAGCGGGGCAAAACTGCGAATTGGAATTCTTTGATACCCGGCATGGACAGATGAGGCCCGGCATGTCTTTATGCGCGTTATCGCATACGGATTGTCCGTCCATCTCATCGATTTTCAAAACAACGTTTCCGCTCGCACACAATGACACCCTCCGCCCACGAAATCGTCGTCGATTTTTCGGACTGCGACCCCGCCCGCATCGTCTTTTACCCGCGTTACTACGACTGGTTCGACCGGGCGACCGAACGGATCTTCCGCGAGCGCGGCCTCGATTGGCCCAGCCTGTGGGCCAAGTACAACATGGCGGGGCTACCGCTGGTCGACGCATCGGCGCAGTTCAAAGGCCCCAGCCGGTTCGGCGATACCATCGTCATCGAAAGCCGCATCAGCGAATGGCGCGGCAAGGTTTTCGTGGTCGAACATATCGTCAAGAATCGGGGTGAAGTTGTTGTCGAAGGCCGCGAGGTCCGCGTCTGGGCTCTGCGCGATCCCAACAATCCCGAAGGTCTGAAGGCGGGAACGATCCCGCCGGAGGTGATGGCGAAGTTCGACGACTAGGGCGAGTGGCTTGATAAAAGTCATGTCGCGAAACGAGGAAATTGGTTAGGAGGGTACCATGGAAGACGTCTGGAACAGAAAGATGCCCGGTATCAACGAGCCGGCGCCCGGTTTCGAGGCCAAGTCCACGCACGGCGACGTGTCGCTGAGCGACTTCAAGGGACGCTGGCTGATCCTGTTTTCCCACCCGGCGGACTTCACGCCGGTCTGCACCACGGAATTTATCGCCTTCGCAAAGTCATACGAAAAGTTCGCCGCATTGAACTGCGAACTTCTCGGACTCGCCGTGGACAGCATGTTTTCGCATCTCGCCTGGGTGCGCAACATCAAGGAAAAATTCGGCGTCGACATTCCCTTTCCGATCATCGACGACGTCGCCATGCAGGTCTCCAACGCCTACGGCATGATCCAGCCCGGCGCCAGCGACACCTCGACGGTGCGCGCGACCTTCATCATCGACCCGGAGGGGATTGTTCGGGCGATGATCTATTACCCGATGACCAACGGCCGCTCCATCGACGAACTGCTGCGACTGCTGGCCGCCTTGCAGACCAGCGATGAGCATTCGGTGGCGACGCCGGAGGGCTGGCAACCCGGCGACAACGTAATCGTGCCGCCGCCAACGACGGCGATCGAAGCCGAGGCCCGCGTCTCCGAAGGCAGCGATTGCGTCGATTGGTATTTCACGACCAAAGAAATTTGACGGGGCGGCGCCGATCGCGCCGGATCAGAAAATTGTCGTCACTCCCGTGAAAGCGGGAGTCCAGGCCTGAGTGAAGACGTCACATGAGGGCGTGCCAGGTGGGGATACGACGGAACGGACTCCCGCTTTCACGGGAGTGACAGTGGATGTTATTTGCTCCGGCGGAGCTTTCTCTCGGAGTTCGTCGCATCATCATCAATTGAGCCATTCGGACTGACAATGACACCGTAATCCCGCCGGGCGTCATCTTCGCTGACGAGACCAGCTACAACATCAGCCAAGACAGCTCGCGGGGAGCGCTCGAACGCGGGGCCCCAGCCGCCACCGCCGGGGATTTCCACCACGAGGCGGTCTTCTCCCCCGACCACCTGCTTGCCCTTCGATTTTAGCTTTTTACCCAGGCGCGTTGCCACGACGCCAGCAGCGCCGTTGCTGCCGTCGGCCCGACCGCGCGCCGGATTGTCGACACGGTCGAACATAGCGAAGACGGCAAAGGGTGAGTCATCGACAGAGCCCACTTCCACGGTCTGGCCCATGCCGCCTCGGAATTTGCCGGCGCCGCCCGAACCGGGCCTCAGTTCCTTGCGCCAGATCACGATGGGGACGGCGTTTTCGATAGCCTCCACCGGCAACGCCCGGACACCACTGGGAAAGCCAGTGGCCGACAAACCATCCAGCTTTGCTCTCGCCCCGGTACCTCCGCTGTTAAAAAAGAGGATATCATACGGCTCGGGCGGTTCGCGGTTGACCATGGGGCCTTGCGCACCCGAGACCTCAGGACCGCCGCGCATCTGAATGCCCCATAAGCTTGAG
>CAYOAD010000156.1:0-9942 GCA_964401845.1 uncultured Rhodospirillaceae bacterium | reverse complement strand
GTTTCTGCGGTCCGGTCTTCGGATGCCGCGCCGCCAACTCCCCAAATAAAGGGAATTAGCTGACCACAGAGATTCGCATCGGCATCATAGTCTTAGTACCGTGCCGAAGACAAACGAATTCGCCCGTGCCGTGATTTGCCGATATTGACGTGTTGTCCATTGCGTCCTTACCCGAATTCGCATTATATCTAGTGCGAGGGAGCGGAGAATATACCATATGTTGCCCAGTGTTCTTGAACAGGGCTTTATCCCAGTGTTGCGCAAAATCATCCTGGCCATCGGGACGCTGATCTATTTCGGCTTCGGCTTCCTCATTTCCAATTTACCGGCGGCGGGGCAAAGCCATGCCGCGCCGGTCGTCACGGGCGTGCGGACGGGCGTCCATGCCGACATGACGCGCATCGTCCTGGACATGACGGAAGGCGTCGGATTCCAGGTTTTCCTGCTCGACAACCCCTACCGCGCTGTCGTTGACATGAACGAAGTGACCTGGCAGGTCGCACCGGACGCCCAGCGCAATCAGGGCCTCATCAAGGGCATGCGGTTCGGTCTGTTTTCGGCAGGCACCTCGCGCGTCGTCGTCGATCTGACGGGGCCGGCGAAGGTTCACCGGGCATTTTCCCTGGCGCCGCGCGGCGGTTCGGGACATCGTCTGGTGATCGATCTGGCGGGCGTGGCCGGCAGTCAATTCAAGCGCAGCACGGGCAAGCCGACGCGCAAACCGAAGGTGTTGTTCACGCCGCCCAAACCCGCCCAGAAGCCCAACCCGAAACCGGTTATCGTCATTGATCCGGGCCACGGCGGGGTCGATCCAGGCACCATTGGGCGGCGCGGCGTATATGAAAAAAACGTGACCCTCGGCGTCGCCAGGGAATTACGGGATAAACTTTTAAAAACAAAACGTTACAAGGTTGTTTTAACGCGCGGCAGGGACGTCTTCGTACGCCTGCGCAACCGTGTCGCCAAGGGCCGGTCGGCGCGGGGTGACTTGTTCATCTCGCTGCACGCCGACAGCATCGCCAAGCGCAGCGTCAGGGGGGCGAGCGTCTACACCCTGTCGGAGCGCGCGTCGGACAAGGAAGCGGCTGCCCTGGCGCGTAAGGAAAACAAGGCAGACATCATCGCCGGCATGGATTTCGGCGAGCAAAGCAAGGACGTCGCCAACATCCTGATCGATCTGGCGCAGCGCGAAACCATGAACCTCTCGGCGACCTTCGCCAACATCGCGGTCAATAAGCTGGCCGACAGCGTCAAGGTGCTGCGTCGTAGCCACCGCTTCGCCGGCTTTGCGGTGCTCAAGGCGCCGGATGTGCCTTCCGTCTTGGTGGAGATGGGCTATCTGTCGAACGCCGAGGATGAACGCATGCTGAATTCGCCAAAGAGGCGGGCCAAGCTTGTCGCGGCCTTGGTAACGGCTATCGACCGGTATTTCCAAAAAGGCGCGAAGTGAGTGCCCGGTACGGGGACCGGCAACTATTCGGCCATTTGGTCACATCTCGGCCACATTTGTCTTTTACGGGTAGGATTGCGAAACCATCCGAGATTGAAAAAATGATGGGCGCGGCGGCATGACAAGGATACTCGCGGCTCTGTTCGGGACGATGGTGCTGGTTGGCATATCGTTGGCCGGCGGCGTTGTTTGGGGGCTTTATCACTACGGCCGGGGACTGCCGGACTACCAGCAGCTGGCCCATTACGAACCGCCGACCGTGACACGGGTTCATGCCGGGGATGGCCGCCTGCTGGTGGAGTACGCCACCGAAAAACGGGTGTTCGTGCCGATCGGCGCCATTCCGCGCCGGGTTATCTACGCCTTCCTGGCGGCCGAGGACAAGAACTTCTACACCCACTCCGGCGTTGATTTCCTCAGCATCGTGCGCGCCGCCGTCACCAATCTGATCAACGTCGCGCGCAACCGCCGTCCCGTCGGCGCCTCGACCATCACCCAGCAGGTGGCAAAGAACTTTCTGCTCACCAACGAGGTCTCAATCGAGCGCAAGATCAAGGAAGCCATCCTGGCTTTCCGCATCGAGCGCGCCTTCACCAAGGACCGCATCCTTGAGCTTTATCTGAACGAGATTTACCTGGGCTTCGGCTCGTACGGCGTGGCCGCCGCGGCCCTCAACTATTTCGACAAGCCCATGGACGAGTTGTCCCTGGCCGAGGTGGCATATCTTGCGGCCCTGCCCAAGGCGCCCAACAACTACCACCCGGTGCGCCGGCCCGAGGCCGCCCTGGCACGCCGCAACTGGGTGATCGAGCGCATGCTTATCGAGGACTTCGTGACGCCGCGTGAGGCATCCTGGGCGCGGGCGCTGCCGCTCAATATCCGCCGCCGCACGGCGACGGAGTTCGTGTCGGCCGACTACTTCACCGAAGAGGTGCGGCGGCAACTCATCAAGAAATACGGGGAGAACGGCCTCTATGAAGGCGGTTTGTCGGTGCGCACGACGCTCGATCCCCGGCTGCAGGAGATTGCTCAGGAAGTCCTGCGCGACGGCATCGAGGCCTACGACCGCCGCCATGGCTGGCGCGGGGCCATCACCAGCTTCGAAGTCGGCCACGACTGGGCTGAAACATTGACGGCGATCAAACCGCCGGGCCGGCTCGGCGACTGGAAAATGGCGGTCGTGCTGTCGGTGCTAGAGACAGGCGCCGAGATCGGCTTCGCCAGCGGCGCGCGCGGCTTCATTCCCATGGCCGGCATGGCTTGGGCGCGGCCCTGGCGAAAGGGCCAGCGGGTCGGCGCCAAGCCCAAGGCGCCCCTGGACGTTCTGAGCGTGGGCGACGTCGTAGCGGTGGCGTCCGACAAGGAACGCACGATCGGCGTCTACCACCTCAAGCAAATACCCGAGATCGAAGGCGGCATCGTCGCCATGGACCCCCACACCGGGCGCGTCCTGGCGATGGTCGGCGGCTTCGATTATGCGGGCAGTGAATTCAACCGGGCGACCCAGGCCAAGCGGCAGCCCGGTTCGGCCTTCAAACCGTTCGTCTACGCCGCCGCCCTGGAGCACGGATTTACGCCGGCCAGTCTCGTTCTGGACGCCCCGTTCGTGATGGACCAGGGACCCGGCCTACCAAAATGGAAACCGGCAAACTATACCAAAAAATTCTATGGTCCCAGTACGTTACGGCTCGGTATTGAGAAATCACGTAATCTAATGACAGTGCGTCTGGCGCAGTTCATCGGCATGGAAGTCGTGGCCGACTACGCTCGCCGTTTCGGCATCACCGACAACATGCCGGAGATTCTCTCGATGTCCCTGGGCGCGGGCGAAACCACGCTGATGCAGCTCACCACGGCCTACGCCATGTTGGTCAACGGCGGCAAGGAAATCAGGCCGACGCTGATCGACCGCATCCAGGACCGGCGCGGCCGTACGGTGTTCAGTCACGATCCAAGGCCTTGCGACGATTGCCGCGGCACCCGGTGGCTGGGACAGAAGCCGCCGGTCATCGACGACGTCCGCCGCGCGGTCATCGAGCCCCAGACCGCCTACCAGGTTGTTTCCATGCTGGAGGGGGTGGTGGAGCGCGGAACCGGCCGGCGCATCAGGGCGGTGGGCAAACCGCTGGCCGGCAAAACCGGGACGACCAATCAGGCGCTCGATACCTGGTTCATGGGCTTTTCGCCCGATCTCGCCATCGGCGTCTATGCCGGCTTCGACAAACCGAAAAGCCTGGGGCCCAGGGAGCAGGGCGCCTCCGTTGCCGCCCCCATCTTCCGCGACTTCGCCGCCCGGGCGTTGGCGGACCAGCCTGCCATCCCGTTCCGCGTACCGCCCGGCATCCGCCTGGTGCGCGTCAACGCCTCAACCGGACTGCCGGCCGCGCCGTGGGACAAGAAGGTCATCCTGGAAGCCTTCCGCCCCGGCACCGAACCCACCAAAGGCGCCCCCGTCCTCGACGGCTCCGAAACCGCCGTCACGGGTGGCGCCGGAAGTGCTGTTTCGGGAACCGGCGGATTGTACTGAGTTCAACCTCCATTTCCATTGACGCTCAAGCGGCGCGCAAGTACCGTCTCGCCGCACGAAATTGTATTGATTGGGAGTAGGGCGTTGAAGGCCGAGATCATATCCATTTCCGAAGACATCAGGCAGTCGCTGGAACTGCTGAGGAGGCGTCTTTGACTGGGAGACGGCGCTGGTCCGGCTGGAGGAACTGAACGCCCTGGCGGAAAACCCTGCGCTGTGGGACGATCCCGAAAAGGCGCAGAAAACCATGCGCGAGCGCACCCGGCTCGACAATCAGATCAAGGCGGTGCGGGAGCTCGAAAGCTGGCTTGAGGACAATCTCGAACTGATTGAAATGGGCGAAGCCGAGGGCGACGAGGAAATCGTCGTGGAGGCCGAGGCCGCCATCGAAGGCATGGCCAAGATCGCCGCCAAAAGCCGCATCGAAAGCCTGCTGTCGGGCGAGGCCGACGGCAACGATACCTACCTCGAGGTCCACGCCGGTGCGGGCGGCACCGAATCCCAGGACTGGGCGGAAATGCTGCTCAGGATGTACGTGCGCTGGGCGGAAGCCCACGGCTACAAGGTCGAATGGCTGGAGGAAAGCCCGGGCGAAGAGGCCGGTATCAAGTCCGCCACCCTGAAAGTCAATGGCGACAATGCCTATGGCTGGATGAAGACCGAGGTGGGCGTCCACCGCCTGGTGCGCATCTCGCCGTTCGATTCTTCGGCGCGCCGGCACACCAGTTTCGCCAGCGTCGGCGTCTACCCGGTGATCGACGACGCCATCGAAATCGAAGTCAGCGATAGCGACCTGCGGGTCGATACCTACCGGGCCTCGGGTGCCGGTGGCCAGCACGTCAACAAGACCGATTCGGCGGTGCGCATGACGTATTTGCCCACCGGCATCGTGGTGCAGTGCCAGAACGACCGCTCCCAGCACAAGAACCGGGCGGCCGCCATGAGCATGCTGAAGGCGCGTCTTTATGAGGCGGAATTGCAGCGCCGCGAAGAGGAAGCCCAGGCCAAGCAGGACGCCAAGACCGATATCGGCTGGGGCCACCAGATCCGTTCCTACGTGCTGCAGCCCTATCAGATGGTCAAGGACCTGCGAACCGGCGTGGAAACCAGCAACACAAGTGCGGTGCTTGACGGCGACCTCGACGACTTCATGGCGGCGGCGCTGGCCCAGCGTCTTGGCGGTGAGGGCTCGACGGAGGACTCCAAGAAAGACTAGGGTGTTTCAGGTTTTGCTTGAAACACAGGGCGCCGCGAACACATTGCGCCGCCTCGCAAAAATGAGGCGAGGCGTTTTCGATTAAGCGGAAATCGCTTTAAGCTTCATCCGCGTTTGGGGAGGCGCCGATGAATGAAATGATTGCCATCCCGTTGTGGGTGGCGGGATTGGTGGTGTTGCTGGCGGCTTTGGCCGTGCTCGACCGTTTTTTGTTGCCCAGCGCGCGCTGGTTTCTGCGCCGCAGGGTGAGCCGTGCGGTGGAGGAACTCAACACCCGGCTCGACCTCAAGATCCAATCCTTCAAGCTGACGCGCCGCGAAGTCCTGATTGACCGGCTGACCTACGATGCCGACGTCATGCAGGCGGTCGAGGAAAAAAGCGCAGCCGAAAACACCCCGAGGGAAGTCCTGATGGCGGAGGTCGCGCGCCACGCCCGCGAGATCGTGCCGGCCTTCAACGCCTACGTTTATTTCCGCGTCGGCGCCTGGGCGGCGCGTCGCGTCGCCGAGTGGCTTTATCGCGTGCGTCTCGGCTATGCCGACGAGGAAGGCCTGGCGGCGGTCGACCCGGAAGCCAGCGTCGTGTTCGTCATGAACCACCGCTCCAACATGGATTACGTCCTGGTGGCCTATCTCGCGGCGTCGCGCACGGCGCTGTCGTACGCGGTCGGCGAATGGGCCCGCATCTGGCCGCTGCAGGCGTTGATCCGTTCGCTGGGGGCCTACTTCGTGCGGCGGAATTCGGGCGATCAGCTCTACCGCCGGGTGCTGGAGCGCTACGTCGCCATGGCCACGGCGGCGGGGGTGGTGCAGGCGGTCTACCCCGAAGGCGGGCTCAGCAAGGACGGATATCTCAGGCCGCCGCGATTGGGCCTGCTGAACTACATGCTGAAAGCGCTGGACACAGACGGCGCCAAGGACATCGTCTTCGTGCCCGTCGGCATCAACTACGACCGGGTTTTCGAGGACCGCTCACTGGTGCGCACCCTGGACGGCGACGCCGAGCGGCGCACCACCGGTTTCGCGCTTAAAAAGACCTTCGGTTTCATCGGCCATAACTTTGCCCTGATGGCCAGACGCAAGTGGTACCGCTTCGGTTACGCCTGCGTCAATTTCGGCGCCCCGGTGTCGGCTCGCGCCTGGCTGGCCGACGATGCTGACCGGGTCGGCGAGGCGCACCGGGACCGCATCGAGGCATTGGGTAAACACCTCATGGACCGGGTCGGGCACGTCGTGCCGGTGCTGCCGGTATCGCTGGTGGCCACGGTGTTTGCGGCGCGACCGGAAGACGCCATCAGCGAGCTTGACCTGAAAGTTGCGGCTCATGCCCTGATCACCCAGCTGGAGGCCAGCGGGGCACAGGTCTATGTCCCCCATGCCGATGCCGACTATGCCTTGTCGGTGGGACTGAGGATGCTGACGCTCAGGCATCTGGTCGAGGAAAAGGACGGGCTTTTCCGGGTCAAGTCGGGCGAGCTGCCCATCCTGCAGTACTACGCCAATGCCATCGCCCATTTCTTCAAGGAGGAGGGCGGCGCGGCGTGACGAGGCAAGTGGTTCTGGTACACGGCCTGGGACGAAGCTGGGCGAGCATGAGCCTGCTCGGCCGCGACCTGGAAGCGGCCGGCTACGGCGTGGCCTATTGGGACTACCCAAGCCGGTCGCGCACTCTGGCGGAACACGTCGAGGCATTCCGGGCCTGGTTGACGGAACGGAATTTCGAAGGCCACGTGCACTTCGTCGGGCATTCGCTGGGCGGCATCATCATCCGCGGCGCCTTGTCGGACGGTCCCCCTGTGCAGTTGGGCCGCATCGTGCTGATCGCCGTGCCCAACCAGGGGGCGGGGGTTGTGTCGAGCTTCGGCGCATTGCCCTTTTCACGTTTTGTTTTCGGTTTGCCGCTGGAGGACTTGGCCGAGGGCTCAGCGGCGCTGCAGGCGCTCGGCGTTCCGGACGCCGAGATCGGTATCATCGCCGGCGTGCAACACTTCCACCCCTTCAATCCGATCTCTTACATCAACCTCTTTCACCGCCACGGCCACGAACACGACGGCACCGTTGAACTGGCCAATACGCGGCTGGAGGGCGCCAAGGACAACGTTGTGATCGACGCCCACCACACCTTCATCTGCGACCATGGGGAGGTCATCGCGCAAACGGCCGAATTCTTGGAAAATGGTGTATTTTTGCACTCCGATTTATGAGGAGCCCCGTCATGAGTGACAAATCGCAATACCGTGTCCTGGTGATCGTGCCGTTTCCCATGTCGGAGGAAAACCTGGAGCTGCGGCGGCAACAGCTGGCCACCGTGCAATTGGGCGACAACATCTCGTTTACCTTCGAACCGACGCGGGCGGCGCCCAAAAACTACGTCAGCCAGTCTGATTTGGTGCTGGCAGACATGGGCATGCTCGAAGCCGGGCAGAATGCCGAGGAACGCGGTTTCGACGCCGTCTGCATCGACACTATGAGTGATTCAGGTGTTGCCGCACTGCGATCTGAACTCGATATTCCGGTGTTCGGGCCGGGCCGGGCGTCCATCCTGATGGCGCTGCTGCTGGGCGACAAATTCTCGATTGTCACCATGTGGCCCCATTGGGAACACCTCTACGTCAAGACGCTCAAGGACCTGCGCTTCACGGATCATTGCGCCTCCGTTCGCAGCATCGACATCGCCCCTGACAATCAGGGCCTGCTGGGCGGCAAGGAGGAAGAGGTCTTTCCGTTGCTTGAAGACGCCGCGAACAAATGCATCGCGGACGACGGCGCCGACGTTATTCTGCTGGGCTCGACGACGATGCATCAGGCCCACGGCTATCTCAGCGACCGCTTGAGCGTGCCGGTAATCAATCCCGGTCCGTTGACATACAAGCTGGCGGAAACGGCCCTGGGTTTGGGCTTGTCGCATAGCCGAACGGCCTACCCGAAGACCTTGGAATCAAGGCGCGACTTGGTCAGCCGAATGTTCGACGCCGCGAACTGACAACGCCCGCCGGACAAAAAAAACGGCCCGCCGGGAGCGGGCCGTGAATTTCGAAAACGCTGCCGGAATCGGCGGCGAATTAAGCGGTGGCGGCCGCTTTTGGCGGTTCCTTCGCCTCTTTGATGGGGGCATCCGGAACCTTGGCTTCGGCTTCCTTGGTGCCGAACGCGGCCTTGGTTTTGTTGACCACCGGTTGGGCGTCCGCCCGTTTGAGTTGACCTTCGATATAGGCGCCTGATACCACCGAGAGGATTTCGTGGACGATATCGCCGACGACATGGGCGGTCTTCGAAAGCTTGACTTCCTTAGCCTTTACCTTGCCGTCGATGGCGCCGCGGATCTCGATGGTTTGGGCGATGATTTCACCGCAGACCTTGGCGTGTTCTCCGATCGTCAATGAACGGCTGGAAACGTCGCCGTCGATCGTGCCGTCAACCTGGACTTCGCCTTCGGTCTTCAGGTTGCCGACGATATGGAGATTGGCGCTGATGATGGATGGTGCCACGTTACCCCCCTCGTTTGCTGCTCTTTGTCCCGCTTGGTCTTTTTCAGTTCTTGAAAACATATCTTCCCGCTTTCAAAAAGTTGGCCGGATTTCGGGATTTGCCGTTGAAGGTCACCTCGTAATGAACGTGGTAACCTGTGCTGCGGCCGGTGCTCCCCATGAGGCCGATTTTCTCCCGAAAATCAACGCGCTGCCCCTTTTTTACAAGAATTCGGTGCAAATGGCCATAGCGTGTCTTGAGGCCCAAGCCATGGTCGATTTCGATCATGCGCCCGAGGGGGCCGTTGCGGCCCGCGAAAGTCACGATCCCGGCGGCGGTCGCGCGCACGCGGGACTTGAAAACACCGGCCAAATCGAGGCCGTGGTGGCTCGCCCAGCGCTTGGTGAAGGGGTCTTTGCGGCGGCCGTAGCCGCTGGAGATCGAGTAACTGTCGACGGGAGCGGTGAGGGGCAGCCGTTGAAGGATGTTCTGCAAGGCTTCCCAGCGACCGATATGCGATTCCAGCGCGGTGACGCTGCTTTCGTACCCCCGATCCATGCCGGCGAATTCGTCAGTGGCATCACCGGCATCGAGGTTGATCAGCGGCCCACCGACGCCTTTGCTTTCAGGTACTGCGCGCTTAACCAAGCCTTCGACGTCAAGCTTGGTGATTTTGATCATTTCCTCCATTTCGGCGACGTTCAATTCGGTGCGTTCATGAAGCCGCGCGATCAGGTTTTGCTGAGAGAATTTGATTTCGGCCAGCCTGCCTTCCAGCTCATTGACGTGGTCGCTGAGCGCGTCGCGCCGCTCCCGGGCGCTATCCCGCTGGAGGGTCAACTGACTGAGCTTTTCCAGCGCCCCGTCGAGCGCCTTGCTGAGGCCGCTGCGTTCGTTGGTCGTGACCTCAAGCGTCGATTCCATATTGGCCAGGCGACGTTTCAGGTCCTTTTTGACTTTGATGACCTCGTCGCGGGCAGAAGAGACCTGGTCGAGTTCCTCGGTGAGCGAGCCGAGTTTCTGTTCGAGAGAATCCTTCAAAGCGACGATCTTGACCAACTGGCGGTGCTTTTCCTCCAGTTCGCGGGTCATCGCGGTGAAACGTTCCTCGGTGTCGATCAGTTGGCTGGCCAGTTCGTCGTAAGTATGCTCCATCGTCGCAATCTGACGATTTTTGCTCTCAATTATCTCGTTCTTGAAGATTAGGTAGACGGAAGCGAAGGCAACCCAGCCGAAAAAGGCGAGGACCGCCATCGAGATGAGGGTTTGTGAAGCGCCCCCC
>CAYOAD010000155.1:0-9949 GCA_964401845.1 uncultured Rhodospirillaceae bacterium | reverse complement strand
GCCCTGGTCCTGCAACGCCCCGGCCAAGGCTGCCTCCAGGGCGGTCAGGCGCTTGAGCAGGGCCGCCGACGGCTCGCCAGAAGCACCGGCACTGTGATCGACACCGTGATCAGCGACATTGCCCGCGATTTCGTTGGTTTTTTGAGATAGGCCGCTGATCTCTGTTTCCAGTGCCGCCAGCCTGTCGTCCAGGTCCGGGGGAGTGTCCGGGGCGGCCTCCAGCTTAGCCACGCGGCCGGCGATCGCCGAAATGTCGCCGCGCAGCCGGTCCAGGCCCGGATCTTCCTCGCTGGCTGATTTTTCGACGTCGGCGATGCGCGCCGCCAGACTGTCGAGCGCGCCGGCGATTTCCGCCACCCGGTCGGCGCCGGGCTGCCAGTCCGCCGGCAGATAAGGCGCGAAGCGGGGCGAGAGCTGCGGCCAGGCGACAAAACCGCCGACAAATGCCGCCGCCACCAGCAACACGATCAGGGTGCCGGTAAAGCCGCCCTTTTTCCTCTCGGCCGCCTGGGAGTCCGGAACGCTGGCCGACGCGGCCGCCTTTTTCGTGGCGGCGGGCTTTGCGGCGCTCTTCTTGGCGGGTTTTTTCGCGGCGTCCGGTTTTTTGGCGTCGTCGGCGGCTTTCTTGTCACTCGGGCTCATCGAAGGCACTCCGGGGCGAATTCAGCTGTTAAGAAGTTCAATGAGGGCGTCCTGTTCAGGGCGTTCGGCAACGCAAACCGCGCGCCAGGGAAGGTCGGCAATTTCCTCGGCCACGGCCTGGCTGAGACAAAACACATTGGCCTCGCTTAGGCAATCTTCAAGAGCGGCGCCCCGAACCAGGCCGGCAAAGGTGGCGGCGGTGCGCGGCGAATAGAGCAAGACGCCATCGACCGACCGTTCGCTGAGTGCGACCGCCGCCGCAGGGGGCAGTTCGGCCGCCGTTTCGGCACCATAAAGCACGGCCCGGCGGACTTCAAAACCGGCAGCTTCCAACATACCAGCCAGATCGCCCGCCAACCGGCTGCCGGCGGCATGGACCAAAATGCCGTCGGCGGGGTCGAGCGAGCCGATGACCAGTTCGGCAAGGGCCGCGACATCGCCGGCCGCCGACCGCACCGCACCGAATCCGGCCTGCTCCGCCGCCCGCGCCGTTGCGTCTCCGACCGCGAAAACGGCGATATCGCGCCGTGCCGTCCGATGGGCGAAGGCCCGGACGCCATTGGCGCTGGTGGCGAGCAGGGCCTGGGCGTCCGTGATGTCCAGATCGGCATCTTCATCGTAGCGGATCGTCATCAGCGGAGCCTCGACAACCGAATGGCCCATTTGCGCCAGGCTTGCCGTCAGCGACGCGGCATCATCGGCCGGACGGGTGTTGAGCAGGCGCATCGCTTATTCGGCGGTCATGAAGTCCGGACCGGCGCGGTGTTTGAGCTCCGCGCCTGCATCGAGACCCAGGGCTTCGGCATCGCCGGCAACGCCTTCACGCGTCGTTTCCAGCGCCTCCGAACCGTCGGGCCGCAGCACCCGGGCGCGCAGGTATATACGATCGCCGTCCAAAGTCGCCAACGCCGCGATGGGTGTGCGGCAGGAGCCGTCGAGGGCCGACAGAACCCCGCGCTCGGCCGCGACGCAAGCCGCCGTTTCGGCGCACGCCAGAGGCGCCAGCAGGGCGGCAATACGGTCATCGTCGTTGCGGCATTCGATACCGACAGCGCCCTGGGCCACCGCCGGCAGCATCTGGTCGATATCGAATACCGCAGTGGCGACATCGGCCATGCCTAGACGGTTGAGGCCGGCCTTGGCGAGCAGCGTGGCGTCGACCACGCCTTCCTCCAGTTTGCGCAGGCGGCTTTGCACGTTGCCGCGGAACGTCTCCACCCTGAGATCGGGACGCCGGTGGAGGATTTGGGCCTGGCGGCGCAACGAGGCCGATCCGACCACGGCGCCCTCCGGCAGTTCGTCCAAGGTCGCCGCGTGCGGGCTGATGAAGACGTCGCGCACGTCCTCGCGCGGCAGCAGGCATGGGATTCCCAGGCCGTCGGGAAACTCGGTCGGCATATCCTTCATGGAATGCACCGCCATATCGATGGAGCCGTCGGCGAGACCGTCCTCGATCTCCTTGGTGAAAAGCCCCTTGCCGCCGATTTCCGAAAGCGCCCGGTCCAAGACTTTGTCGCCGGTGGTCTTTATGATGACGATCTCGGCGTTTTCATCGGTAAGGTGGGCGTGGGCCGCGACCAGACGGTCGCGCACCTCGTGGGCTTGGGCCAGCGCCAGGGGACTGCCCCGCGTACCGATGCGGACACCGCTATGCTGTTGTGCGTTCATGGTAGGTGGTGCTAATGCCCGGACGCCAAAAGGGCAAGTGTTTTTGCCGCAGATAGGAAGTGACACGTTGTCGCAAAGGGAAAACCGGCCGAGGAAAGTCCTTGGCATCGAATCGAGCTGTGACGAAACCGCGGCCGCCGTGGTCGACGGCGAACGCCGCATTCTGGCCAACGTGGTGCTGTCGCAAATCGCAGATCATGCGCCCTACGGCGGCGTCGTGCCGGAAATCGCCGCGCGTGGACACATCGACCACCTCGACCGACTGATCGCCGACGCCATGGGGCAGGCGGGCATCGGCTTCGACGAGCTTGACGGCGTCGCCGCCACCGCCGGTCCCGGCCTGATCGGCGGCGTCATGATCGGCCTGGTCACCGCCAAGGCCATCTGCGCCGCCCGTGGCCTGCCCCTGCTGGCCGTCAACCATCTCGAGGGCCACGCCTTGACGGCGCGTCTCACCGACGACGTCGGGTTCCCCTACCTTCTGCTGCTGATCTCGGGCGGGCACTGTCAATTGGTGGCGGTGGAAGGGGCCGGCCGATACCGCCGTCTCGGCACCACCATCGACGATGCGGTGGGCGAGGCCTTCGACAAGGCGGCCAAAATGCTGGCGCTGGGGTACCCCGGCGGCCCCGCCATCGAGGCGGCGGCTAGGGACGGCGACCCCGAGCGTTTCGGCCTGCCGCGGCCGATGAAGGGCCGGGCGGGTTGCGATTTCTCATTTTCCGGCCTCAAGACAGCCTTGCGTCAGACGACGGAGAAGTTGGGCGGCGACCTGACCGGCGGCGACAAGGCGGATCTCGCGGCCTCCTTCCAGGCGGCCGTGGCCGACGTGCTGGCCGACCGCACCGGCAACGCCATGGCGGCGTTCGCCGAACGGCATCCGCAAACCCGCCGGCTGGTCGTCGCCGGCGGCGTCGCGGCCAACCAAGCCCTGAAATCGCGGCTGACGGCCGCCGCTGAAGCCATGGATTTCGAGTTGTTCGTGCCGCCGCCCGCCTTGTGCACGGACAACGCGGCAATGATCGCCTGGGCCGGCCTGGAGCGTCTGAACCTCGGTCTGGTGGACGCTCTGGACGCGCCGGCGCGGGCGCGCTGGCCGCTGGACGAGGCGGCAGCCCCCAAACCCTTCGCCGGCGCCAAGGCCTGACGCATTGATAAGATCCGCGTTTCACCCCAAATAACGAGACATCATGACAGAGCCAACCGAGACCTTGCAGAGCGATTACAGCATTAGCGTCGAACCCTTGCCCGGCCCCATCAGCGTCATTATCGGTGGCGTCCAGGTGGCCTCCAGCGACAAGGCGCTGGTTATGCACGAATCATTTTTGCCCAGTTGCGTCTACTTCCCGCTAGAGGACGTCGACCAAAGCCTGCTACGCCGCAGCGCCCTACATACATTCTGCCCGTTCAAGGGCACGGCCAGCTATTGGTCGATCGAGCTGGACGACGGGGTGCGGGAGAACGCGGCTTGGAGCTACAAGAGGCCGTTGGATGCCGGCTTGCCGGTCGGGGGCTACGTTTCGTTTGCCGAGGCCGAAATCGAGCGATACGAGACGGATGACAAGACCAGGACTGCGCTGGCGCCGCCGGTGCCAGCGCCGACAACGACCGGGTCTTCGAGCCTGCTGGAGTGGCTTTTGCTGGAAGCCTGGCTGGCCGAGACGCCCGGCGTGCTGACGGCGGAACTGGCGCGTCGTTTATGCGCCACCGGCTTGCCGTTGATGCGCCTTAACGTCGGCATCTGGACGCTGCATCCGCAACTGGTCGGCAAAACGCTGACTTGGACCAAAGCAGCCGACAGCGTCACCGTGGTCAACACGCCGCGCGGCGCCCTGACGACGCCGGCCTACCTGAAAAGCCCGGTGCGGTTCGTTTCCGAAGGATTGGGGGGCGTCCGCCAGCGTCTCGACGTGGAAAACCCGGAATTCCACTTCCCGGTCATGGACGAACTGCGCGAGGCCGGCGGCACCGATTACGTCGCCATGCCCCTGCCCTTCTCCGACGGCCAGATTCATACGCTGACGCTGGCCACGGACGATCCCAACGGCTTTTCCGTCGCCGGCCTGGGTCAGCTCTACCTCGCCATTCCGACACTGAGCCGGTTGTTCGAAGCCCACACGGTACGGCAGAACACAGCCGTACTGCTGGATACCTACCTGGGCCCGCGGACCGGCAAGCAAGTCCTCAACGGCCTCACCCAGCGCGGCGACGGCGAAAACATCCATGCCGTCATCTGGTTTTGCGATCTCCGGGAATCCTCGGCGCTGGCCGACAGCATGCCCCGCGAAGAATTTCTGCAAAGCCTGAACGATTACTTCGATGCCGTGGGCGGCGCCGTCCAGGAACACGGCGGCGAGGTGCTGCGCTTTATCGGTGACGCCGTGCTGGCCATCTTCCCGACGGGAGAGAACGGCGGCGGCGGCCCCCACCATTCGGCGGCGCAGGCCTGTTATGACGCCATCGAAGCGGTGCGCAGCGCCGAAACCCGCATGGCCGAACTGAATGAACGCCGCAACGGCGAAAACAAGGATCCCCTGGGTTTCGGCATCGGCCTGCATCTGGGCGAGGTAACCTACGGCAACATCGGTACGGCCGAACGGCTGGAATTCACCGTCATCGGCGCCGCTGCCAACGAAGCGGCGCGGCTGGAGAACCTCACCAAGACGCTCGAAACGCCCGTGCTGGTCTCCGACACTTTCGCCGGCGCCTTTCCCGAAACGCTGACGCCGATGGGCCGCCACGCCTTACGCGGCGTCAATCAGGAGATGGACGTCTTCACCCTGGCGTCTTGAAATGGAGAGCCGCCATGATCGCCGTCATCTTCGAAGTCACACCGACAAGCGCGGGCGCCGAACGGTATTTCGAGCTCGCCGGGCAACTGCGTGAGGAACTGGCGAAGATCGACGGTTTCATCTCCGTCGAACGTTTCGCCAGCCTGACGACCCCGGACAAGTACGTCTCGCTGTCGTTCTGGCGCGACGAGGCGGCCGTGAAAACCTGGCGTGAACATGCCGGACACGCCGCCGCCCAGGCGGAGGGCAAGGGCGGCCTGTTTGCCGACTACCGCATCCGGATCGCCGAGGTCACGCGGGATTATTCGCTCTGAACAGGCAGGATCCGCGCGCCGGCACTTGCCAGCGGAAGTCTGTCTGCCCAAGATAGACCCATGAGTGCAGGGGGAAAGATCAGCAAGCTTGGGATTATCGGTGCGGGCGCCTGGGGCACCGCGCTGGCCACGGCGGTCACGCGCGCCGGCGGCGGTGTCGTCATCTGGGCCCGCGAATCCGCCGTCGTCGAGGACATCAACACCGAACACCACAATACCATGTTCCTGCCCGACGCGGCGTTGGCGGAGAGCGTGCGCGCGACCTCCGACTTCGCAGAGGCGACCGACGCCGATGCCGTCCTTTTGGTGGCGCCGGCCCAGTATCTGCGCTCGATCTGCGCCGATCTTGCCCCTCATTGGCCAAAGGGCGTACCCGCCGTGATCTGCGCCAAGGGCATCGAACAGGGCAGCGGCGCGCTGATGAGCGACGTCGTCACCGACACATTGCCCGGCGTCGAGCAGGCCGTACTGTCGGGCCCGACCTTTGCCGCCGAGGTTGCCAAGGGTCTGCCCACCGCCGTCACGCTGGCTTGCGCCGACCATGATCTCGGCGAGCGTCTGGTCCAGGCGCTGGGCACGCCGACGTTTCGCCCTTACCTCGCCCACGATATCGTGGGCGCCGAGATCGGCGGCGCCGTCAAGAACGTCATCGCCATCGCCTGCGGCATCGTCACCGGACGGGCGCTGGGCAGCAACGCCCGCGCCGCCCTGATTACGCGGGGTCTGGCGGAAATCATGCGGCTCGGCCGCACCCTGGGCGCCAAACCGGAAACCATGATGGGACTGTCGGGACAGGGCGACCTGGTGCTGACCTGCTCGTCCGAACAATCACGCAACATGAGCCTAGGCGCGGCCCTGGGCCGGGGCGAGCGTCTCACCGACATCCTCGATCGCCGGAGGTCCGTGGCGGAGGGCGTAGACAGTGCCGCCGCCGTCGTCAGCTTGGCGGAGCGACTGGGCGTCGACATGCCCATTTCCGCCGGCGTCAACGCCATCCTGCACCAGGGCGCCGATGTCGAGGACGTTATCGCCGAACTGCTGGCGCGGCCGTTCCGGCATGAATCCGCTTGAGATCGCGCCCTTCCCTGCTATGTCATATGCCGAACCTGTCCGATTGGAGAAATCGACGTGAAATACTGGCTATTTAAATCCGAGCCCGGCGCCTGGTCGTGGGATGATCAGGTAAACGAGAGTCCCGCCGAATGGGACGGCGTGCGCAACCACCAGGCCAACAATTTCATGAAGGAGATGAAGGTCGGCTACAAGGCGTTCTTCTATCACTCCGTCAATGAGAAGAAGATCGTCGGCATCGTCGAAGTACCGCGGGAACACTACCCAGATCACACCGACGCCAAGGGTGTCTTCGGCATGGTCGACGTGTCCGCCGTCGAGCCGATGCCCAACCCGGTGACGCTGGCCGACATCAAGGCGGACGAGCGTTTGAAAGATCTGTTGCTGGTGCGCCATTCTCGTATTTCGGTGTCACCCGTCGACGCCAAGTCGTGGAAGATCATCTGCAAGATGGGTGGCGTGAAGCCGTAAAGGATAGAGCCCGCGTAACATGGCCTGGATCGATCACACCCCGCCGCCGCCGCCCAATATCCCGCCCGCCGGCACTGTGCTTTGCAAGTTCGACGATATTCCCGCCGTCGGCGCCAAGGGGTTCCGTTTCGGCGACGGCCGCGACGCCTTTCGCATGTTCGTGGTGCGCCGCAACGAGGGGATCTGGGGTTACATCAATAACTGCCCCCATGTCGGCGGCCCGCTGGACTGGGTCGAGGACCAGTTCCTCGATTATGAGAAAACCCACATCCTCTGCGCCACCCACGGGGCCCAGTTCCGTTTCGAGGATGGCTTGTGCGTCTCACCACCCTGCCCCGGCGCGCATCTCACACCGGTCGCTGTCGAGATATCGCAGGGCGATGTGGTTATCGCCGAAGACTAACCGGCCGCCACAAATTCCGCATAGTCCTGAGCCAGATACTCGGTCGCCGCCTTGAAAATGCGCTCGCCGTGTTCGGGCCGGGCCAGCGCCGGGTGCGAGGCCATACGGCCGTCGGGGTAGCGCCGGCGATAGTCCTCGGCATCGCCGAATTCCGGTTTGACCTTGGGCGCCGGCTCCATCTCCGCGTGCTTGATGTGATCGGGATAGAGATATTGGGTGACGGCAACCTCCGACGGCGTGGCATGGAAGCCTTCCTTGTCGCCGTAGAGCTCCTCAGACAGTTCCTTGATCTTCGGCGCGATCCACCAGTTGCGCAGCGCGCAGGTGATACCGCCGCTGCCGCCCTCCAAACTGGCGCCGGCATGGATTTCCTGAAACGCCGTGGTGATGGTGGAGATGTTGCCGCCGTGGCCGTTGATGAAATAGAACTTGCGGAAACCGTGCTTGGCCAGCGACATGACGTTGTCGCAGATAACCTGGACCAGCGTCGACGGCTTCAAGGTCATCGATCCGGCAAACGCCATGTGGTGTTGCGCCATACCGACGGAGATCACCGGCGCCACAAGCGCGCCCGCCAGTTCGCCGGTCTCGATGGCGATGGCGTCGGCGGTCAGTGCATCGGTGCCGATCAGGCCGTTCGGCCCGTGCTGTTCGGTGGAACCGATCGGCACGATCACGCCGTCGTAGACCTCGAGGTAGCTTTCGGCCTCGGCCCAGGTCATCAGTTGCAGACGCATAAGGCATTCCTTGTTTCGTTTCCGCCGTCGTTTCTGCCCCAAGCCCGCGACTTTGTCCATGCCCCGCGGGAGGCGGCGCTTGAAGCTCGGTTGAATAGGTATGATAATCGCAGACGAAATTCGGGGCGCCGGAGAGAGAGCCGATTGCGCCCTTTTTATTAGACCGAAAAAGCGTGCCGCGGCGAAACGACGGCACCTTACAGGGAGTGAATTCGGCATGTCTGAAAATTTCGTTTTTCCCGTCCCCGAGAACTGGGCCAACGAATCCTGGTGCGACGACGAACGCTATCAGGAGCTTTACGCCAAGTCGGTCGACGACCCGGAAGGCTTCTGGGCCGAACACGGCAAAAGGATCGACTGGATCAAGCCCTACAACCAGGTGAAGGACGTCGATTACACCGGCGATGTGCGCATCAAATGGTTCCACGACGGCACGCTGAACGCCGCCGCCAACTGCCTCGACCGGCATCTGAAGGTGCGCGGCAATCAAACCGCCATCATCTGGGAAGGCGACGATCCCAATGACAGCAAGACCATCACCTACGCCGAACTGCACGAGATGGTCTGCCGCCTGGCCAACGGCCTGAAGAAGATCGGCGCCAAGAAAGGCGACCGCATCACCATCTATATGCCGATGATCCCGGAAGCCGCCGTGGCCATGCTGGCCTGCGCCCGCATCGGCGCCATCCATTCCGTCGTGTTCGGCGGCTTTTCGCCCGACGCCCTGGCCGGCCGCATGCAAGATTGCGATTCCAATATCGTGATCACGGCCGACGAAGGCGTGCGCGGCGGCAAACCGATCCCGCTCAAGGCCAATACAGACGCTGCCATGGCGAAAAGTCCGACCATCGAGAAATGCGTCGTCGTCAAGCGCACCGGCGGTGATATCGACTGGCAGGAAGGCCGCGACGTCTGGTACCACGACCTGGTTGAAGGCGTCGACGCCGAGTGTCCGCCAGAAGAAATGGACGCCGAGGATCCCCTGTTCATCCTTTACACCTCGGGCTCGACCGGCCAGCCCAAGGGCGTGCTGCACACCACCGGCGGCTACATGGTCTATGCTTCCATGACCCACCAATACGTCTTCGATTATCAAGAGGGCGATATCTACTGGTGCACGGCCGACGTCGGCTGGGTCACGGGGCACAGCTACATCGTCTACGGCCCGCTGGCCAACGGCGCGGTCACCGTCATGTTCGAGGGCGTGCCCAACTACCCCGACGCCTCGCGCTTCTGGCAGGTCTGCGACAAGCACCAAATCAACATTTTCTACACCGCGCCCACCGCCATCCGCGCCCTGATGCGCGAAGGCGACGATCCGGTCACCAAAACCGACCGTTCGTCCATCCGCTTGCTGGGCACGGTCGGCGAACCGATAAACCCGGAGGCCTGGATGTGGTACCACAAGGTGGTGGGAGGCGAGCGCTGTCCCATCGTCGATACCTGGTGGCAAACCGAAACCGGCGGCATCCTGATCACGCCCCTGCCGGGCGCCACGGCCTTGAAGCCGGGATCCGCCACCCGGCCCTTCTTCGGCGTCCA
Organism: uncultured Rhodospirillaceae bacterium; assembly: GCA_964401845.1. GTDB lineage: Bacteria > Pseudomonadota > Alphaproteobacteria > UBA2966 > UBA2966 > CAYFKJ01. The sequence continues at coordinate 309 of CAYOAD010000155.1, read as the reverse complement.
GCCGTTGATCGTCGATGCTGACGGCACGCCGCTGGAGGGCGCCTGCGAGGGCAATCTCTGCATCGCCGATTCCTGGCCAGGCCAGATGCGCACCGTGTTCCGCGACCACGAGCGCTTCATCCAGACTTATTTTTCGACCTATCCCGGCCGATACTTCACCGGGGACGGCTGCCGGCGTGATGAGGACGGCTATTATTGGATCACCGGCCGCGTCGACGACGTCATCAACGTCTCGGGCCACCGGATGGGCACGGCCGAGGTCGAAAGCGCCTTGGTCGCCCACCACGATGTGGCGGAGGCGGCCGTGGT
>CAYOAD010000154.1:0-9966 GCA_964401845.1 uncultured Rhodospirillaceae bacterium | reverse complement strand
GTCATAGTAGGTGTCCTTGCGGCTGATGAAGCGACCGAGGAACTTGGCCACCAAAACCATGGCGATGCAGGTCACCAGGCCGTACCAGGCATGGAAACCGAAGGTGCCGTCGATCGCGAAATGGGGGTGCGGCGTAAGGTAGGTATCGCCGTAGACCAGCACGGCCAAAAACCCCAAACCGATCACCCACAAGGCCCGGATGGTGCCTTTGCGCACCAGCCAATGCAGTCTCGGTGTTTGTTCCGTCGAGGCTTCAGGAGATGGTGATTTGGCCATTACGCTTTCCTCACGGGGCCACGATCAGACTGGCGAGATGGTGCAGGGCGTCCGGGTAGGCGAACAGCACGATGCAGCCGGCCGCCGTCAACGACAGGGCGGCCAGGCAGAACGCCGGCGCCTCCTTGATCGTACCGCTTCCCTCGGCGGGTTTGTCGGGCGCACTGAAAAAGGCCTGAACCGTAACCGGCATCAGATAGCCGATCGACAAGAGCGAACTCAGCATCAGTACGCCGATCATGGCTAACTGCCCGGCATCCAGCGCTGCCATGCCCAGCATCCACTTGCTCCAGAGCCCGCCCAGCGGCGGCGCGCCGATGATACTCAACGCGCCGATGGTGTAGGCGGTCATGGTGACTGGCATGGTGCGGCCAATGCCGCGCATGTCGCTGATCTCGGTCTTGTGGGTGGCAACCAGGATGGCGCCGGCGCAGAAAAACAGCGTGATCTTGCCGAAGGCGTGCATGGCGATATGCATGGCGCCGCCGACGATGCCGAGGGACGTCGCCAGCATCGCTCCCAAGACGATGTAGGAGAGCTGGCTGATGGTGGAGTAAGCCAGCCGGCGTTTCAGGTTGTCCTGCCTGAGGGCGACGATGGAGGTGGTCAGGATCGTCGCCGCGGCCAGCCACATGAGGTATTCGGTGACAGTGGTGCGGGCCAGCACGTCGAGCCCGAAAATGAAGACGGCAACCTTGAGCACGGCGAAGACGCCGGCTTTGACGACGGCCACCGCGTGGAGCAGTGCGCTCACGGGCGTCGGCGCAACCATGGCGGCGGGCAGCCAGCGGTGAAACGGCATCAGAGCCGCCTTGCCGATGCCGAAGACGTAGAGCAGTAGCAAGATGCCGATGACCGCGTCCGAAACCTGGCCCTCCAGTATGCCGCCTTGCCTGAAGTCCAGGTGACCGACGACCGCGTAGGTCCAGATGATCGCCAGCAATTGAAATCCGATCGAGGTCGAGAGCAGAATACCGAGGTAGGTCCGGCCCCCGCGTTTTGCCTCGGCAGTGCCCGAGTGCGTCACCAGGGGATAGGTCGAAAGCGTCAGCGCCTCGTAGAAGATGAACATGGTGAACATGTTGCCGGCGAAAGCGACGCCCATCGCGCTGGCCAGCGCGATGGCGAAGTAGGCGTAGAACCGCGTCTGGTTCTTTTCGTGATGGCCCCGCATGTAGCCGATGGCATAGACGGATGTGACGATCCAGAGGAAACTGGCGATCAGCCCGAAGATCAGACCGAGCGGTTCGACCTCGAACGCGATGGCCAGGCCCGGAACGATCTGCCACAGCGTCACGCCCGGCCGCACTCCGTCAAGGACGGGATTGACCAACGAAGCGACGAGAACGAAGAGGGCGGTCGCCGTCACCAGGGTAACCGCCTCGCGCTGGTTCGGATGATGGCGCGCCAGAACGATGCCGACGACGCCGAACAAGGGCACCAGTAGGGCCGCGATAATGGCCACGCTGCCGGTCATCCGCCGATCCCCAGCAGCTGGCGAGCGGCCTCGGTTGCCGTCCCGACGGAATAGCGGGTATCGACGCCGAAATAGATGTTCGCGCCGGCCAGTATCCAAAGCGGCAGCAGAAACGATAGGGGCGCTTCCTCAAATGGCGGGGTGTCGTTGGCCGGTTGCTTGAAGTAGGCCGCTTCGACAACGCGCCAGACGTAGACGACGGCGAGCAGCGAACTTGCCAGAATGAGAACGGCCAGGACCCACCAGCCTTGCTCGAACGCTGCGACCAGCAGGTACCATTTACTGATAAAACCGGCCGTCAGGGGAATACCGATCAGGCTTAGGCCGCCGATCACGAAGGCGAACATGGTGTAGGGCATTTGCCGCCCGACGCCGCGCATATCTTCAAGCTGCACCGAACCGAGGCGGTAATAGACGGCGCCCATGGCGAGGAACAGCGCACCCTTCATCAGGGCGTGATTGAACATGTGCAGAATGCTGGCGGTCAGTCCGGTTACAGATACCAGGCTGATGCCGAGGATGATGTAGCCGATCTGAGCGACGCTGGAATAGGCCAGCAGGCGTTTGACGTTTTCCTGGAATATGGCGGTGGTCGAAGCGGCGAATATCGCTAGCAACCCGAACAGCGCGAATATGCCCTCAAGGGGAATGACGTCGAAGGAAAAAACCTGTCCAAATACCGTGTAGACAAAGCGTAGGAGGATGTAGATCGAGACCTTGGTCGCCGTCGCCGCAAGGAAGGCGGTAACGACGGAGGGCGCAAAGGCGTAGGCGTTGGGCAGCCATAGGTGCAGCGGGAACAGAGCCAGCTTCAAACTCACGCCGACGGAGAAAAATGCGAAGGCCGCCAGAATGGGCCGGCTTTCATATACCGGCGGCAGGCGCTGCGCCATGTCGGCCATATTGAGGGTGCCGGTCATCTGATACATCAGGCCGATGCCGATCAGGATGAAGGTCGCGCCGATGGTCCCCATGATGAGGTACTGGAAGGCCGCCGTCAGGGCGCGGCGGTCGTGACCCAAGGCGATCAGGGCATAGGACGACAACGACGATATTTCGAGAAACACGAAGACGTTGAAGGCGTCACCGGTGATCGTGATGCCGAGCAATCCGGTCAGGCACAGCAGGTAGGCCGAATAAAAGAGATGATGCCGGTCGTCGGGTACTTCCTTGGCGACGCTTTCACGCGCGAACGTCGAGACGACGGCGCCGACGCCCGAAACGAATACCAGGACGAAGGCGTTCAGAATATCGACGCGGTATTCGATGCCCCACGGTGCGGCCCAGCCACCCAGGGCATAGGATATGACATCGCCTTCCAAGGCACGCAGCAGAAGCCCGATGGATGTTGCGAAAGCGGCCCAACTGACCAGCGTGGCGAAGGCCCAAGCCGCACCGCCGCGGATCATGAGTGCGCAAAACGGCGCCGCGAAGAGCGGAATGACGATTTGCAGGGCGGCCAGGTGAGCCGTCATTACGTTTCGAGCTCCCGCGTCTGGTCGTCGAGTTCGTGGATTTCGTCTTCCTCCACCGTGCCGTACGCCTCCCGGATACGCACAATCAGGGCGAGGCCCAGGGCGGAGGTGGCGACGCCGACGACGATGGCCGTCAGGATCAGGACATGGGGCAGCGGGTTCGAATAGGTAAGGCCGTTTGCCGCCCCCTCGGGCACGATGGGTGCCGTGCCGCCGTCGACCTTGCCCATCGAAATGTAGAGCAGGAAGACCGAGGCTTGGAAAATGTTGATGCCGACGATTTTCTTGATCAGGTTGCCGCGGGCGATCACGGTGTAAAAGCCCGCCATCATCAGGAAAACGAATATCCAGTAATTGTAGTGACCGAGAAGCGCCATGGATCAGCCGTCCTTCCCGGATTTCGATACCCGTTCGGGCGGATGGTAGTCCTCACTGACGTCTTCCGGCACGCCACGTCCGGCGAAGCTGAAGAAAATGACGATCATGACGGCGGCGACCGTGATGCCGACGCCCAATTCGACCAGCAGGATACCGAGATGCTGACCGGCGATGAAATCACCCGCCAGGACGCCGTAGTCGAGGTAGTTTCCCCCCAGGAACATGGTGGCGAAGCCGACGCCGGCAAAGAGGATTAGACCGAGCGACACGAAGAACGACAAAACGTTTTCCGGCACGACAAGTTGGGCATTTTCCAAACCGAAGATCAGCGCGTAAAGGATGAAGGCGGAACCGAAAATGACACCGGCCTGAAAGCCGCCGCCCGGCCCGAAATCGCCGTGAAATTGGACATAGAGGGCAAACAGCATGATGAACGGTATCAGCAGCTTGGCGATGACGCGCAGGACGAGATGATGCCTCATGCCGGTGTGCCCTCGTCGGATTTGGCCGTCGGCTTGTCCGGCGACTTGGCTGGATCACCGTCTTCCGGGTCGCCGTTCTTTCTGCGCCGCTTGCCCAGCAGCAGCATGACGCCGACGCCGGCGGTGAAGATCACCGTCAACTCGCCCAGCGTGTCGTAGCCCCGGTAACTTGCCAGGATCGACGTCACCATGTTCGGCACGCCAACCTCCACCGGGGAGGTTTCGATATAGCGGGGCGCGACATGCCGGTGGATCGGCGCATCCGCGTCACCGAAACCGGGCATGTCGAGGGTGCCGTATATCAGCAGAACGCCCGTTGCGGCCGTAATGACCGCCGGAAGCAGGGGCGTACGCACGTGGATCTTTTCGCGCGTGGCGGTCAGGGCCAGGGTACCCAGCATCAGCACAGTCGTGATGCCGGCGCCCACTGCGGCTTCGGTAAAAGCCACGTCGACGGCGTCGAGGATGACGAATATTCCCGCCATCAGGAGGCTGTAGATGCCCGACAGCATGACGACGGCAAACAGGTTGTGAACGCGCACGATCGCCAGCGCAATGACCGCCAGGAAAAGCAGCAAAACGATGTCGACGAGATTTACGATGATGCGGCTCCGCTATTTCCGTCCGATCCCCCGGCTGGTTTGTCGCTTGGATCGACGATGTTGCGGTTTTCGTTCCCTGCGCGTCCTTTGGTTCCCCTCACCAAGGGGCGAACGCCGGAAAACAGGGCGGCCTTGGCCAGCGCGTGAGTGGAAGTCGGGCTGGAAAACAGGACGAAGAAAAGGATGAAGACCAACTTCGCGGTGACAAGCGTCACCCCGGATTGAAGCATCAATCCGATCAGAATAGCGCCCGCACCAAGCGTATCGGTCAGACCGGCAGCGTGAACGCGTGAATAGAAGTCCGGCATTCGCAAAAGGCCGATGCCGCCGATCACGACGAAAACGCCTCCCACAAGAAGGAAACCCCAGCTCAAAAGCTCGATGGCGATATCTGTCATCGGCGGCGCTCCCCCTTTTCGGTTACCGCAGCAGATACTTCAGGCGGCACCCACCAGGGCAATCGCCGGCCATGGCGGCGCTCCTCGCCGTGCCAGCCTTCTTTCGAAAAATCCTTGTATTTGAAAAACTTCAGGATGGCGATGGAGCCGACGAAATTGATCAAAGCGTAAACCAGCGCAATATCAAGAAAATCCGGCCGTCCGGTGAGGAACCCCAGCGTGGCGATCAGCAGGGTTGTTTTGGTCGCGATGGTATTGACCGCCAAAATGCGATCGAACACCGTCGGTCCAAGCAGTGCCCGGATCAGGGCCAGGGCCATGGTCGCCAGGATGGCGATCGTTGCTACGGCGAACATCAGTCGTGACCTTCCATGCGGGTAACCTTCCGATTCATGGCTCCGCCCGCAATATCCTTGGCTGCTGCCTGGGTGAGGGCGTGAACGACGATTTGACTACCCTCGATTTCGAGCGACACTGTCCCCGGCGTCAAGGTGATGGAATTGGCGAAAATGACCTTTCCGAGCTCGGTTTTTTGTCCGCTGTTGACGATAATGATGTTCGGGCTGATCGGCAGGCTGGGCATCAGGATCAGCTTAGCCACATCAATGTTTGCGACAATGATCTGCCAAAGCAGCCATGGCCAGTAGAGCAGGGCTCGCCAGCCGAGATGTATGGGATGCCCTTCATGGTCGATGACGTCCATACGCATGGACACGGCAACCGTGAAAATGCAGGAAGCCACACCGAAACTAATAATGAGCGTGGTGTAGTGCCCCGAAAGCAAGAGCCAGACAATGAAAAGTACCAGGGAAAGGCTGACTGCGTGTTTCACGCCCTTCTCTTCTCCCCTTGAAAGTGCTCACGATTTCGCCGGATCGGCACCGAACCTATGAAACACATTAAACCACATCAAACGCCTAGTCGGGTCGGACGCTCAAGCACTGGGCAACGCTGCGTGATATTTGTTGCGACCGTTCCCGAATGGACCAGACCATAATATGCGGCAGGTAACATAGCCAACCAAAATCAATGATCGTGATGAGTCATAACCATAATTGAAGTAGGGAAAAGGATTAATATTCGCCGCTGCGACAAAAGATGGGACATTTGTGTAATTGTGGTTGACCTGTTAAACTTTCTCATTGTCAGTTGACTTGGTTGGGATCCTGAAACATGCAGGATGGGGGGCTGGACTACGATAGCACTGAGCCGGAGACCATAGAGGTTTCAGGGACAGTTAAGTGGTTCAATGCGGTAAAAGGTTACGGATTTGTAACGCCCTTGGACGGCTCCGGGGACGTTTTTCTACATCTATCGGCATTGCGTCAATCCGGTCACGAAGTCGTGGATCCCGGCACAACTGTCGTGTGTGAAGCCGTGCGGGGCCCCAAAGGCCTGCAGGCTGTCCGGGTGCTCCAAATTGACGCGAGTACGGCCCAGCCGCCGTCGATGGAATCGCAAAGCACCCCCAACTATCCTGCCGTTGCCGCCGAGGGGGATTTTCTCGAAGCGACCGTCAAATGGTTTAATTCGGAAAAAGGCTATGGTTTCGTCACCCAAGGCAACGATTCCCAGGATATTTTCGTGCATATCAAGACCCTGAGGCTGATCGGCATTGAAGACCTGAAACCCGGTCAAGTTCTGTTGGTTAGGGTCGGCCAGGGACCCAAAGGTCCACAGGTCGCCGAAATCGACATTCCGTAGGTTGATCTTGCCGGCCATCCGGTCGAATAATTGAAACTCTATCGCTATCAACAAGTTGAAACGGCTTGATGTATCCGCCCAACGATACGAGGCGCAGTGCTGCCGCTTTTGTCGCATTCGCGATCATTTGCGCGGCACTCTTTGGCCTGATGAACGGCGCCCGTGCGGCCGATGCGGGAAAGGTCAGAATCGTCACCGCATCCGGGACGATTGAATTCGTGGTTGAGGTGGCGGCAACCCAGATATCACGAGCGCGAGGCTTGATGTTCCGGCGTTCGCTCGACCCGGGCGCGGGCATGCTTTTCGATTACGGCTACGATAAGCTGGTGCAGTTTTGGATGAAGGACACTTACATTCCGCTGGATATGCTGTTCATAAAGTCGGATGGCCGCATCTCAAGCATTGCCCACCGCGCCGTTCCGCATTCCAGGACGATCATTCCGTCTCAAGGGTTGGTTCGAGCCGTTCTGGAACTCAACGGCGGCACGGCGGAGCGACTTGGCATCCGCGCAGGGGATCGCGTCCTCCATCCCATATTCCGGTAGCTGAAGGTTCTCGCCCGGTCATGACTTCGAGCCTCGAGCCGCCCGCAGGATTTGAGCCGATCGTTCATTCAAACCCGTTTGGCGCCCATATCGGTCCCATATTCGAACTAATAACCGCTGAGGGGTTTGTCCGGGGTTTTTATCTGGGCGAGAAGCACATGAATGCAGGGGGCGTCGCCCATGGCGGCGTCTTGATGACGTTCGCCGATATCATCCTCGGCCAAGCGGTTTTAAGACACCTCGGCGGACCCGCGGTGACGGTGCGCATGACCGCCGATTTCATCGCGCCTGTAAAAATGGGATCGTGGGTCGAGGGAACGGCGGCGGTGACGCATGGCGCCAAAACACTGGTTTTCGTTTCAGGCGAAATTAGGGTCGCTGGAAAATCCGTCATGACGGCTCAGGGAACCTTTAAATCCGTCTAAAAGGGGATTGACCAGGGTAATTTCCACATGGCCGTCGGACTTGTTTGGGCCAGATCATTGGTCCATAGTTGGCACGCGGTGGGGTACGCGGGGCTAGACCGGCGGAACAACAATCAGGACGCGGACACAACGCTGCATCGCACATGGCTTTTGAGAAACAGAAGAGCGGGCGCCGATGAAGTTGCCGCTCCGGAAACGAATTTCCTATCAACTTGCCGCCCGAAGCGTCTTGGCTGCGCTGGTTTTGGGACTGGCATTTAGTGCGGCCCAATTAGCCAATGACTTTGCCGAACAACAAGATCGCGTCCAGCATTCGGTAACCAACATTCTTGCGGCCGCGAACAAGCCGGCGACGGTCGCTGCCTTTCATCTAGATGGAAAACTCGCCAGAGAAGTCATTGACGGGCTTTTCGCCTATGATTTCGTCTCGTCGGTAAGAATTGAAGACGAAGACAAAACGGTGCTGGCCGGCCGCGAGAGAAAGGTGGGCCAATCACGAACAGCATGGATTACGCGGGTGCTGGGCGAAGGTAAGAAGGACTTTGTCGTCCCGCTCAGCGCCATCGGTCAGCAAAACAAGAAGATCGGCGTCTTGAACGTCACCATCGACTACGACCTGGCCTTGGCACAGTTCTATAACAGGTCCCTGTTCGTGTTGCTGGCGGGCCCATTGAGAAATGTGGTCCTGATATTTGTTTTATTCTATGCCTTTCAAAGATTCCTGTCCGGTCCCTTGCTCAAGCTGATCGATGATTTCAGCCGGCTGGACCCGAAGGAAGGGCGGGCGGAAGAGCTGTCGCTGGTCGGCGCCCACGAAGAAGATGAACTCGGCATGCTGCGCAATGCCGCCAATGCTTACGTCAATGCCAATAATCAGCACTGGGCGGAAAGGCGCAGGAATGAAACCGCCCTGCGGGAGAGCGAAGCCCGTTATCGGCAGTTGTTCGAGAGCGCCGAAGTGGCGATTTGGGATCAGGATTTCTCCGAAGTGAGCGCCGAGTTCGAAAGGCTCAGGCGGGAAGGGGTTACGGACCTGCGCGACTACCTCAACGAAAGCCGGGAGCGCGTTCAGCATTTCGAGAACCTTGTCGAGACAAGATCGGCAAACACGACAAGCCTGAAGTTTTTTGGCGCCGAATCCATGGAAATGTTTCTCGATCGGTTTCAAGATCTGTTTCCGGACAACATGAAGAGTGTCTTCATAGATCAGCTCTGCTCTATGTGGGACAGCAGGGATTATTTCGCGGCGGAGGCGACCTTCAAAACGCTTCTGGGCGACGAATTAACTGTAATTGTTTCGATGCCGGTGCCAAAGCGACCGGAAGAATTCAAACACGTGCCGATCTGCGTTCTCGATATCACGGAACACAAGAGTACGACCAACGCCCTGCACCAAGCACAAAAACTGGAAGCCATCGGCCAACTGACGGGCGGCGTCGCCCACGATTTCAACAACCTTCTCCAGGTTATCGCCGGCGCCAGCACCATGGTGCGCATGGGGCGCGAGGAAGACAGTGAAATTTCGACTTGGGTTGACCGTATTGATGCCGCGGTGGAACGCGGCAGCAGTTTGACCGGCCAATTGCTGGCATTCTCCCGCAAACAGTCGTTGAGCGTTAAGATGTTCGCCGTCGGAAAGGTGATCTCCGATGTCGGCGAAATGTTGCAACGGACGCTTGGCGAGGACATCGATTTCGTCCTGGATATCGAGTCCGAGGACGCCCTAATCAACGCCGATTCCAATGCACTGCAGAACGCGCTGCTCAACCTCTCGCTCAATGCGCGGTCGGCGATGCCTGATGGCGGCAAGCTGTCCATCCGCGTCAGACAGCGGCTGTTCGAAAACGATATCCTGCTCGAGGACGAGACGCTGCCGGGCGGCGAATACCTGGAGATCTCTGTTGCCGACAACGGTGCGGGCATGGATGCGCAAACGGTGGAGCGCGCGTTCGATCCATTTTTTACCACCAAGGGCGTGGGCGAAGGAACTGGCCTGGGCTTAAGCATGGTATACGGTTTCGCGCGGCAATCGGGCGGCTTTGCGGAAATCGAAAGCCAATTGGGCGATGGCACCACCGTCCGGCTTGTGCTGCCGTCAGGGACCTTGGCTCCCGGCATGCACGTTTACAAAGCCGATGCTCTGACACCCGAGGCTGAAGCGGCGAACGACAAGCCGGATCTCGGCCTCGTACTAGTCGTTGAAG
>CAYOAD010000153.1:0-10088 GCA_964401845.1 uncultured Rhodospirillaceae bacterium | reverse complement strand
CGCCTCGTGCGTGGCGTCTTCGTCTAGCCCTGTTAGTCGTGAATACCCTGCAACATCGGCATAAAATATAGCTGCCAGTTTACGCTGGTATGGTTGGTCTTCCATATGCCTCCCCCAGGCATAGTTCTTTAATTTCATTCTAAAGTCAGATGGTCAGATAACAATGGATTTGGAAAAGTTGGAATTGAAGCGTGGGTCTTTTTTGGGTCAGTAGCTGACGAGCCAAGGCGCGCCCACAGTATTCAGCTACTGGCCAAGAACGGAAGCCGTTGAAATCTCTAGGTTCATTTTGGCCCAAACAAGATAGAAATCCGCGCAAGAGCGTAATGTCCGCTTCGGGCCAATCCCGGACATTATTCGGCGTGTTTCCGGATGGTCGTTTCCGCGTGGGGAACCGATTTAATGATTTTTCGACCGCCACAATGGCTTGAGTTCTATGCCCGCCACTATGGTTCCCGAACCGCCACAGGAAGGGTTATTTGCGGATAAGGATTGATGAGCGGAAATTGCGCCCGCCCGCATGGCGGAACAAGCCTGTTACGACCCTCAAATCAACCCCTTTTTCGCAACTGCGAAGCTTGTCCGAAACCACAAAACTTGGTATATTGGAACGGTTCGCAACCCCAACATGTCGGGGTTTTTATGTAATTGATTTTCTTGGGTATTTTGCACTGCATTCAAGCACGCCGAGCCCCCGAAAATTGCACCCCTAAACGGCCTCTTTTTTGACCGAAACCCAATCACCTCCACCGCCTCCGCCTGACGATCCTGAAGGTCCCGGATCGGACGATATCGCACCGATCACGATCGAGGAGGAGATGCGCCGCTCGTACCTCGATTACGCCATGAGCGTGATCGTCAGCCGGGCGCTGCCCGACGTGCGCGATGGCCTCAAGCCGGTGCACCGGCGCATCCTGTTTTCGATGAACGAGCAGGGCTTCACCCACGACAAGAGCTACCGCAAATCGGCCACCAGCGTCGGCGACGTCATGGGTAAGTACCACCCGCACGGCGACCAGGCGATCTACGACGCCATGGTGCGCATGGCTCAGGATTTCGCCATGCGCCTGCCGCTGCTGGACGGCCAGGGCAATTTCGGCTCGATGGACGGCGACCGCGCCGCGGCAATGCGCTACACCGAAATCCGCATGGACGAGACGGCCGAGGCGTTGCTGGAGGATATCGACAAGGATACCGTCGATTTCCAGCCCAACTACGACGAGAGCCGCGAAGAACCGATGGTTCTGCCGTCGCGGCTGCCGAATTTCCTGGTCAACGGCGCGGGCGGCATCGCCGTCGGCATGGCGACCAACGTGCCGCCGCATAACCTTGGCGAAGTGATCGATGCCTGCTGCGCCTACGTTGACAACCCCGAAATCACCGTCAATGAGTTGATCGAATTCGTGCCGGCGCCCGATTTTCCCACCGGCGCTTTAATCCTGGGCTCCGGCGGCGCCCGCCAGGCCTACCACACTGGCCGGGGCAGCGTCCTGATGCGCTCACGCACCCATTTTGAGGATATCGGGCGTGACCGCCAGGCCATCATCGTCACCGAGGTCCCCTACCAGGTGAACAAGGCGCGCATGATCGAACAGATCGCGGATCTGGCCCGTGACAAGCGCATCGAGGGCATCGGCGACTTGCGCGACGAAAGCGACCGCCAGGGCGTGCGCGTCGTGATCGAGCTGAAACGCGACATCAACGCCGACGTGGTGCTCAACCAGCTTTTCCGCCACACCCAACTGCAAACCAGCTTCGGCGTCAACATGCTGGCGCTGAACGGCGGGCGGCCCCTGATGCATAACCTCAGGGACAGCATTTCGGCCTTCGTCGATTTCCGCGAACAGGTCATCACGCGGCGCACCATCTTCGAACTCAACAAGGCGCGCGACCGGGCGGAGGTTCTAGTCGGTTTGGCCATCGCCGTCGCCAACATTGACGAGGTCATCGCAATCATCCGGGGCGCCAAGGATCCCGCCGAAGCGCGCGCCGGCTTGATGGAAAAGGACTGGCCGGCTGCGGACGTGGAGTCCCTGATCGCGCTGATCGATGATCCCAGCCACGCCATCGTCGAAGGTTACTACAAACTCAACCAGGCGCAGGCCCGCGCCATTCTTGAACTCCGGCTGCAGCGCCTGACGGCCTTGGGCCGCGACGAGGTCGCCGGAGAACTGACGGTCCTGGCGGAGAAGATCAAGGACTACCTCGACATCCTCTCGAGCCGCGAACGCCTGATGGGCATCCTCCGGACTGAACTGGTCGAGATGAGGGAGAAGTTCGCGACGCCCCGGCGCAGCGAGATCATTGAGGGCGATTTCGGCGGCGTCGACGATGAAGACCTTATCCAGCGCGAGGATATGGTGGTGACGGTCAGCCACGGCGGCTACATCAAGCGCGTGCCGCTTTCGGCCTACCGGGCCCAGCGCCGCGGCGGCAAGGGCCGCTCGGGCATGTCGACCAAGGATGAGGATTTCGTCGCCGAGGTTTTCGTCGCCTCGACCCACGCGCCGATGCTGTTCTTCTCGTCTGCAGGACAGGTCTACAAACTCAAGGTCTACAAATTGCCGCAGGCGACCCCCCAGTCGCGCGGCAAGGCCATGGTCAATCTGTTGCCGCTCTCCGAGGGCGAGACCATCCGGAAGGTCATGCCGCTGCCGGAAGACGAGAACCTCTGGGACGAATTGCATATCATGTTCGCCACGGCGCGCGGCAACGTCAGGCGCAATTCGCTGTCGGATTTCAGCCAGGTCAAGGCCAACGGCAAGATCGCGATCCGGTTGGACGAAAGCGACGCCTTGATCGGCGTGGCGACCTGCAGCGAGGAAGACGACGTCCTGCTGGCAGCGCGCGGCGGCAAGTGCATCCGCTTTCCGGTGACCGACGTGCGCGTCTTCAAGAGCCGCACCTCGGACGGCGTGCGCGGTATGAAGCTCGCCAAGGGCGACGACGTGATCTCCATGTCGATTCTGCGCCACGAAAAGATCGATGTGGAGGAACGCGATGTCTACCTGCGCTGGTCAAACGCCCAGCGCCGGGGCGAGGAAGCCGAAGACATCACACTGTCCGCCGACCGACTGGCCGAGTTCGGCGGGCGCGAGGAGTTCATTCTCAGCGTCACGGAAAACGGCTACGGCAAACGCACTTCGGCCTACGAATATCGCATCGCTGGACGCGGCGGACAGGGCATCATCAATATCGAGACCTCAGACCGTAACGGCGGCGTCGTGGCGGCCTTCCCGGTGGCCGACGAAGACGAAATCATGCTGGTCACCGACGGTGGGCAGTTGATCCGTTGCCCGGTCCATGATATTCGCGTCGCCGGCCGCAACACGCAGGGCGTCACACTGTTCAAGACGGCGGAGGACGAACGCGTTGTTTCGGTCGCCCACTTGAAGGCGGAAGACGAAGATGACGATGAGGAAGATTCCGGCGTTGACGAAAGCGCGGAGCAAACCGAGGATGGGGGCGCGCCTGACGAACTTCCGGACGGAGAAGCCTAGATCTTCCGCCGCTGCCCAATTTCAATGATCGATATTCGACCGTAGGAGCCCCCGTTGAGCAAAAAGCGTATTGCCGTCTATCCCGGTACGTTCGACCCCATCACGAACGGCCACATGGACATCATCTCCCGCGCCATCAAGGTAACCGACCACTTGATCATCGGCATGGCCGTGAACCCTTCGAAATCTCCCATGTTCACCCTCGAGGAGCGGGCCGACATGGTGAACCGCGAAATCGATCCTCTCCAGGGCAAACACGGATGCACGCTGGAGGTTCAGACCTTCGATAACCTGCTGATGCACTTCGTCACCAGCGTCGGCGCCAACATGATCGTGCGGGGATTGCGGGCCGTTTCAGATTTCGAGTTCGAATTCCAAATGACCGGCATGAACGCCCATCTCAACGCGGACGTGGAAACGGTTTTCCTGATGGCCTCTGAGCGCAACCAGTTCATCGCTTCCAGCCTGGTCAAGGAAATCGCCAGCCTCGACGGCGACGTCAGCGCGTTCGTGTCCGCCAACGTCAAGGATGCGCTCTCCAAACGGGTTGCGGAGCGAAAGGCGAGCGCTTAACGTGCCCGCATAACGATGATGGAAAGTACTCAGTCCCTATGATTAAACGGCTCATTTCGATCTTCACAATTTGTTTCTTGCTAACCGCGGGGGAAGCCATGGCTGCCGATCCGGAAAATACCCTTTACCTTGAACTGGAACACGGCCGGGTGGTCATTGAATTGCACCCTGATCTGGCGCCAAATCATGTCGCCCGCATCAAGGAACTGACGCGCGAAGGCTTTTACGACGGCATCGTTTTTCACCGCGTAATCGACGGCTTCATGGCGCAGACCGGCGATCCGACGGGTACCGGTACGGGCGGATCGGGTCAGAACCTCGACGCCGAATTCAACGACGCACCTCACATCCGGGGAGCCGTTTCCATGGCCCGGGCGGGTCATCCGGACAGCGCGGATTCGCAATTCTTTATCGTCTTCGCCGACGCGCCGCACCTCAACGGCCAATACACTTTGTGGGGCACGGTGATCGAGGGTATGGACAACGTCGACCTGATCAAGAAGGGCGCGCCGGGCAGCGGCATGGTCAACGACCCGGATAAGATAATCAAAATGCAAGTGGCCGCTGACGCCGACAAATAGCGCCGTGGCGCTCAACGTCAAAATCCGGATCGGCAAATTTGAGGACGCGGAGACGCTCCACGCGGTTACTTCGTCCTCCGTCGCGGGCCTCAGCGCCGATTATTACACGCCCGCCCAGATCAAGGGTTGGATGGACGGCCGCCCCTCCAGCGTCTTCCATGAAAGCCTGAATGCGGGTCGCATCCGTATCGCGGAATTCGCCGGGGAGATTGTCGGTTACGTCGACGCCATCCCGGGCGAGATACTGCGGCTTTTCATCCTGCCCGATTACGCCGGCTACGGTATCGGCGAGCGCCTGTTGGAGCTCGGCCTGGAGATTTCCGCCGAGACCGACGGCGACCGCATCATCCTCGAAGCCACGCTCAACGCCGAAACCTTTTACCACAAACACGGCTTCACCTCCATCGGCCGCGGCCACTTCACCCACGGCGGCGAAGGCGCCGAACCGCTAGAGATCGTGCATATGGAGCGAAAGATTTAACATTTCCCATATTCCGTCACGTAGATGTCCCACCCAGGCGTGGACTCCCGCTTTCGCGGGAGGGATGTTGTCGCGTGCGGTTCACGGGTGATGTCATTCCCGCGAAGGCGGGAATCCATTCCGTAGAATTACCCAGAGCGTTGCGGCAAAATCTTTGCCTACTCCGCCGCCTTCAACAGGTCCTCCGGGCGGGGCGGCTTGGCGGCGTCACGCAATTCTGTTTGTTCGTCGTTCTCGCGCTCCGCCAGGGTTTCGACCTGGGCTTTGCCGGCCAGGTACTGCACCGGCCAGGCCTGGGGTTTGAAGCCGTAGTGGGCAGCTTCGTGCAGGGTGGCGTAGGGATCGGCCAGGTGGGGCCGCGCCATGGCGCAGAGATCGGAGCGGCCGGCGGCCACGATGGTATTGACCTGATCGCCCGTCGTGATGGCGCCGACGGCGATGGTCGGTAGGCCGGCCTCAAGGCGGATGCGCTCGGCGAACGGGGTCTGGAACATACGGCCGTATTCGGGTTCGGCCTCGGTCGAGGTCTGCCCGGCCGAGACGTCGATGACGTCGCAGCCGTGATCTTTAAGCATCCTGGCCAACGCCACCAGTTCTTCTTCCGTCAGTCCATCGTCCCGCCAGTCCGTGGCGGAGACGCGGACGGAGACCGGTTTGTGATCTGGGAAGACGGCGCGCACGGCGTCCAGGACTTCCAAGGGGAAACGCATGCGGTTCTCGATCGAGCCGCTGTATTCGTCGTCGCGCTTGTTCATGACGGGCGAGATGAAGCTCGACAGCAGATAGCCGTGCGCCATGTGCAATTCGACCATGTCGAAGCCCGCCTCGTCCACGCGCTTGGCGGCGGCGGCGAAGTCGGCGATGACGGCATTCATGTCGGCCCGGTCCATCGCCTTGGGCACCTGACCATCGGCCAGGAAGGGGATGGCGGAGGCGGCAATTATCGGCCATTCCTCGTCCTTGGGCAGCGGCGTGTCGTAGCCGCCCTGCCAGGGGATGCAGGTCGCGGCTTTGGGTCCGGCGTGGCCGATCTGCAGGCAGAACTTGGCGGCCGAATTGGCGTGAACGAAATCGACGATGCGTTTCCAGGCGGCGGTGTGTTCGTCGCTCCAGATGCCGGTGCAGCCCGGGCTGATGCGGCCGTCCGCCGAGACGCCCGTGGCCTCGCCGTAGATCAGGCCGGCGCCGCCGATGGCCCGGCTGCCCAGGTGGACCATGTGCCAGTCGTTGGGCAGGCCGTCGGTGGCCGAATACTGGCACATCGGAGAAACCACGACGCGGTTGGGCACGACCATGTCGCGCAACTTGAAGGGCGTGAACATCGGCGCCGGGGCGGGGTCGGTGGGGATGTCGAGGCCGGTCTGTTCGGCGGCCTGGGCCGCGACCATTTGATCGATCTTCTCGATAAATCCGGCATCGCGACGCCCGAGGTTTTCGTAAGTGATGCGTTTGGAGCGCGACAGCAGGCTCATGGCGAACTGCAGCGGCTCAAGGTCCATGTAACGTTCAGTGTTTTCGAACCATTTGAGGCTGGTGTCGGCGGTCTTCTGCAGCCGGGCGACTTCTTCCTTGCGGCCTTCCTCGTATTCGGCGAGGGCCGCCTTGACGTCATTACCGCGCAGTTTGAAGGCTTCGAAAAGGGCGATGGAATCCTCCATGGCGAGCTTGGTGCCCGAACCGATGGAGAAATGAGCGGTATGGAGGGCATCGCCCAACAACACGACATTGTCATGTGTCCAGCGCTCGTTGCGTACCGTGGGGAAGGTGCGCCAGAGCGAACGGTTGAGCAGCAATTCGTGGCCTTTGAGGTCGTCGGCGAAGAGCTTGGCGCAGTAATCACGAGTGTCTTCTTCCGTGGCCTTGTCCAGGCCGGCCTTCAGCCAGGTTTCCTCGGTGCATTCGACGATGAAGGTGCTGGCTTCGGCCTGGAACTGGTAGGCGTGGACGCGGAACAGGCCATGCTCGCTCTCGCGGAAGATGAAGGTGAAGGCGTCCAGCGGTAGGGTGGAGCCGAGCCAGACGAATTTATTCTTACGCCAGTCCAGGCTGGGCTTGAAGTGATCGGCGAATTCGTCACGGATGAAGCTGTTGATGCCGTCGGAGGCCAGGATTAGATCGGAATCGCCGAACTGATCTAGGCTGGTGATATCAGCCTCGTATTCGATCTTCACGCCGGCGGCGAGGCAATGTTTCTGGAAGATCTGCAGCAGGCGCTTGCGCGACATGCCGCAGAAACCGTGGCCGGAGGAGGTGACGACCTCATCGCCGTAAACGATGTCGATGTCATCCCAATAGGCGAAGCTTTCCACGATGTCGGCATAGGTGCCCTGATCGTAGTCGATAAATCCCGAGAGCGTTTCATCCGAGAACACAACGCCGAAACCAAAGGTGTCGTCGGCTTTGTTGCGCTCGTACACCACGATGTCATGGGTCGGGTCGGCCTTCTTCATGAGGAGCGAGAAATAGAGCCCCGCCGGACCGCCGCCAATCACCGAAATTTTCATCATTTCTCTCCTGATCGCCTAAGATGGCTACGCCAAGGAATATCAAATCAGTACCCGAGTACCAATTATTATTTTAAGCTTAAAATATTTCAAATCAAGAAGATTTCTAAACTCAATATTTATTGTTTATTATCATTATTTTATTGCTATATGTTAATGTATATTCTTAATATTTTCTATTTCCATGACGAACATGAGCGGTAGAAATTTTACAAGAAACGCCGAACGTCTTTCGAACGCAACCGGCGCATATCTACTAAAGATAAGGCTATCAGCGGAATTGACGACCCGGATCGAAAGTCTGGAGAATCCGAGGTTTGGCCGCGGCACCTACATCTACGCCGGATCAGCCAACGGACCGGGGGGCATTCGCGCCCGCTGCCGGCGTCATCTCCAGCGCGAAAAAATCCTTCGCTGGCACGTCGACCACCTGACCTGCCAGAGCACCGATTTGGCGGCGGCGGGCTTTCCCGGTGATGACGAGTGCCGGTTGATAGATGTCCTCGCAAACGTGGAGGGGGTTACGTTCCCGATCCCCAGGTTCGGCAGCAGCGATTGTCCGTTGTGTCCCAGTCATCTGGTGAAGGTACCCGCCAACCTCAACGTATTAACCATTTTCGATGATGTGCGGTGACAGAACCGGTTGAGCGGACTAAGCTTTGAAACGATGAAGTACGGTGGTGGGGGCGATCATGATTTGTGGTTTGCTTCGATTCGGTCGTTGGTTGCGAAGTCTGGTGTCGGCGTTTAACGCCGCCGATAGCGGCGTCACGGCAATTGAATACGGAATGATCGCGGGATTGATTGCCGTTGCCATAATCGCGATATTGACGACATTGGGTGGGGATTTAACGAATGTTTTCAACTCGATCTCCAACGCCATGCAGTAATAAGCGGTGTTTACCGCTCGTGTAGATTTGAATAACCGGATGAAAGCACCCGCAATATGAGATTCTACGTTGTCGATGATGAGCCGCCGATCGTGGGCGCTGCTACGGCGCTTCTCGAAGCGGCCGGTCACGACGTGACGGGATTTACGTCCAGTACGGAGGCTTTAGCCCGCATTCTCGCGGACCCGCCCGAGGTTCTGCTGGTCGATATCATGATGCCGGAGATGGATGGACTGGAGCTTTGCCGGCAAGTCAGGAGCAATGCCAACTCGTCGGGTGTCCGCATCCTGGTGTTGTCCGCCAAGACCTACGAATTCGACAAGATTCGCGCCAAGGAGATGGGCGCCGACGGATATCTGCAGAAGCCAATTAACCTCGAAACCTTCATTTCGGAGGTCGATGCGCTGATGGGCGATACCATGACGGCGAAATTCTGGGGGGTTCGTGGCACGCTGCCCGTTCCCGGCCAGAAATCGCTGCGTTACGGCGGCAACACCTCGTGCGTCAGCCTGACTTTCTCCAACGCGCCAATGATGATTTTCGACGCCGGTTCCGGCATCAAGTCGCTGTCCGATCATTTGATGGGGGAGGGCGGACGCATTACCGCCAAGATCTTCATTTCCCATCCCCACTGGGATCATATCAACGCCATTCCGTTTTTCGTGCCGCTCTACGTTCCCGGCAACGAGTTTGAAATTCTCGGCGCCCGGCACGGCGATATTTCCATGCGCGAGTTGATGAGCGCCCAGATGGACGGAATTTATTTTCCCATCACAATCCGCGAATTCGGCGCCCGCGTCTTCTTCCGGGACCTGGGTGAAGAAGTTCTCGAATTCGACGGCGTCACGGTAAAGACCATCCTGCTCAGCCACCCCGGAAACTGCCTGGGCTACCGCGTCGAGTACGGCGGCAAATCGATCTGTTACATCACGGACAACGAGATGTTCCAGCACGGCCAGCCCGGCCACAATCCGGGATACATCGACCGCCTGGCCGATTTCTGCCGGGACACCGACGCCTTGATCACCGACACCACCTATACCGAAGCCGAATACCCGGCCAAAACGGGCTGGGGCCACAGCAGCATTGGGCAGGTCGCCAATCTGGCTTCGCGGGCGGAACCGAAGATGCTCTACATGTTCCACCACGACCCGGATCAGGACGACTCTGCGATCGATGCCAAGCTCGAGGAGATGCGGGATTCATTGCGCATGCTGGGCTCCGACGTTAACTGCACGGCGCCCGCGGAAGGCGATGTGATCGACTTTTAGCGCCGGCTCTTAACGACTTCCCACAATTTCATGATGACCCAGATCGGAACGACGACGACGGCGCCGAGCAGGATGTAGGGCACGGCGCTTTCGACCAAGCCGATCAGGACTTCGAAAATCTGCTGCACCGTGCCGCCAACGCTGGCCAGCAATTGCTTGGGCGTGACATCGAACAGCGTCAGCGCCCAGCCCACCAGCAAAGATACGATCAGGATCTTCAGGATGGTGGAGAAGACCGTGTTGTTCTTCCATTTCCATCCCTGAATGGATGAATGATAATCAATTCGC
>CAYOAD010000152.1:0-10246 GCA_964401845.1 uncultured Rhodospirillaceae bacterium | reverse complement strand
CCAAGTTCCGGCCAATCGGTCGAAGACCTGGCGGGCGTCGACCTCGCCGGTTTGGCGGTCTTTTTCGTCCATCGCGTCGAGCGCATTGTCGTCCGCTTCGCGGCGCCACAGCCAGGAGGGAACATCGTCCTCCTCGACCATCCGCAGCACCGCCGGCACGCCCGCTTTGCGGAAGTATTTCTGGGCGATGACGTCGCAGGCGACCTGCGACCAGCCGGCGGGAACCTTGAAGTTCTCCAGGTGGAACACGACGGAGCCGTCCGGATTGCGGATCTCGCTGGTGGTCTCGCGGAATGGAATGCCCTCGTAGGGCGACTTACCTGCATCAGTGAAAAGACGGCGAACGCGCATGGGACCCTCTGCTTATGCCTGCTCTTGGTTTTGGTTCTATGAAATGACCCCGGCTCATTCCGGCCATGGCCCCGTGACCTCTTCAAAGAGGGGCCAGACCAACCGAACAATTCGAAGTCACTCCACACGCGGGTAAAACCCGCATCCCTAGCCGGTGCAGATGGGGTTCTATGCCGCTAAACCTTTTATTGGGCCGCGTGGCTTATTTTGGTTCCGGGACTTCCAATCGGCGGATATCCAGCGTTTTTGCTTCGGATCGTCCGTCTAGATGTTGAGCCCCCTAGGCACCGAAGACACAAAATATGGCAAGAGCTTGTATGACGCAAGATCAAAGACACAAGATATTGTAGTTTTTGAACTTGACAGCGCGTCATAATGTTCCGTAGTCGCTAAGGCTCATGGTCCCGAGCCCGGCTGCTGGATTGCTTCCTGCTGGACGCACCGGGTCGGCGCGCATATAGTCCACCCAACACGGCCAAGAGGCCGCAAATTAGTTTGAGGATTGGCGCAGATCATGAGTTTTTTTCTCGGGATTTTCACCTGGTGGAAGCGGGCGACCATGGGGACCCGGCTCTACACTTGGTACAAGGGGGAACTCGTGGGCACGGACCGGTATGGCAACAACTACTACCGGGAGAAGGGATATTCGGGCCGGGATCAGCGCCGTTGGGTGATTTATCAAGGCGATATCGAGGCGTCGAAGGTGCCGCCGGAATGGCACGCCTGGCTGCATAAAACGATCGACGAGGCGCCGGCTGACGACGCGGGGCCCTCGAAGGCCTGGCAAACCGAACACCACGCCAATGTTACCGGAACGCCGTCCGCTTATCGTCCACCGGGGCATCCCTCGATGGGTGGCCGCCGCGCCGCTGCGACCGGCGATTACGAGCCTTGGCAACCGTCTTAAGCCGCAGCGCCTGCAGCCGGGGAATTAGGGGCATCGGAAAATGGGCGGAAATTTAGTTGAAACCTTAATCGGGGCCGTGGTTCTGATCGTCGCGGCCGGATTTCTTTTCTTTGCATATGGCCGGGCCGATGTCGGTGCGGTCGCCGGTTACGAGGTCATCGCCAAATTCGAACGCGTCGATGGGTTGGCGATCGGCTCCGACGTGCGCATGAGCGGCATCAAGATCGGCACGGTGTTGAACCAGACCCTCGACAAGGTCGATTACCTGGCCGTCGTCCGGTTGAGTGTCGCCCCTTCAGTCAAACTGCCCGACGACACATCGGCCGAAATCGTATCCGATGGACTGCTCGGTTCGAAGTATGTGTCGCTGGTACCCGGCGGCGCCGATGAGATTATCGAGGCAGGCGGTGAGATCAAGTTTACCCAAAGTTCCGTCAGCCTGGAACAACTCATCGGCAAACTCATGTTCAGCGAAACGAAGGACGAGGCGGCTAATTAACCGCGTCCTCTGTGGGTGGTCGGATGCCTGACCAGAAAGACTCCAAACAATCCTGGAACGCGGACCAGTACGCCGACAACGCGCGCTTTGTCTCGGACCTTGGCGCGCCGGTGCTCGATCTGCTGCTGCCCGTGGACGGCAAACGCATTCTCGACCTGGGCTGCGGCGACGGCGCGCTGACGGAGAAAATTGTCGCCGCCGGCGCCGGCGTCCTGGCCATCGATCACAGCCCGAGCCAGGTTGAGGCTGCACGCCAACGTGGTCTCGACGCTCATGTCCGGGACGCCCTGGAGATGAGCTTTGAGCGGGAATTCGACGCCGTCTTCAGCAACGCCGTACTGCACTGGATCAAACCGCCCGAGGTCGTGGTCGCCAATGTTGCCCGCGCCCTAAAGCCGGGTGGACGCTTCGTCGGCGAGTTCGGCGGCCATGGCAACGTCGAGGCCATCCGCTCGGCGGCGCTCCGGGCGCTGAGCGGTCGCGGTATTGACGACCTTGCCGTCGATCCCTGGTATTTCCCGACGCCCGAAGAGTACCGCGCGCTGCTCACCGCACACGGCTTCGATGTCCAGTCCGTCGAGTTGATCCCCCGGCCGACGCCCTTGCCAGGCAGCATGGCCGCCTGGATCGAAACCCTGGCGCAGGATTTTATCGCGCCGGTGCCCGAAGGGGAGCGGGAGGAATTCCTGGCCGGCATTGAAGAGGACCTAAAACCGCACCTGATGACGGAAGACGGTTCCTGGTTCGCCGATTATGTCCGCTTGCGTTTTGCCGCGACGCTGGAACCGTCGTCATGACCGCGCGCTGGGCCGCCGCGGCCGCCGGCGTCATCGTGCTTGCCGCTCTTCAAGCGTCGGCGCAGGGTCTCATGCAGTCGCGAAAGAAGGCGGTGCTCCAGGCGCTCGACAAGGTAACCGCGCGGATCACCAAGCTCGAGGTCGGCGTCGGCAAGGGCATCCGCTTCGGCAGCTTGCTGATTACGGTGCGCACCTGTTCGAAGCGTCCGCCGGAGGAACCGCCCGAGGTGACCGCCTTCCTGGAAATCATCGACGACAAACCGGGCGAAGCGCCGGAGAACCTCTTCAGCGGCTGGATGTTCGCCTCCAGCCCGGCCTTGTCGGCCGTCGAGCATCCGGTCTACGACGTCTGGGTAATCGATTGCGTCGCCGATGAATCGGGCGGCTTTGAAGGGCTGAATTGAACTCCGATGGAGAGACTACGGTTGACTTCGCCCACAACGACAGTGACGCTACAAAACGCTTCGCGTTGGAAGTGGTGAGCTAGCAAGGGACAAGCTCTTCGAATGGTTCGGGTCCAAACGGCATCATCGTTCCCAGACTGA
Source organism: uncultured Rhodospirillaceae bacterium (assembly GCA_964401845.1). GTDB lineage: Bacteria > Pseudomonadota > Alphaproteobacteria > UBA2966 > UBA2966 > CAYFKJ01. Next base: position 7,147 of record CAYOAD010000152.1, on the reverse strand, counting down.
TTCGGCAAGGCTCAAAGAGGAAACTTCATGACGTCTCATACCGTGTGGGCCTATGACACCCTGGTGCTCCGCAATCCCAAGTTAGTTCTGGCCGTACTGCTCTCAATTCTGGTTTTTTTCGGCTATCACACCCAAGACTTCAAATTGGATGCCTCGGCCGACTCCCTGTTGCTGGAAGACGACGCGGATCTCAGGGCATTCCGGAAAATAAACGAGCGGTATCCAAGTAGCGACTTGCTGGTCGTAACCTACACCCCCCACGAAGATCTGTTCTCGGATCAAGCGTTGACGCCTATGAAGCGGCTCCGTGAAGAGCTCAAGAAAGTCTCCATCGTGGAGACCGTATTCACGATACTCGATGCCCCGCTGTTCAAAAGTTCGGATGTACAGATTCAATCCCTGGAGGACGGCATTCCCAACCTGGAGACACCCGATATCGATCGGGTCAAGGCCAGGGACGAACTGATCAATAGCCCAATTTACCGCGATCTAATCGTCAGCTCGGATGGCCGAACCGCCGCCCTATTGCTGGGGCTGGTCGAAAACGAACAGTACAAAAGCCTGCTCAAATCTCGGGACGAATTGAGGGCGAAAAGACGTCATACCGGTCTCTCAGCTGATGAGGCGCGGAGCTTGAAAGACATCACTGCCGAATACGATCAGGTAAAAGAAGAGAGGAACGCGCAACGTCACATTGACGTTGCCCTCATTCGAAACATCATCGAACCCTACCGCCAGCACGGCGTCTTACACCTTGGTGGATTGCCGATGATTACCGACGACATGGTGACGTATGTGCGCAACGATCTGATGGTGTTTGGTGGCGGCGTTCTGGCTTTCCTGATCATCATACTCACGGTCATTTTCCGAAAATTGCGCTGGATCGTATTGCCCCTGCTCAGTTGCTTTTACGCCGGATCGATAATGATCGGGGTTCTCGGATTGATCGGCTGGAAGGTCACCGTCATCTCCTCCAATTTTCTCGCGCTGATGCTGATCATCACCATCTCGATGAACATTCACTTGATCGTGCGCTACCTTCAGCTCCATCGAGATTATCCGGATGACGATCAGTTGACGCTGGTCAGAACCACCGCCCACAAGATGGTGAAGCCGTGTTTCTACACGGCGCTGACCACGGTAATGGGCTTCAGCTCGCTGGTCGTGAGCGAAATCAAGCCGGTCATCGACTTCGGCTGGATGATGAGTGCGGGTTTGGCAGTAACGTTCGCCACTTCGTTTCTGCTCTTCCCCTCTTTGCTGTTGGTGATGGGAAAAGCTGATTTCAAACCCTTGGTCGACGGCCACCGTTTCCTCCTGCCTGCATACCTCGCCCGACTGACGCAGTTCCAAGGCAACAAGATACTGGCGCTGGCGCTTGTGTTGACCCTCGTGGGTGTCGGGGGAATTCTCCAGTTGCGCGTCGAAAACAGCTTCATCAACTACTTCAACGACGGCACGGAGATCTATCGGGGCCTCAAGCTCATCGATGAAGAGCTCGGCGGTACGACGCCCTTGGAAATAGTGGTGAAATTCGACGACGACGATCTCGAGGAATTGACCGAAGAAGACCTCAAAGAGATGACCGAGGAAGAGATCGAGATGGAGCGCGAGTACATGGAAGCGCGCCGCAACAAGCCGGAGCTGTGGTTCACCCCCACTAAGATTCAGATCATCAAGAAAGCCCATGACTACCTCGAGGGCTTGCCCCAATTCGGCAAGGTGCTCTCGCTAGCTTCATCGGTTCGGGTTGCCGAGGATTTTGCCGAGAAGGAGCTGGATGGCATGGAGCTGGCCATCCTCTACACCAAAGCTCCCGCCGCTGTAAAAAAGAACCTTATCGACCCCTATGTCTCCATTCCCGACAACGAAGTTCGGTTGACGGCGCGGGTGTTGGATTCGAAGCCGGATCTGCGCCGCAAAGAGTTGCTCGAGACGGTGCGGCGCGGTCTGGGAAAAGAGCACGGGTTCGAGGAACTCGCGAGCTACAAGCTGCTGATCAAGGATGTGAACCTGAGTGGACTGCTGGTGCTCTACAACAACATGCTGCAGAGCCTGTTCGCCTCGCAGATCAAGACCATCGGCGTCGTGATGCTGGGGATCGCCATCATGTTCCTGGTGTTGTTCCGCTCGGTCCCCTTGTCGATCATCGGAATACTGCCGAACCTGTTGGGAGCGGTCGTGGTGTTGGGGGTCATGGGCTGGGCCGAAATCCCCATGGACATGATGACCATCACCATCGCCGCCATCACCATCGGCATTGCCGTCGACAATGGCATTCACTACATCTACCGCTTCAGGGAGGAGTACGCCGTAACCAACAGTTACGTCGAAACCCTGCACATTTGCCATTCCAACATCGGCAGGGCGGTATTCTACACCACCTTGACCATCATCTTCGGCTTCTCGATCCTGATGCTGTCCAACTTCATCCCGACGATCTATTTCGGCGTGTTGACCGGGGCGGCCATGTTCATCGCCCTTTTGGCGGCGCTTACGGTGCTGCCGAAGCTGATTTTGCTATGGAAACCGTTCGGCTGAGCTGGCCAATCGAAATTACGGCCATGATTGAGGTCCGCAATTTCAGGGGGAGAGGGCGGCGTAGAATCTCCAATTTGAAGCTATCGGAGGTTTGTCAGTCCGGCCCCGCCGGAAAAAAGATGAAATTGAAAACGTAACCCTTCTTGCCGACCATCGGCCGGTGGCAGACGTCAAAGTCGAGGCCCAGGGCCTTGGTTATCCGGCCCTGGTGGAGGGCGAAGCCGGTATAACCATATGATTCGACGGTGGCGATCATGTCCTCGATGGGGATGCCGGTGTGCCGTTCCTCCATTTCGATCAGCAACACGGGCTTGTCCCTGGCCAGCGTTTCCACCGCGCCTTCCAGGGTTTGCAGCTCAAAGCCCTCAACGTCGACCTTGATGAATCCGACGGGGGGCAAATCAAGATCGTCGATGCGGATGGCTTCGACGGTGACGGCGCCGAATTCGCCCTGCACCTTGTGCGCGCTGAGTGATCCGCCCTGGTTGGAATAGCCTTTCTTGGAACCCCGCGGGATACGCAGTTCGGCGCTGCCGGCGGCGTTGGATACGGCCAAAGGCTTGGCGGTGGCATTGTACGGCAGGCTGCGAATCAGGGACTTGTAAAGTTTCGGGTTAGGCTCGAAGGCATAGACGTGGGTCGCCAACGGCCCCAGCAGGTGGGTGTAGACGCCCTTGTTGGCGCCGACGTCCAGCGCGGCGCGGCCGCGGTCGACCAGGAACGGCAACAGGCGCGTTTCCGGCTCGCCCTTGCGCAATTCCTTGGCGACCCGGTATTTCATGTAAAGCCAGCCAGGCACCAGCAGATCTTTTATGATCTCCTCGAATGTCGAGGGCGGTTGCCAGGATGAGGTCACGCCAAAGCCTCGATTGCTTGGGCGCCGTCGATTTGTTCGGGCAGGGCGTGGAAATCTCCGACGTCGTCGAGCGCCGCGTCCAGCTGCACCTGATAGTCGTCGCGTTGGATTTCCACCGCACCGAACATGGCGAGGTGATCGGTAATGAATTGCGTGTCCAGCAGGGTGTATCCACCTGCGCGCAGCCGGGCAACCAGGTGGACAAGAGCCACTTTGCTGGCGTCGCGGGCGCGGGCGAACATGCTTTCGCCGAAGAATGCCGTGCCCAGGCTGACGCCGTAGAGACCGCCGGCCAATTGGTCTCCGCCATCCTCGGCGGCCGTCCAGCATTCCACGCTATGGGCGTGGCCGCGATCGCAAAGCGCCGTGTAAAGGTCGATAATCTCGTCGTTGATCCAGGTTGCCTGCCGCCTCGGGTGGGGCTCCGCGCAGGTTTCCATGACCCGGCGGAAGGCGGTATCGATCGTGACGCGATAGGTATCCGAGCGCACGGTACGGGCCAGGCGGCGGGGCAGGTGAAAGCCGTCCAGCGGCAGGACGCCGCGTTTTTCGGGATCGACCCAGAAGATGCGCGTATCGAAGCGGCCGTCGGCCATGGGAAAAACGCCGACCGAATAGGCCTTGAGAACAAGATCGGGGGTTAGGTCCGGCCCGCTGATATCGCTAGCTCTCCTCGCGCTTGGCGATGAACGATTCCAGCCAATGGATGTCGTAAGCGCCATATTGGAAATAATGATCGTTGATCAATACGCGGTGGAGGTCGAGGGTCGTGGGGATGCCGCCGATCACATACTCCTCCAGGGCGCGCCGCAGCCGCATGATGCACTCGGTCCGGCTGCCGCCGCGGACGATCAGTTTCGAAATCAGACTGTCGTAGTGGGGCGGTACGCGGTAGCCGGAATAAAGCGCTGAATCGACCCGCACGTCCAATCCGCCGGGCGGGTGGTAGTCGGTGACCTGGCCGGGCATGGGGACGAAGGTGCGGGGGTCTTCAGCGTTGATGCGGCACTCGATGGCGTGGCCCCAGAACTTGATGTCTTCCTGTTTGAAGCTCAACGGCGCACCGTCGGCGATGCGCAGTTGCTCCCGCACGATATCGATGCCGGTGATCATCTCGGTAATAGGATGTTCGACCTGCAAGCGGGTGTTCATCTCGATGAAATAGAATTCACCGTCTTCGTAGAGGAATTCGATGGTGCCGGCGCCGAGATAGCCGAGCCCCCTGATCGCCGAGGCGACTTTTTCGCCGATCTCGGTGCGCTGTTCGGCGTTGAGGGCGGGGGAGGGGGCTTCCTCGAGCACTTTCTGGTGACGGCGCTGCAGCGAGCAATCGCGTTCGCCCAGATGGACGACGTTACCGTGACTGTCGGCCAGGATCTGCACCTCGATATGGCGCGGACGCCCGAGATATTTCTCGATGTAGACCGCGTCGTCGCCGAACGCCGCCTTGGATTCGGCGCGCGCAGTCGAAAAGGCGTGAGCTACGTCGTCGGCGGTTTCGGCGACCTTCATGCCCCGCCCACCGCCGCCGGAGGACGCCTTGATGAGAATGGGATAGCCCATCTCGTCGCCGATGCGTTTTGCGTCGTCGGCGGTTTCGACGCCGCCATCACTGCCCGGCACGACCGGCACACCGAGGCTCTTCATGGTTTCCTTGGCGGCGATCTTGTCGCCCATCAGATTGATGTGTTCGGCGGTGGGACCGATAAATGCGATATTGTGGGCCGAAATGATTTCGGCGAAGTTTGCATTTTCCGACAGGAAACCGTAGCCCGGATGGATCGCTTCCGCGCCGGTTACCTCCGCCGCTGAAATGATCGCCGGGATATTAAGATAACTGTCAGCGGCAGAGGGCGGTCCGATGCAGACGGCTTCGTCGGCCAGCCGAACGTGCATGGCCTCGGAATCGGCGGTGGAATGGACCGCCACCGTGTTGATGCCCATTTCCCGGCAGGCCCGGTGAATTCGCAAGGCGATTTCGCCCCGGCTGGCGATGAGAACCTTTTCGAACATCGGCGGATCCCGGCTATTCGATTATCAACAGGATTTCGCCGTATTCGACCGGCGCGCCGTCACTGAAGAGGATTTGCGTCACGCGGCCGCTCTTGGGTGCGGGTATGGGGTTCATGGTCTTCATGGCTTCGACGAACAGCAGCGTCTGACCCTCCGAAACCTCGTCACCGACCTTGACGAAGGGGGCGGAGCCGGGCTCCGGCGCAATGTAGGCGGTGCCGACCATCGGTGACGTGACGGCGCCGGGGTGGGAGGCCTCTTCCGCTTCCGCCCGGGATTCGGCCGCCCGGGCGGCCGGAGAGACAGGCGCGGCTACCGGCGCCGGAACAGCGATGGCAGCGGCGGGGGCTGCGGCTCGTGCCACGCGGATCTGGCTTTTGCCTTCGGTGACTTCGATTTCCGTCAACCCGGTCTCATCGAGCAGTCCGGCGAGTTCGCGAATGAGGTCTTTGTCGATGGATGGTTTGTCGTTCATGAAGGGTTTGTTTCCTAGTCTTGTTCTTGCCGCCCTAGAATTCCAGCCATTGCCTCGATTGCCAACACATAACTGTCGACGCCGAAGCCGCAGATGACGCCTTCGGCGGCCGCGCTGATGAAGGAATGGTGGCGGAATTCCTCGCGTTTGTAGATGTTGGACAGGTGTACTTCTATGACGGGGAGGCCGGCGGCATTCAGGGCATCCAAGAGTGCGACGGAGGTGTGGGTGAGGGCGCCGGCGTTGATCAGGATGCCGGCGAATTCTCCTCTGGCCTCCTGTATCCATGTGACCAATTCCCCTTCGACATTGCTTTGCCTGCAATCGACGGCGAGACCAAGTTCGGTCGCCCGCGCCGCCAATATCCGGTGAACGTCGTCGAGCGTCTCGTGGCCGTAGATGTCGGGTTCGCGTGTGCCCAACATGTTCAGGTTGGGGCCGTTGAGCACCAGTACGGTAGTTGCCATGTCCGTCATTATCCCTTGGCCGGGTGCGATCGCGCGGGTTGAAGTCGGCTTGCGAAATCCGTCCGCCGTTATAGCACGCGGCCATAGTCGCGCAAGACGGCAACGTATGCCGCGTTACGGCACGGCGTTTGCTGCAACCGACCCGATGCGGTTCGATTCGGCGGCATTCGGCTTCCAATTGTTCCGAATTGAAACGTCTTGAATGCCGGCGTGTTTGTGATCGGCACACTCGATATGAACAGCGATTGAGTTTGTACAAATGGCGAAAAAAGCGAAGGCCCGAGTTCTCAAGGAACCCCACGAAATGTCGGAAGAAGAGTGGTTGGCGACCGTTGAATCATCAAAATACGACTCGACCAAATGGCAGCTGGCGGGTGGGCTGGTTGGCTTGATGGTCATCGGTATCGCGCTTTGGGTCGTCTTCCTCAATCCGCTCGGTTAGGGCGTTGGCTGGCTGATCCGGACTGCCGCCGAGTTGAAAGTCGGCGGTTTCCTCCCCATACTTGATAGATACCCATTAAAACGCCGTTGCGACGCCGGGCAGGTTTGTCTGCCCCCTTCGATCCCGGCGTGGAAGGCGTATCCTGAATGTGTCCGGTACCGCATAAATCATGACCGAACCGGTCGAACCCACCCATCGGCGATGGCGCCGGCGTATTGCCTGGTGGCTGATGGCGCTGGTGGTCGTGCCGCTGATGGGGAGTGCCGCCTTGGTTGCCGCAAGCGAAACGCCGCACTGGAGTACCGCAAGCCATGATCCCACCGGGCAGGCGCCGGACCCGGCCACGACGTCGG